>JAFVWP010000101.1 GCA_017501565.1 Elusimicrobiaceae bacterium | reverse complement strand
TGTTAAATCACTTATTTTGGCTTAGGCTTGAGCCTGTTTGGCTACTTCAACTAATTGTTTGAAAGACACGGGGTCTTTGATAGCCATTTCAGACAACATTTTGCGGTTAAGCGTAATGTTGGCTTTAGCCAAACCGCTGATAAATTTGGAGTAGCTCATACCTTCTTCGCGTACAGCGGCGTTGATACGAGTGATCCAAAGTTGGCGGTAAGTATGTTTTTTGTCGCGGCGGTCCACATAAGAGTGTACCCAAGATTTACCCAATTGTTGGGTAGCCATGCGCAAGCGGCGGGATTTGTCTCCGTAATAACCGCTGGCGGCTTTCAAGATTTTTTTCTTTCTGGCGTGTCTGGCAACGCTAAATTTAATTCTCATTTCGCTTCACCTCTTATTTGGCAACAGGCAGGGCTTTCTGCAAGGCGCGGCCGTTCAAGGAGTTCTTTTCAATTACTCCGGTGGCTCTCATATCATGTTTACGAGAGGCAGAAACAGGCGTAAGCAAGTGCTTTCTGCCGGCTTTACGATGGGTATATTTACCCGAGGCGGTGACGCGGAAGCGTTTCTTGGCGCCGCTATGGTTTTTCAATTTAGGCATTTTGTATCCTCTTTTTTAATTCTCACACCCGAAGGTGCGCCCTCCCCTACGCAAACCAATGCGCGGACAGGTGTTTATTTAACTTATAAAGAAAGTTAGGCTTTGGGCACAAAAGTCATGGACATGCGGTTGCCTTGCTGTTGCAGGCCTCCGTCCACATTGGCCAATTCTTCCAAACGCTTGGCAGCGTCTTTCAAGATTTGTTCGCCAATATCTTTGTGCTGGTTTTCACGGCCGTGAAACACAACCACAAAACGCACCTGATCTTTCTTTTTAAGAAATCCTTCTATTTGTCTGAGTTTGACGTCCAAGTCATGCGGGGCGATGCGGGATTTAATGCGCAATTCCTTCATCGTTACCTTGCTTTGTTTTTTCTTGGCGTCTTTGTTCTTTTTGCTCTGTTCAAAAACATACTTATTGTAATCAAGTATTTTACAAACAGGCGGCTGGGCGTTGGGTGAAATTTCCACTAAGTCCAGCTCTTGCTCTTTAGCCAGGGCGATGGCTTCTGCCGTCGGCTTAATGCCCAGCATAGTGCCGTCGGAGTCAATGACTCTTACTTCTGCCGCGCGGATATTTCCGTTGCGGGTGTATAAATCTTTCTTAAAGGTTCTTTTGTTATCAAATCTGGCCATTTATATTTTCTTTGCAAAAAAAATCGTCCTTTCTTAGGACATTTTTATTATACCAAGTTGCGCAAAAGGCTGTCAATTTACCCACGCGGTCCCTAACGCAAATTTAGGCGGTGCGAAGAACGCGCAAAATATAGTAAAATAGTTTAATACCAGACGTCAGACAGAGGAACAAAAAATACTATGAGCAACCGCAGAATGGCCAGAGAATGTGCGTTACAATGCCTTTACTATGCAGACAGCGCAAAAATTTTATCCGGTGCGCAAGTCGCGCCGTATGCCGCGGATTTTGAGCGGGAATTGGGTGAAAATTTTCAGTTTTGCAAAGAACTTGTGGAAGGCACTACCCAAAACTTGCCGGCCATAGACGAGCTTGTTTCCAAATATGCCAAAAATTGGACCATCGGGCGTATGTCCGTAGTGGACCGCTCCATTCTGCGCATGGCGGCTTATGAGTTGGTTTTTCACGCGGAGAAAAACCCGATTCCGGCTATTATTGACGAAGCCATTGAACTGGCGAAAAAATATTCTACCGATAATTCCGGCAAATTCATTAATGGCCTGTTGGACCAACTGAAAAAAGAACGTCCGCAATAAAAGCCTATGAACCCCGCCGAAGAAATAGCCAAACTTCGCAAACTGATTGAATTTCATAATCATCGCTATTATGATTTGGACGACCCTGTTTTGTCCGATACGCAATACGATGAACTCTACAAAAAACTCAAAGACTTGGAAGCCCAATATCCGTACTTGGCGGCGGCAGATTCGCCGACTCAAAAAATAGGCGGCAAAGCCAGCGCCTCTTTTGCCCCCGTGATGCATGGCGTGCCCATGATGAGTTTAGATAACTCTTACAACGAACAAGAAGTGCTTGCCTGGCATGAACGCTGTGCCAAAATACTAGGTACTGATGATTTTGAAATGGTCGTGGAAACCAAAATAGACGGCGTTTCCTGCTCATTGACGTACATCAACGGCATCTTAACCACCGCCGCCAGCCGCGGAGACGGCAAAACCGGCGAAGACATTACCGCCAACGTATTAACCATACAAGACATTCCGCACCGCTTGCACCAAGCCCCCCAAGGCGTATTGGAAGTGCGCGGAGAAATTTATTTGGATAAAAAAGATTTGGCCGCACTCAACGAAAAACAAGCCGCCAAAAACCAAATTATTTTTGCCAATACCCGCAATGCGGCCGCGGGCTCCTTGCGGCAAAAAGATGCCGCCGTTACCGCACAAAGACCCTTGAAATTTTTTGCCCATTCTTTCGGCCGTGCGGAAATAAACAGCCCGACTTTCAGCCGCTTTATAGAAGATTGCCAAACATGGGGCTTTGCCGTTTCTCCGGTTCGGTTAAAAACCAATCGCCCCGAAGATATTTTGCGGTTTTACCAAGATTTTGACAAAACCCGCCACGACTTGCCTTTTGATACGGACGGGCTGGTTATCAAGGTCAATTCTTTTGACCAACAACGCATTTTGGGTGCGACGGCCAAAAGCCCCCGTTGGGCCATTGCTTTTAAATACCCCGCCGAACAAGCCACCACCATTGTAAACCATGTGCTTTTTTCCGTAGGACGCTCCGGCATTATTACCCCGGTGGCGCAAGTGGAGCCGGTCTCCTGTGCGGGGGTGGTGATTTCCAACGCTACTTTGCACAATTTTGATGAAATCAAACGTTTGAATTTGCGCGTAGGGGACAAAATCATTTTAGAGCGCGCGGGGGAAGTGATACCGAAAGTGGTAAAAGTTGTGGAACATTTAGGCGAACAAGATATTCTTCCCCCGACCCAATGCCCCGTTTGCCACCAGGCGGTGTATAAAGCAGAAGCAGAAGTAGGTTACTACTGCGCTAACCCCGCTTGTCCGGCTCAAATCAAAGGAAGGATTTTACACTACGCCAGCCGCGGTGCCATGGATATTGAAGGCATGGGCGATGCGGTGGTGAATGAATTGGTGGAAAGAGAATTTGTTACCAATTTTACGGACCTTTACCATTTAAATTTTTTCCATTTACTTTCTTTGGAAAACTTTAAGGAAAAGAAATCCCAAAATCTGTTAGATAGTTTGCAAGAAAGCAAAACAAGGCCACTTTCGCGCTTGCTCTTTGCGCTGGGGATTACCTTTGTGGGAGCCAAAACAGCCGAAACCCTGGCAGACCATTTCCATACATTAGACAACCTAAGACAAGCCACTTTAGAAGAATTAAAATCTATTCCCGATGTGGGAGAAGCAGTATCACAAAGTGTTTATAATTTCTTTCATGACCCCGCCATCAGTGAGCAAATAGAACAACTGCGGCAGTTGGGCATTAATTTTACCCAACCGGAAAAGAAAGTTGCTTCCCGCGCGCTGGAAGGGAAGATTCTTGTCTTCACCGGCGAAATGGAAAATATGACCCGCGCCCAAGCCGAACTTTTAGCCCGTCAACACGGCGCCAAAACCAGCGGAAGCGTATCGTCTAAAACGTCTTTTGTAGTAGCGGCCAAAGCGGCGGGAAGCAAACTAAAAAAAGCGCAAGAATTAGCCATACCCATTCTTACGCCCGAAGAATTTTTAAAAATGCTTCAATAAAAAACCCGCTTCTTTTAAGAAGCGGGTTTTTAAATGCTAAAGGGTTACTCCATCAGTTCCCCATCTCCGGCATGGCAAATTTTGTAATTCAAAGAAGCATACATTTCTGCCATTTTGTTCGCGGGTACTTTTACGGAAGGGTCCCGCCTGTTGCGGTATCTGGCCACATAATACCAAGAAATGCTTTTTTTGTCAGAAGAACCTTCGCGCGAAAGCACAAAATAACGTTTATCATTCGTGGTAACCGGCAAGATATACAGGCCCAAGCTTTTTAACATGGTTTTTTCGCTGCAGTTGGTTTGTTGTTTGATTAAAGCCATTTCAGCGCGGGATATTTCCGTATAACCGCTTTCTTTTAATTCTTTCACCCGTTTATTTACTTTTTCCAAGAAAGCTTGGGTAGGGGGCACGGCCTCGTTGGGCAAGAGATAAGCTTTTCTGCCTTGTAAGGCTTCGTTATACACCAAATATCCGCTGTCAGTCAGCGTGTTTTTATCGGTAAAAATTTTATTGCCTTTCATGTCACGCAATTTAAAAATATCCTGGATACGGATATTCATTTTTTGAAAGACATTGATAGCATCTTGACCCACTTGCTTTTGCAAAGCATTGTAGCCGTTTAAGGTCAAAACTTCGCGGGCGAAGTCGGTCCCTTTAAACAGAGTGGCGGTATAATCTTGCGGCACCAACGGGAGTTTTGATTTCAAATAATCCACCCCGCCGCGTTGTTCGGATTCGTGGATTTTGGAAAACAATTCCCGGTCTTCTTTCGTGAGTTCTTTTTTATCGGGTTCCACGGCATAACGCTGTTTCATGGCTTCCAGCATTTCTTCATCACTAAAATAAATAGGCTCTAAAGCAATCAGGCGTTTGCGCGCGATGATATTCAAAGGTTCCACAGCCAAGGCCGTTTCGTACACTTTAGCCGCGCCTTTTTTATCCCCTTGAGACTCTATAATAACACCCTTGCCTACCAAAGAGTTTACATTGGCTTCGTTGTAGGTTAAAGAGCGGTTATAATACGTTAAAGCGGCTTTATTTTGTTGTTGTTTTAATGCAATATCGCCCAACATAGAATACGTATAGGAAAGGTACGGAGAAGACCTTTTGATATGTTTTAAAGCTTCCAAAAAAGAAGCACGCGCGCCGTTTAAATCTTCGGTTTTCATTTGTACGGCCGCCAAACTGAGCAAAGTTTCCGTATTTTTGGGGTCTATGGACAAACAACGTTGAAAAGTATTGCGGGCATTGTTAAAATCACGCAAAGAAAATTCTTTCTTCCCCTGTTCCAAACAGGCAGACAAGGGCACCTGTGCCCAGCCGGAAGAAGAAACCGCACACAAAAGCAAGCTATAAATTAAAGTTCTGTTTAAATAGTGCATATATACAATTTACTAATTTTTCACGCTTTGACAACTTAACAGCCCGTGAAAAACAAAAGTCCATTTTCTCTATTTTAGCAAGATTTGCCCGATATACAAAACCCATTATTTTACAGGGTAACATTTTTCGGCGGGGAAAAGTTTTGATAATTTCAGCTGCTTCGGTATAAAAACCTTTGGATTTTTCCGCCAATTCCGCTACCGCCGCACTGAGAGCTTTGGGATTGTTTTTTTGCAAAACATCTTCGTAAGAAAGATGATGGTGCTCCAGCAAATCCTGCGGCAAATAAACTCTTTGCAAAGCTATATCTTCATACACATCGCGCACGATATTGGTGGTTTGCACCGCAAACCCCAAGGACCGGGCCAATTGTTCCGCGCGCGGGCCTTTGACACCCAAAATATCTAACGTAGCCAGGCCCACTATGCCGGCCACCCGCCATAAATACCAACTCAAATCTTCAAAGTTCTGATAACGGCGGCCTTGTAAATCGGATTGCATTCCTTCTATTAACAATAAAAACCGATCTGCCGGCATACCATATTTTTCAGCCACTTTTTGTATGTCTTTTCCCAAGGCAGTGGTAGGGTTGCCGTCAAAAATATTTTCTATTTCTGTTTGCCAAAAGGCCAGCTGTTCTTGCGGATTTTGCACGTCCGGCTCATCGGCAATATCGTCCATCAAACGGCAAAACGCATAATAAACCGCCAAGGCTTCGCGGCGGTCTTTTTCTAAAAACAGAAAAGCCGGGCCAAAGCTGGATTTTTTATAAGAACTATGCTTGGGGGTCATTTCTTTTTATCCTTTTTATAAATGTAAGACAAAGCCGCTCCGGTGGCCGTAGCATAAATGGAATGTTGCGGAATGATAAATTTAATTTTATACAAGCGTTCCACTTGTTTAAACAGCGTTTTAGCGCAAGGGACCGTGCTGAGCGTACCGGTTAAAATAACGTCTTTTACCTGGTCATTGCGGCAAGCAAACACCGCCAACATACCAATCGTTTGAAAGACCATGTTCAATACGCCGCGGGCCAAATCTTCGGGGGTGACGTCATCGTCCATTTTGCCAAAGTTAGAAGCGGTTACTTCCGGAGAAAGGGTGGATATATCCCCCGCGCTAATGTCGGAAATATTCAAATCCACTTTGTTTAAATTCCCTTTATGCGCCATTTCTACAATGCTGTCAAAACTGCGCGCATTACATAAACGCCCGCACAACCCCAGCACCGAGCCGCCCCCCACGCCCGAACCGCCGATATGGCGAATTCCTTTTTTATCGGCGCGGACAAAAGCCGTCCCCGTACCCATACTGATAATCAGGCCTTCTTTCTTTTTAGACAAAGCCAAACCGCCCAAGCCGATGGCCTGAAATTCGTCCACTTGGCGCGCGGGAATGCCGTAAATTTCGTCTTTAAATAAAGAAGCCCCCACCCCCGTCAAAACGATTTGTTTTACTTGCGAAAGAGAGAGTTTGTTTTCATTGACAAATTTGCCTAAAGCACCATAAGCCGAAGTCAAAGGGTCCGCGGCTTCCACTTTCAAACGGCCGATTAATTTGCCGTCTTCGTAGTAACCCACAATTTTTGTAGTAGAACCGCCGACGTCTATCCCGATAATTACATTCATTATTTGTTCTCCAAACCGATGGATTTAAGGAAAGGCCCCATTTCTTCTTTGCGGCCCAAGAAATTTTTAACCAATTCGCTTTCGTCCAAAGTGCCGCCTTTTTCTAAAACTTCGCGGCGCAACTTCATGCCAAGCTCCTGATTAAAAATGCCATGCTTTTCAAACTCGCTGAAAAAATCTTCCGCAATCACTTCAGACCACAAATATCCGTAATATCCGGCATCGTATCCGCCCATAATATGCCCGAAAGAAGCCTGCGGAATGGTGTTTTTGGTCAATGGCAAATTACGGATTTTTTTGGTTAAATTAAAATACGTTTTGGTAGTATCGGGCGTTTTATTTTTGGTATGAAGGGTCATATCATATTGGGCAAAAAAGTTTTGCCTTAAATACGCCCCGCCCGCGCCAAAGTTTTTAGCGGCAATCATTCTTTCAATCAAATCATCGGGCAAACTTTCGCCGGTTTGATAATGTTTGCTGATTTTTTTAAGCACTTGCGGGTTCCAGGCCCAA
The DNA here is from genome assembly GCA_017501565.1 of Elusimicrobiaceae bacterium. Classification (GTDB taxonomy): domain Bacteria; phylum Elusimicrobiota; class Elusimicrobia; order Elusimicrobiales; family Elusimicrobiaceae; genus Avelusimicrobium. Next base: position 82,903 of record JAFVWP010000101.1, on the reverse strand, counting down.
CGTTCCAAAAGTTGGCTGGGGGTTTCTACAAAATCCCAACTGACGCTGGTGCCCGCTTGTGCGCCGTAGCGGGCCTTGGTTAAAGCATTATGCAATACATGACCAAACTCATGGAACAGGGTGGTTACTTCGCTATGTTTTAACAAAGAAGGCGTATTTTGGGAAGGTTTATTCATATTAGCCACAATGGCTACAAACGGCGTTTGATAAGAGCCGTCTTCATTTTCCTGCCCGCCGACTAAATCAAAACAAGCCGCGTGTTTGAATTTTCCTTCGCGGGGATACAAGTCCATATAAAAGTAAGCCACTAAATTGCCATCGTCTTTATTAATAATCTTAAACGCACTTACATCTTCGTGCCAAACGGGGATATTCACCGGCTCAAACGAAATGCCGAATAAATTGCCAAACAAATCCAACATTCCGTTTATCACTATATCGGACGGAAAATATTCTTTGATTTTTTCGGGGTCTAAGTCTAAATGCTCTTTTTTATATTGCGTCCCCCAATAACCGCTTTCATACGGATACAAAGTGCGGCTTTTGGTGCCTTGTTTTTCGTTTTTGTAAGCAATTAAATTTTTATCTTCGGCTTTGGCCATCGGTTTTAAGCGTTTTTCTAAATCTTTTAAGAAAGAAAAAACATTGTCCGGATTTTTAGCCATGCGGTTTTCCAATTTTAACCAGGCATGGTTTTTATAGCCCAGCAAGTGCGCAATTTGTTGGCGCAAAGACAGCGTTTTTTCCAAAAGTTCTACGTTTTCCGTTCCGCCGCGGCGATTGTATTTATACTCCAATTCTTTGCGCGCTTGCGTGCTGGCGGAATTAAGCATAAAAGGCACATAATCGGGGTAATCCAACGTTACGCGATATTTGCCGTCTTCGGTTTTCTGTAATTTGGAAATATAATCCGCGCCCAAACCTTGCAGTTGTTCTTCGGTTACGTCTAAATGGTCTTTATATTCTTGCACGTTTTTATCAAATTGGATAATGTATTGGGCTTTTTCTTTATTTAATTTTTTGAATGTTTCCAAATCTTCATCATTTAAGTCCATACCGCTGTTTTTAAAGCCGATCATCATATCTTTTAAGAGCAAAGCCTGATCCGGCTCCAATTGGGGGTGGGTGTCGGCGTACGCTTTAATAGCGCGGTAAATATCGCGGCGGGTGGCAACATCTACCATGTATTGGCTCATTTGCATTTGCAAGGCAAGGGCCGCATCGCGAAAGTTTTTATCAGTAGATACATAAGACAAAAATCCGCTCATACCCAAGGCATCGCCGTAATGCTCAAAGGCTCTTTCATATCCCATAATGGTATTTTCAAAGGTGCGTTCTTCATCAGCAATAGCAACCAGGTCCGCAAGTTCTTTTTCCAACTGCACTCTGGCTTTTGCTTCCGTAGGGACTAAGTCTTCCGCTTTGTAATTAAAATGCAAAACGCCGTCTTTGTTAAACATATTTTCCATACCATTCACTCCCGCCGCACAGGCTAAAAGAAAAATAAAGATTAAATATTTTTTCATAATTATTTGTTTTTTTGTTACACTTTCTTTTAGCGGCGCAGGTACAACCGCCGCAATATAAATATAACATAAAGAATTTTATTTTGTTATAATTTATATTATATTTAATTCACAAGGAATTAAGAGAGAAAAATGTACGAACCTTTTGTACCCAAAGAAATATTCCTGACCAAAGGAATTGGCAGACACAAAGAAAAACTCGCAAGCTTTGAAGAAGCCTTGCGCGATGCAAAGATTGCTCCGTTTAACATTGTGCCTGTTTCCAGCATTTTCCCCCCGGGATGCAAAATCATTCCCGTATCTAAAGGGGTCAAACAATTGCGCCCCGGACAGATTTTACACTGCGTCATCAGCCGCAATACCAGCAATGAGTATCGCCGCATGATTGCCGCTTCCGTAGGTGTGGCCTTGCCCAAAGATGGCAAACACAACCATGGTTACCTGTCTGAACACCACAGCTTTGGCGAAACCGACAAACAAGCCGGTGACTATGCCGAAGATTTGGCCGCTATGATGTTATCCACCACCTTGGGTATTGACTTTGACAATGATACCACCTGGGACCAAAAAGAAGAAATCTGGAAAATGAGCGGTAAAATCGTACGCACCACCAACATTACCCAATCTGCCGTCTGCGCAGAAGGCGTATGGACCACGGTAATTGCCGCGGCGGTGTTCGCCAAATAACACAATCTTAGGATTTGTTGTGAGCGATAACGTACAAACTGACAAGTTTATGGGGCTAGAGAGCAAAAACAGCTCTCTAGCCCGTTGTAAATTCGCCGTCGTGCCGGTGCCGTTTGAAAAAACGGTTTGCTACGGGCATGGTACGGCTAAAGGCCCTGCTGCCATTATTGAAGCTTCTACCCAAATTGAGCTTTGGGACGAAGAAACCAAAACCGAAACTTGGGAAGAAGGCATTGCCACTTTGCCGGCCGTTAATTGTGCCGGAACCACCAACAAAGCCTTTAAAGAAATGGACAAAGCTGTGCGCCAAATCATGCAGCACAAGCAATGCACCCCTTTCTACATCGGCGGAGAGCATACGGTTACCCAAGCTTTGGCCCAACCTTACATTGAAGCCCACCCGGATTTAAGCATCTTACATTTTGACGCCCATGCCGATTTGCGCGAAACCTTTGAAGGTACGCCCAAGAGCCATGCTTGCGCTCTTTTCCCGGCCAGCCGTCAGGTGCCGGTGGTGCAAGTGGGCATCCGCAGTGTCGCCAGCGAAGAAAAGCAATACATCAATGCGGGAAAAGTAACCACTTTTTTAATGCACGAAAACCGCGACATTAAAAAACTGATTCCGCAAGTGCTTAAAAAATTGACGAAAAAAGTATATATCACTATTGATGTGGACGGATTTGATCCTTCTGTTATTCCGGCCACCGGCACCCCGCAACCCGGGGGGTTTATGTGGTATGAAGCGCTGGATCTGTTCCGCGCCGTTATTGAGAAAAAAGAAATCGTGGCGGTGGACGTAGTGGAAGCCTGCCAACGCAAAGCAGATCCGATTACAGAATTTAACACTGCTAAGCTTATTTACCGCTTAATGGGTTACTTGGCTGTAAAAGGACAAAAGAAAAAATAAGCTTTCTCTAACAAAACCCCCCGCTGATTGGCGGGGGGTTTTGTTTTTTCGGTATTTTCTTTTAGAAATAGAACCGGGCCGTCAACGCACCGCTGATACCACTGCGGTCTGTTTCATAACTTCCTTTTTCTAATTTAGCACCGATATTATATTTGGCTTCCAAGCCCAAAGCAAAAAGTTTCGTAAATCTATATTCTGCGCCAGCAATAATATGTGGAAACACTTGGCTATCTTTATACGTTTCCGGTCCCTCCTCTATTTCTCCTTTCATAAAAGTTAAGCCCGCACCGGCAAACCAACTCCATCTTTCTACTCCATAATCTTGTTTATAGTAAATGGTTAAAGGAAAAGCATAAATAGTTTCCGTAATTGTATGATAATAAGGATTTTTCCATTCGTTCTCACCATATACATCAAAACCTACTTTTACACCCAGTTTATTAATTTCATCATTCAAGTCCCATTCATGCAGCACTTCCAAACCAAAAATCCCATTTCCTTCCGTTAATTTTCCACCGATATAATCATAAATATCATTCAAAGACTCCGGATCATTTTGTCCAACACCTAATTTAATACCAGCTCCCCAGTTGTCTGCAAAAACAGCAGGAGCAAAAAACAATACACTCAGAACCATAATAAATAATTTTTTCATTCTAGTTCTCCTTTTTTAATTTCATTATAGCATTATAAGTTATTTAAACAATTTTAAAAAGCAACCCCCGCTTTTCAGCGGGGGTCTTTATTTCTAAAGAGAGATTAACTAGAAATAGAATCTAGCCGTTAAAGCACCGCTGATACCACTGCGGTCCGAAAGGACCCAACCATCTTTTTTCACTTTAGCACCGATATTATATTTGGCTTCCAAGCCCAAAGCAAAAAGCTCGGTAAATCTATATTCCGCCCCCAAAACAATGTGGGGGAAAATTTTTCCTTTGCTTAAAGATTCAGAATAGCCTGTTTCGGAAATATCTATCCCGGCAATTGTTTCCACTTCCTCTTCTTCGCTATATGTCAATTTACTGCGAACAAAAGTAGCACCAATTCCGGCAAAATAGCTTAATTTGTTCACGCCATTATCTTTTTTATAATAAATCGTCACAGGGATAGCGTAGGTTTCTTCTTCCAGGGAAACTTCTTCTTCTGTAATAAGAGAACCGGATATAGTTTTGGCAGATTTTTCTGCTTTATTTTCACCAAATCCTTCATATCCCAAGCGAATGCCTATTTTATTGGATTCGTTATCTAAATCAATTTCATACATTGCTTCCAAACCGCTGAAAAAATGTTCTTCATCTAAAGAATTTTTGGGAGCGGTCAGCATGGAATCAAATTTTTTAATGTCTTTGGGGTCATTTTGTCCGACACCTACTTTTAACCCCAATCCCCAATTGTTTGCAAAAACAGCCGGAGCAAGAAACAATACAGCCACAACAAGTGTGAGGTTTTTCTTCATGGTATTTCTCCTTTCATAATATTCCAACAATTTACTATATCTTTTTTAAGAAAAATTCGCAATAAAAAGCGCAAAGATTTTTTCTTTGCGCTTTTTAAGAATTTAAAACAGCTTACACACTCGGCGGTAAAGGGCCTGTTCCTTTGCCGGTAGCCGGTTTCCACGGGTTTTTTAACCCTTCCCGGGCTATTTCATCAAACCCCCATTTATCTTTGTAAGAAAGTACTTTTTTGTATTGTTTTTTGGCTTCTTCGCGCAAACCTAACGCATCATACACTTGCGCTAAGCGGTATTCGTTCCATACCCCCCAACGGCTGGGGTCTTGCGAAGCAATAGCCTTTTGCCCTTCTTCAAAAGCGGTCTTTGCATCTTGCCATTGGCCCAGAGCCATATAAGACGTGCCGATAGCCGTATATGCACGGGAAATATAAATATCTTTATAAAACTTATCACTGCCGATTAAAGATAAAAATTCTTTACCGCCCGCCAAAACTTCTTGATAGTGGCCTGTTTCAAACAAACAAATAATTTCCACATAATGCATCAGCGGATTTTTAGGAAATTTGGCGCGGATTTCCCGTATATATTGCAAAGATTTTTCCGGGGCATAATAGTTTATGTTGCGGCGGTTGTTTTGCACATCAATCAAAATTAATTTGGCGCTGTTATCGGTAAAAGTGGCTTTTTCACGCGCTAAATTAAGGTATGCCACCCCTTTATCGGGGTTGCCTTTAATCGCCACAATTTTTGCCAACACCTTAATCACGCTGGGCAAAGTGCCCGCGTAATATTGATAAATACCCAAGCCGAAAAAAGCATCGTAATAAGTGGGGTCTAACTCCAAGGCTTTTTCTAAATTTTTAATAGCTTTGCGTCCGGAAAAATAAGAAGTAACCCAATTGCGGTTTCGCATCGCAAACATAGCGCGCAACCCATACAAAGCCCCGATACCCATAAAAGCATTAGGGTCTTTGGGATTATCCTTGAGCCAAACCTTAATACCGCCGATAGAATCGTCTAACGTTTTTTCAAAAACTTTTCTTTGCTTATCATCGCTGGTTTCAAACTCATATTCATAGCGGGCCCAAGCAATCATGGCATTGCCGAAATGCCCGAAAGGGTGATTGGGATATAAAGAAAAAACATGCTCAATGCTATCATGGGCCGTATCAAAATCAAGGCTATATACGCCGTTGATCCCGGTGGTAACAGGCTGTATAATGTCTTCGGGCAGTTTAATTTCCGCTTGCGCGGGGACAACAATGCCCGCCGCGAAAACCGCGGCGAGCAAGAAAGCAAAAAACTTCTTCATTATTTCTTTGCCTCTATTTTATCTTTGCCAAAATACGGGCGCAAGGCTTGCGGAATAATCACAGAGCCGTCGGCTTGTTGGAAGTTTTCCAAAATAGCGGCAAACGTACGGCCTACGGCTAAGCCGCTGCCATTTAAGGTGTGCACATATTCCAATTTGCCTTGGGCGTTTTTATAGCGAAGGCCCATACGGCGGGCTTGGAAGTCTAAGCAGTTGGAACAAGAAGAAATTTCGCGGAAGCGGTTTTCGCTGGGCATCCAAACTTCAATATCATAAGTCTTGGCGGCAGAAAAACCAATATCGCCGGAACACAATTCCACCACGCGGTATGCAAGGCCCAATTCTTTAAGCACGTCTTGCGCATCGTTTACCATCACTTCCAACATATTAAAAGATTCTTCCGGATTAGAAAGCATCACAAGTTCCACTTTGTTGAATTGGTGATTACGGATTAAACCGCGGGTATCTTTGCCATAGGTGCCGGATTCTTTGCGGAAGCAAGGCGTATAAGCGGTGAGTTTGATAGGAAATTCACTTTCGGCAATGGTGCGGGCGCGGTTCAGGTTCGTTAAAGGGATTTCCGCCGTAGAAATTAAAAATTGTTTCGGCTCTCCCGTTAATTCATACATATCTTCGCGAAATTTGGGCAACTGACCGGTGCCGTATAAAATTTCTTCATTGACGATAACAGGCGGCAAAATTTCGGTATAGCCTTTGCGTGCATGCAGGTCCAACATAAAAGAAATAATGGCTCTTTCCAAGCGGGCGCCGTCCCCTTTATACAAAGCAAAACGGCTGCCGGACAATGTAGCCGCGGCGGCAAAATCCAAAATACCTAAATTTTCCCCGACGGCTTGATGGTCCAGCGGCGTAAAATCAAATTTAGGAAGAGCTGTCGTACAAGGCACGCGTTCGGGATTATCCGCATCGCTGCTTCCCACAGGGATATTTTCATACGGCATATTGGGGATACTCAAAAGCAAATCATCAATTTTTTCTTTCAAGGGGTCCAACTCGGCTTCTTTTTGTGCCATTTCTTCTTTCAGCTGTCCTACTTGGGCCATAACGGCTTTAGCGGCTTCGTCGCCTTGTTCTTTTTTAATCAAACCGATTTGTTTAGATAAGCTGTTGCGTTTGGCGCGCAATTCTTCCACCGCCGCCAAGATTTTTTTATAGGATTCATACTCGGCCAAAACTTCGTCAACCTGGGCCGCCAAAGCAGGCTTGCGCAAAGATAAGCGTTGTTTTACTTCTTGGGGGTTTGCAATGATTTGTTTGATGTCCAACATGAGCTACCTCTTTTGTTCTTCTGAATTTACCATATACGGCTTTGGGAAAAAATGTCGGTATGGTTTAATGGTTTTGCTGGCATATTCCAAGGCGTAATCACCCAATAAGCGCGTGCTTACCGGCGCGACGGAGCTTTGGCTTACCACCAATACGGCCGCCAAAATAATCAAAGAAGCGGTCAATATCTTTACTAAGAAAAAAAATCCGTTTAAGGCCAAAGACGAAAGAGATTTTTGCTCGGTAACGGGCTTCATGGGTTTCCTCTGCGTTTGGCCAATTCTTTGGTAAAACTTTTTACCAAACTGCGTGCAATATAGTCTGCCGCGTCCAAAGCGCTGGCACCTTCTTCGTCTAAAGAGCCGATCCATACAATTTCCGCCGTTTCCACATCTACTAACTTGGCAATCACACCCACTTGGGCATTGATAGTATATTCGGCGGGGCGCACTTCGCTGCTGTGCGAATATTGCGTGCCCACCTGCTGGGTGTAAGCGGCATAACTGCCGTCGGCCAATTGCATTACATTTTGCCGATACACCGGGCGGGATTCGCTACGGCGAGAAGAAACCATCGTCAATTCCGTACGCGTAGGAGTATAAGACGTTACTTCTCCGATTAACAAAACGTCCACCCCCAAAATTTCGCCTATTTTGCGCGTCGTGGCCGGGGATAAATACCCGGATACGGAAATATTATGTTCGTGTAAAATTTGCTCTAATTGGGCGCGTTCTACCACCTTAAAACCGGATTGAATCAGATATTTGGCAAACAAATTTTCCACCCCGCCGAAGCCATTGTACGGCGAAGCAAAACCCATAATACCGATGCGGTTCATTTGGTCAAAATCATACGTTTGGCTGATGACGCTTTTGGGCGTGCAACCCCACGCAAAGAAGACAAACGCCACTAAAAAAAGCAAAAATCTCTTCATTCTTTCATTATATAATTTTTATACTCTTGGACACCTATCAAAAAGTAAGATTAATGATATAATAAAAACTATGAACGAATCGTTTATTCAAAAAGCCAAAAATTTAAAATTATTATTAACCGATGTGGACGGCGTATTAACCGACAGCAAACTCTGTTGGTTTACCGATGCCAACGGAAACCGCCTGGAGATTAAAAATTTTGAATCTTTAGACGGAATGGGCATGATGTTCTTGCGCGCTTGCGGCGTGCGGACGGGCATTATTTCGCGCGGGGGAGCCCCGGTGTTGGCTGAATGGGCCAAACTATTGGGCATGGATATTTTGTATTATCATGTATCCAATAAACCCGCCGCTTTAGCCGATGCTTGCCAACGCTTTGGCGTACGGCCCGAAGAAGCGGCATTTATCGGAGATGATATTACCGATTTGGGCGTATTAAAAAGAGTCGGACTGCCGCTAAGCGTAGCCAACGGCGTAGAAGAAGTAAAAGATGTCGCTGTTTATACTTCCCCCAAAAAAGGCGGGGAAGGGGCTGTGCGTGATATTTGCGAACAAATTTTAAAAGCGCGCGGACAATGGAAATCTATTTTAGACGAAGTTTCTGCCGGGAAATTTGAAGACCCCCACCCGCAATTAATAGTTGTAAAAAACGGCCCAAAAAATTAAAATATAGGAGTAGTTTTACCCCAAAAGGAGCGTTATGAAAAAATTATTAGTTTTGGCGTTGCTTTTATGCACCCCCGCTTTGTACGCAGCCCAATATGCCCGCTGCCAATACGAAGATGAAAGCCTTAGATACGGCTTGCATACCAACACCACCCGCGTAGAATTTTTCGGCGGGGTGGCCTTGCCCGACAAAGAATGGCATGAAAACGGACAAAAATTGGAAATCGGTGATACCGGTTTTACCGCCGGCATTGCTTTTGTGCGTAACATTATGCCTTGGTTGACCTTGGGTTTGGACGGCAACTATACCGGCTTTTCCAAAGGTGAAGATTTTACCACCACCGGCAGTGATTTGGTAAATTACCGCTCCGGCGTCGGTACCGGGTTGATCACCACCCGCGCATACTTGTTCCCCAAATCCATGACCCGCCTGTATGGTACGGCCGGTTTGGGTGCGGGCTATATGTACGCCAGAGAAAAAAATAAAGCCACGGATTCTTCCGAAACCTACGACAGCTTAGACTTTGCGTGGATGTTGGGTGCCGGGTTGGAATTTGACATTGACGAAAGTGTTGTATTCGGTGCGGAAGGCCGCTATAATTGGGTCGGTTTGCGCAGCGATATGAAAAGCCGCTTTAACGAAGATGAATATAAATATTGGACGATTATGCTCAAATTGGGTGTAAAATTCTAATTTATTTTCTTCTCAAAAAGCCGCCTGTAAGGGCGGCTTTTTTATTGGACAAAAAACTAATCTGTTTTTCCGCTGGAAAAATTTTCGTTTATTCATTAAAATATATTCGTAGGGTTTTTACAAACCCTGTTCCGCTAAAACAAATTCATACTAAAAATATAGGAAAAGCACTATGGAAGATCTTATTGTAAAAATTGTACTTTCGTTGGTGTTGGGCGGTGTTATGGGATTAGAACGCCAATACAACGACAAACCCGCCGGCTATGCCACCAACTCTATTATTTGTGTCGGGGCTACTTTATTTACCATTTTGTCTTTATACATGGCACAAATGGGCGGAGACCCCGGACGTATCGCCGCACAAATAGTGTCCGGCGTAGGTTTTTTGGGTGCAGGAGCCATTTTGCGCGAAGGGAATAAAGTTTCCGGCCTGACCACCGCCGCGGCGGTATGGTTGGTGGCGGCAATCGGTATGGCGGTAGGATTTGGGCAATATTTATTGGCTGCCGGTGCGTGTGGGATTGTATTGCTCATGCAGCTCGGCGTACGCCGTACGTTAGGTTTGGTGGAAAAACTGCGCCGCTACGATACTTTTTATCTCACTTGCCAACCCCAATGGAAAGTGGTGGACCAAATCCGCAAAGCCATTGAAGACCAAAATGTGCAAATTTTAAAACAGGAAGTATCTAAGCACGACGGACATTTTAATGTATCCATCGTCGCTACTTTTACCGGGCACGAATTTCAAAATTTAACCAAAGAATTATTGGAAATGCCCGAAGTATACAGCCTGTATAAATAGGAGTTTTTCCGTCTATGTCTTTGCCCCCCATTCCCTTGTTTGATTTGCAAAAACAGCATCAGGCCTTGCGCACGCAATTAAATGCCGCGGCGCTGGATGCGCTTAATTCCATGCGTTGGTTATTGGGGCCACAGACAGAGAAATTTGAAGAAACTTTTGCCGAATTAATCGGTGTTAAATATTGTATCTCTTGTTCTTCGGGGGCAAGTGCTTTACAAATTGCATTATCCGCCGCCGGGATACAAGAAGGAGATGAAGTAATCACCACCCCTTTTACTTTTATTGCGACCACTACTTCCATTTCTTTAACGGGGGCAAAATTTGTTTTTGCCGATATAGACCCGCATACATTTAATATCTCGGCACAAGATATTGAAAGGAAAATCACTAAAAAAACAAAAGCCATTTTACCGGTGCATTTATACGGATACCCCGCCGATATGGCAGCCATTATGCGCATTGCCAACGACCACAATCTAAAGGTTATAGAAGATTGCGCCCAAGCGCATTTGGCGATGGCTGACGGCGTAAAAGTAGGTGGTATCGGCGATGCGGGGGCTTTTAGTTTTTACCCAAGCAAAAATTTAGGCGCGTGCGGAGATGCCGGTGCGATTACAACCAACGACGCAGATATTGCCGCAAAGTGCCGAAGTTTACGGCAAGGCGGACGGGTAAAAGAGGCTCATTACGAATATGAGTTTGAAGGGTCCTCTCTGCGTATGGACGAAGTGCAAGCCGCCATTTTACGTGTAAAAACGCAACACTTGCCCCATTGGACCGAAGCCCGTAAAAAAATAGCCGCGCTTTATGCAGAAGGGTTGCAAGGCTTGCCTGTTGCGCTTCCGCCGACGCCCCCTAACGGATTTTCTCACGCGTATTATACTTATACCATACGCGCCGAAAGAAGAGATGAGTTGCAAGAATATCTTAAAGCTCAAGGCATCGGCACAGCCGTTTATTATCCGGTACCTTTGTACCGCCAACCGGCCTATAAACATTTAAAATATAAACCGCAAGATTTCCCGCAGACCGAAAAAGCCTGCCGCGAAGTTTTATCTATCCCCATGTTTCCGGAATTAACGGAAAACGAAGTTGCCCGCGTTTGTGAAAGCATTGCTTCTTTTTATCAAAAATAATTTTTTATTAGATATTAGGAAAACTAACTTTTAGCGATAAAAAACAGGCTATTTGATATAATAAATGTTTTTTTCGTAAAATTTGTTTTAATTTCTCGTCGGAGAAAATAAATTTTTCACGAAAATACACTTTTTAAAGGTTTTTAATAAGAAAACAGGATAAGTGTTGCAAAATCAACAAAAACGCCAGAAAGAAGGCTTTTTGCTTAAAAGAAATCATTTTTAAGATATTTTCATAAAAGCAGATAGAGTTTTCACATGAAAACTTTTGAAAAGCATCAAAAAAAGCGGATTCTTTATTGAATCCGCTTTTTCAAATATTTGAATCTTTATAACAATTTATTTTTCAAACGGCTAGCAATGTTATCCAACTCTTCCAAAGAATTATATTGGATAATCAAAGAACCTTTAGACATCTTTTTGCCGTAGCGCACTTCTACCTTGGTGCCTAATGCCGCTTGCAGGTCATTTTCAAAAGAAGAAACTTCCGGCGGTTTGGGCAATTTTTCTTTGCCGGAAGGCATCAATAAAGCGCGGGCCGCTTCTTCTGCCTGGCGGACAGAAATTTTGCTTTTCTTCATTCGTTGAAATAAAATTTCTTTTTTTGTATTGTCGGTTAACATCAAAAGAGCACGACCATGCCCTTCACTGATGGTGCCGTCTTGCAAAGCGTCTTGGATATGTTCGGGTAAGTCCAACAAGCGCAAAGAGTTAGAAACCGCGGCTTTGGATTTACCGCAATATCCGGCCAAATCCGTTTGGGATATTTCAAATTTATTCATCAAATTACGATACCCTAAAGCGGTTTCTATCGGGTTTAAATCTTCGCGTTGGATATTTTCAATTAAAGCCAAAGCACACATTTGTTTATCTGTTAAGGCTTTATGGACCAAAACATCTATTTCCGTAAGGCCGGCCAATTGGCTGGCACGAAAACGGCGTTCCCCCACTACAATTTCATATTTATCTAAACCGGCATCATAGACAGCCACAATAGGTTGGGTCAAACCATGCTCTTGGATAGATTGGGCTAATTCTTGCAGTTTTTCTTCATCAAAAACGCGGCGGGGCTGATAGCGGTTGGGAATAATCTTATCCAAAGCTATTTTTTGTACTGAAGATCCTGCCGGAGCCTGAAGACTCTCCGTAGGGGTATTTAATACTTCTTGTGTTTGTTTTAGCAAAGCATCTAAACCTTTGCCTAATGCTTGTCTGGACATTTATCAACCTCCGAAATCGTAGTTAAAAGATTCTGCGTTTGCCGCATTTTCACCGACGAACTCTTCCATATTGGCTCCGCGGCGCGCCATAAATTCTATGGCTAATTGAATATAGGCATTGGCTCCGCGGCAGGAAGGCTCATAATCAAAAATAGATTGACCAAAGCTGGGGGCTTCCGCCAAACGGATATTGCGCGGAATAGGGGTTTTATAAACCTTTTCGCCAAAATAATTGCTGACTTGGGAGCGGACTTCTCTGGAAAGATTCATACGGGTATCAAACATCGTTAAAAGTCCGCCGTCCATCTTCAAATTGGGGTGGAGAAATTTATTGATTTTTTCAATTGTTCCCATAAATTGTGCTAAACCGGCCATGGCATAATATTCGCACTGCACAGGAGTAATAACGCTATCAGCAGCCATTAACGCATTTAAGGTAAGCAAACCCAAAGAAGGGGGACAATCTATAATAATGTATTTATACATTTTGCGCAAAGGAGCCAAGGCTTCTTTGAGCATATTTTCACGTCCGCGGATATTTACAAGTTCCACTTCCGCTCCCGCCAAATGCTTACAGGTAGGGATAACATCTAACATTTCGTTAGATGTTTGACGAATTACTTCTTCAAAAGAAGCATTCTTGGTTAATAAATGGTAAACAGATTTTTCTCCGTCTTCCAAAAAAACACCCAAACCGGAGCCGGCATTACCTTGGGGGTCAAAGTCCACCAATAGTACTTCCTGGTCCAAGTGGGCTAAAGCATAAGCTAAGTTAATAGCGGTAGTAGTTTTACCCACGCCGCCTTTTTGGTTTGCAATTGCAACTATTTCACCCATAAAATCCTCCGTAAAAATATTAAATCAAAATTGAAGCAGAAAAGCAAGGTATAAGTTTTCACGTGAAAACTTGCACTTATTTTCTTTTGTTTTCACGTGAAAACAAAACAGGCTTTGCATAAACAAAACCTGTTGATAATTGTGGATAACTTTATATAGGGAAAAATATTTTCCCTATATAAAAACTTATTTAATAATTCTTATTCTATTTAAAGGCCAGTGGATAAACCAAGCCGTTCCTTTAATATTTTTGCGCGGCACAGGACCCCAAAAACGGGAGTCGCAAGAATCATCTCTATTATCGCCCATAGCAAAATAACTATCTTGTGGGACAATAACCGGGCCAAAGTCATCACGAAGAACAAAACCAAATTCATGCTCTAATTTTCCATCTTCCCAAAGAATTTGATAAACATCTTGAGACAATTTTCTATCTTCTTTAAAGCGGATAATATCTTTATAAATATCATAGCCTTGTGATGGGATTTCTTGGTCATTTACATATAGAACGGCATTTTTTACTTCTATTTTATCCCCCGGCATACCTACTACACGCTTTACATAATCACGCCCATATTGATAACCACCGCAATTTTCCTGGTCTTTTGTTTTGGCAGGAAAAGTAAAAACAATAATATCTCCTTTCTTTATCTTATTAAATTCCATAAACCGGACTTGGGTAAAAGGGATACGAAAGCCGTAAGCAGCTTTGTTTACAAATAAATGATCTCCAATTAATAAAGTATTTTGCATGGAAGCGGAAGGAATTTTAAAAGCTTGGATAAAAAAGAACATTACAATAGAAGCTGTAAATCCCGCAAAATAAATAGTATTAGACCAATCTAAATCAGATTTAATAAGAGCCTTTTGCCCTTCCGGTGTTTTCTTTTTAGCAGAAAAGAAACCATAAATAATACTTCCCACCAAAAACAACCAGACTAATAATTTTTTAAAAGAAAAACCATTATCCGAAAAAGGAATTTGAGAACTGCTGCTAATAACAAAATTAATTACAAAATAAGCACAAGATAAAATCAAAAGCAGAAAAGAGCCATGCCACAAAGAAAATTTAAAAGGAGTATCCAAACGCTTATTTAATAAAAAACGTTTGCTTATCCAAGAGAAAACATACATAATACACGCTGCAATAAAAAGCCTTTGTTCCATAAAAACTCCCGGTTTTCACGTGAAAACTATTGAATTTTTTGATAAAGTTCCAAATATTTTTCTTCAGAACAAGAATAATATTTTTTAATTCTGTTTCTGGCAGAAAGACCCATTTCTTGGCGAAGATTTTTGTTTTCTGATAATTCTGCCATTAATACACTTAATAAAAGAGAATCTTCTCCATTAAAAACAAAACCACTTTTGCCATGTTCTACCACTTGAGGCATATCGCCAACTTTACTAACAATTGCCGGTAATGCACAAGAGCAGGATTCTAACAAAGAAATAGGCAAACTCTCTTCTAAGGAAGGCAAAACAAAAATATCAGAAGCTAGCAAAAAAGGATAAACATTGCTAACTTCTCCCGCAAAACAAACATCTTTTTCCAAATGGTGCAAATACACAAATTCCTTTAATTTCGCGTTTTCCGGGCCGTCCCCTACTAAGATTAACCCCATTTTCGGATTTTTGGCCTTTACGGCTGCGAAACTTTTTAATAAAGTTTGATGATTTTTTTCTGCAGAAAGACGCGCTACACAAATAAAAAGGGTGTCTTGGGCAGAAAAACCTAATTTTTCACGCTCTTTGCGGGCTAGATCTTTATTAGGAATAAAAACATCGGTATTAACACTATTGGGAATATAGCGGAGTTTCGCTTTATTATATTTTTGTTTTTCCTTTAAAAAAAGATGAACATAATTAGATTCTGCTACACTCACATCGTCGGCATCTTTTAGAGCGCGGTCCAAAATACGCAAAAAATAATTCTTTTTAGACAAATCATAATGCGGCGTAGTGATTAATTTAAAATTTGTTCTTCTTTTGGCCAAACGACACAGCTCTATGGCCCTAAACAACATGGCATGTACGACGGAAGGATTAAAATTTTGTATTTCTCCTATCAAACGTGCCAACACACCCATATTTTGATAAGGATTTAATTTGCCTTTTAAACAAAAAGAAACAATATCCAAGCCTCGTGCTCTGATGTTTTTTCCGACGGAGCCAAGCTCTTTTAAACAAATAATCTTTACTTCATGGCCTTTCTCTTTGGCATAACAGGCCAAGCAGCGTAATGCCGTCTCGGCACCGCCCATTTCCGTAGAAGTAATGACATACAAAATTTTCATGTACTTATTATAGCAAAGTTATATTGGGGTTTTTATGCTAAAAAAGCCACAAAAAAGCTTCCAAGGTTTTCCACGGTCACAATCCGCGTTCAATGGAAGCTTTTACAGCACCGGAAATTTTTTATACCCCAAAAAAGAAGAGTTTTCCGATGCAGACCGCTTTCGGACTTACCCTACACAAAGTAGGAACCTGACAAAGCCGTCTAACAATAGTATATATGAAATAAAAAGAAAAATCAAGAAAAAAGCACAAAACAATAGTTCTGTGCTTTTTATTTTTTAAACCTTGGATTTATTCGGCTGGTTTAAATTGGTCTTTACCTACGCCACAGACGGGGCAAGTCCAATCAGCCGGCAAAGCATCAAAGGCTGTTCCGGCCGCAATGCCGTGCATAGCGTCCCCTTCGGCAGGATCGTACGTATAACCGCAAATTTCACAAATATATTTCATAAAACTTCCTCCAATATTTTAATGATGGGTGGCCCCTTTAGGAGCTTTCCCTTTAATTACTTTATGATAATACTCATACGTCATAGGTTCTGTTTGCAAAAGCAGACATTTAGCATCTTGCACTTCCCCAATAAACAAGGTATGAGTCCCCACATCTACTTCTTTTTCTACTTTTACGTCTAAAAAACTGAGCGTATGCTCTTTTACAATAGGCGAGCCTAAAGCAGAGCGGGAAATATTCAGCCCGGCAAATTTATCAAAATTCCGACCGGTCCGAAAGCCAAACCGCCCGATAAAAGGCAAGTCCGTTTTCTGCTCCAAAGGCATCGCCGCAAAAATACGGCTCTTCTGTATAATATCATGAGTCAAAGACTCTTTATTGACAGATATAGCCACTTTGGCAGGCTCAGCAGTTACTTGAAACAGCGTATTTACAATCATGGCGCTGTCTTTTCCCTCAAAAGAAGAAGTTACGATATAAAGGCCGTAGCTGATGCAGTTTAATCCGTCAATAAAGTTTTGATTCATAAATGATTCCTATTTTAATTTTTCCGCTATTTTTTGGCTGACGGCCAAACCCAATTCGCGGCAAGATTGCAGGGTAGCTTGGTTGGGTACAAATTTAGACGTAACTACCGGAGCCACTTGCTCTACTTTCATTGCTTTTAACATATCCGCCAAAGAATTGATAGGGGCCGGGTTCCATCCATAAGAGCCAAAAGCACCGCCTACCAAATTTTTCTTTTTGAGTCCTTTTAAGTAACAAAGCACATCTGCCATCGCGGGGAAAATTTCAGAATTTAATACAGGCGAACCGATAATCAAGGCACTGCTGTCTAAAAGTTCCGTTACCACATCACTGCGGTGGCAAGAATGCATAGACATTAATTTTACTTCCGTACCGCCTTCTCTTAATCCGTCTGCGACGTATTCTGCCATTTTTTGTGTGCTGCCCCACATGGTATCATACACGATAACCGCTTTATTATTGGGGGCTTGCGTGGCCCACTTTGCATACAAATCAATAATCTTTGCAGGGTCTTTTCTCCAAATAAAACCATGATCCGGCGCAATAATTTTAGGAGCCAAGCCCATCTTTTTCACGCTGTCTAAAAAGCGTAAGACAATATCAGAATAAGGCAAAACAATATTGGCATAATATTTTTCAGCTTCGTAGAGCCAATCAATTTCGTTGTTTTCGTCGTCAAACAATTTGCTGGTAGCATAGTGCATACCGAAAACATCATTGGTAAATAAAATATTTTCCCCTTCCAAATAAGAGAACATACTATCGGGCCAGTGCAACATTCTGGCTTCTACAAAGGAAATTGTATCCCCGCCGACATCTATTTTATCACCGGTTTTTACCACTTTCATCGTAAAATTAGGATAAAGTTGTTCCGTTAAATCCACATGACCCATATCGGAGCAATACACTTCTTCGGGCTCTATATCGGCTACCGCTTGGGGTAAAGCACCGGAGTGGTCCATTTCGGAGTGGTTAGAAATAATAATTTGAATTTTCTTCGGGTCAATAACGCTTTGGATACGAGCCATCATTTCGGGATAAAATTCTTTTTTAACGGTATCAATCAATGTAGGCTTTTCGCTCAAAATCAAAAAAGCATTATACGTAGTACCTTGTTTTGTGGAATATCCGTGAAAATCCCGAATATTCCAATCAATCGCCCCTACCCAATAAACTTTATCTGTAATTTTAACTGCTTTCATACTTTCTCCTTAGCATGTAGTAAACAAATTTTAAATTTCTTTATTCCATAAACCATGAATATTACAATATTCACGTGCGGTTACTTTGGCTGCATCACACATAAATACCGCTTCGGGTGCATCACCGGGTTTTAAATATTTGCGTAATACGCGTCCGTCATCTGTAATTAATTCTATCCATTCTATGTAGTGTACGTCAATCATCGGGTGGACTACTTCCCCTACTTTTACCTTGTATCCGCCTTCTATTTTTTCAATAACAGGAATATGCTTTTCCGTGGCAGCATCTATGGTACCGGGCAATTGATTCAGCATCGGTTGCCCACAGCAAGACAAGGGCGCCGGCCCTTCATGCACTACTTCCACGATATTACCACAAACTTTACATTTGTAAATTTCATTCATTTTAGTCATAACTTTCCCCTTTTTAAATTAAATAAGAATAATTCTTATTTAATTTTATCATATTTTTACATCTTTTTATCACTTTAAAAATATTTTTTTCGCCAATCAACCTTAAAAAAGGATTATTTTTCCATTTTTTGCCTTAAAAACAGCCATCATACTCAACTAATAGGGATATAGCTATTTTTCAAAAAACATCAAATTTAAGGGGTTTTTGTTTATTAAATAGCAAAATGAGTATTTTTTTATTGACCTTCTCACTCATAATTGATAAGATAAAGTATTATCTTATTTTATGGCGGAAACAGCTGTGGAAAATCTTCAATCCGGCGAAATACTCGCACCCGTATTTAAAGAACTAGAAACCATTTTAGGCAAAGACACTTACGATATGTGGATGAGACCTGCGTCTTTTGAATTAAAAGATTCTGTTCTTACTATACAAATTCCTAATCCTTTTTGGCAAAAAACCATTCAAAATCGCTACGAAAATATCATTAAAGATGCTGTTTTGAAACATACCGGATTAGAAATAAATATCCAATATATAGTAAAAGAAAATACGGAAAATGCAACGCAAACTGAAACACCGGTTACCACAACCAGCACTTTACCTATACAACCGGTGGTAAAAAGAAATCCTTTTCCGTCCAGATTAAATTCGTTGTATCGTTTTGAAAATTTTATTGAAGCTCCTTCCAACCGCTTTGCTTATAAACTATCCCAGGCGGCCGCCAATAAATTAGGCGATAGGGGGCATAATCCTTTATTTATTTATTCTACCCCGGGTTTGGGTAAAACCCACTTACTGCATGCCATCGGCAATCAAATTTTACAAAATAATCCGTATGCAAAAGTATTATACATGTCTGCCGAAGAATTTGTGGCCGAATATGTGCAAGCCATACAATATAATTCTACCGATGATTTCCGCCGGAAATACCGCTCATTAGATTGTTTATTAATGGACGATATTCAATTTGTGGCCGGAAAATCTGACAAAGTAAGCGTGCAGGAATTTTTCCATACGTTTAATGCTTTATTTGACAGCAGTAAACAAATTATTTTATCTTCGGACAGAACCCCCCAACAGCTGGATTTGGACGAACGTCTTTCTTCGCGTTTATTATCCGGGCCTACCTGTGAAATTAAAAAACCTTATTTTGAAGCCCGCATAGCTATTTTGCGCCAAAAAAGAGATGCCAACCATTTTAACATCGGCGATGATGTATTAGCCTTTATCGGGGAAGGAATACAAACCAATATCCGCGAATTGGAAGGGGCATTGTTTAGGCTGATGTCTTATTGCGATATGCAAGGGGTAACCCCTACTATTTCTATTGCTAAAGAAATTTTGGCAGATATTTTAACCTTGGAAGAAAGACGCCTGGCTGTAAATATTAACACCATTAAAAAAGTGGTCGGTAAACACTTCAAAATAAATATGGAAGATTTCAGCTCCAAGCGCAAAACCCAATCTATTGCCTGGCCGCGCCAAATTGCTATGTATTTGGCTAATGATTTGACGGATATGTCTTTGCCGGAAATAGGGCGGGAATTCAACCGCGACCATAGCACCGTGGTTCATGCCAGAGATTTAGTAAAAGAAACGATTAAAAAAGACCCTTTCTTTGCCGCAGAAATAAACCAAATTCTCAGCGATATTAAAGCTGTGGATAACAAGTAAAAATCTGTGAATAAAAAAAGGATAACCGGTGAAAAACTTAAAAAATGAAAATAAATGTGCATAATGTTAATAAAAACTAAAACTAATGCACAGCCGGACTCAAAAATTTGTATTGTGCTGTAAACAAAATCCACATTATCAACAGGACATATATAATAGGATTAACAAGAATATGAAAATAAATATTACTAAAACGACCCTTCTGGAAGGAATTCAGGTTATTTCTACGAGTGCTTCTTCTCGTACTCCGTATCCTATTTTGCACAATTTCTTGCTTGAAACCCAAGGAAACAAGATTAAATTAGTGCGTACCGATATGGAAATGGCTACCATTCACTATATCAATGCTGAAGTGGAAGAAGAAGGCAGTATCACCATTCCTTTAAAAGATTTTACGGATATTATTAAAAATTTCCCCGACGATAAAGAAATTAATATTTATACCGCGGAAAATAACAAAGTTCATATCAAATCCGGAAAAAGTAAATTTTGGGTTATCGGAACAGCCAAGTCAGAATACCCCGCCATTCCCGAAATTGAAAATAACAAAAGCATTGCTTTAAATCCTATTACTTTACAAACCATGATTGATAAAACGGCATTTTCCGCTTCTACCCAAGCAGAACGCTATTTCTTAAACGGATTATTATGGAACAATACAGCGGAAAGGTTTGAAGTGGTCGCCACAGACGGAGGCCGTTTGGCTATTGCTTCTCATGCGGCTTTGCCGGAATCGGAAGAATTTAAAATTATTATTCCTACCAAAATTTTAAATGAAGTGGTGCGTTGTATTTCTTTGGCTAAACCGGACAAAGACAGCATCATTGAGTTATATGTTTCTTCTAACCAAGTCAGTTTTAAACTCAATGAAACTACCTTTATTTCCCGCTTGGTAGAAGGGAATTACCCCAATTACAAACAAGTGATCCCCAGCAAGAAAAATATTTCTTACGAAGTTTTTACCAAAGAATTATTAGCCGCCACCCGCCGTGCGGCTTTGTGTTCCGATGAATTTAAGAGTATTGTTAAATTTCATGTGGAAAACAATACTATTACCATTACGTCCAATTCTCAAACGAAAGATTTTTCGGACGAATTACCCACCGAATATTCACAAGAACCTTTTGAATGTGCCTTTAATCCGCAATTCATCATTGATGTATTAAAAAATGTAGGCAGTGAAAAAGTTACTTTTTCTTTTGTGAATGCTTCTCAACCGGTATTGATTGAGCCGGTGGGAAATGACGAATTAAAATACGTCATTATGCCTACGAGAATTCAATGAAATTCGGAGCAAAACCCCGTCCAATCTGGAGCACTCCGTCCGATTTTAAAGGAAAATTTAACGGATTGCGTCTTAAATTAAGCCGTTTGGTTTTATTGGACCATGTTTGGACGAAGTTAATAGGCGATAAAGAGAAATTTTGGAAGTTAACAGCCGTAAAAGGCGGTACGTTGTATGTGTCGGTGCGGTTATCGGTAGCCAGAAGTGAGTTAATCGGCCGACGGGACGGACTTATAAAAGAATTGAATAAATATTTTGATAAGCCGTGGATTGAAAAAATAGAAATCGCAAAAGATTTAGGAGCAAGGAATGAGTGAAGAAGAAAAGAAACAATATGACTCGTCTAAAATTCAAGTTTTAGAAGGTTTAGAAGCAGTCCGCAAACGCCCCGCTATGTATATCGGTTCAACGGGTCTGCCGGGTTTGCACCACTTGGTGTATGAAGTGGTAGATAACTCCGTAGACGAAATTTTAGCCGGCGGTGCTACCACCATTAAAGTAACCATTAAAGACGATATGACCTGCTCCGTAGAAGACGACGGACGCGGTATCCCTGTGGATTTAATGACGGGGGCCAAAGATCCGAAACTTCGCCATAAAAGCGCATTAGAAGTAGTTATGACCGTGTTGCACGCGGGCGGTAAATTTGACAGCGGTGCTTATAAAGTGTCCGGCGGTTTGCACGGGGTAGGTGTGTCCTGCGTAAACGCTTTGTCTGAAGAAACCGAAGTGCAAGTAAAGAAAAACGGCAAAATTTATCGCCAACTTTACAAACGCGGTAAAGCCGTAACCAAAGTAGAAGAAATAGGTGAAACGCAGGAACATGGTACTAAAGTTACTTTCCATGCCGATAAAGAAATTTTCGGAGAAGTGGCTTTTGTTTATGAAACCATTGCCAACCGCTTAAGAGAGCTTGCTTTCTTAAATGCGGGGGTTAAAATTATTTTCACCGATGAACGCGGCGAAGCCAAAAGTGTTACCTTCCACTATGAAGGCGGTATTTCTCAATTTGCAAAATATTTAAATACCAATAAAAACGTAATTAACCCCGAGCCTATTTATTTAACCAAAACCATCGGGGAAAATTATGTTTCTTTTGCTATTCAATATAACGAAGGTTACAGCGAGAACGTATTTTCTTTCGTAAACAATATTAATACGATTGAAGGCGGTACACACTTGACCGGTTTCCGTTCTTCTTTAACCCGTTTGATTAACGAATATATCAAGAGCAATAACCTTTCCAAACAACATAAAGACGTATCCGTCGGCGGGGACGATATTAAAGAAGGTTTAACGGCTGTTTTATCCGTTAAAATTCCGCACCCGCAGTTTGAAGGACAAACCAAAACCAAATTGGGTAACTCCGAAATTGAAGGGGTGGTGCGCTCTATCGTCAGTGAAACGCTTTCCACTTTCTTTGAAGAAAACCCGAAAACGGCCCGCGCTATTTGTGAAAAATGTATCAATGCCGCCGTCGCCCGCGAAGCGGCCAGAAAAGCGCGTGATTTAACCCGCCGCAAAGGGGCTTTTGAAGGGGGCGGTTTACCGGGTAAATTGGCCGATTGTCAGGAAAAAGACAGCTCTAAATGCGAAATTTTCTTGGTAGAAGGGGACTCTGCCGGCGGTTCTGCCAAACAAGGGCGCGACCGCGTTTTCCAAGCTATTTTGCCGTTGCGCGGTAAAATCTTGAACGTAGAAAAAGCCCCGCTCGTGAAAATTTTATCCAGCGATACCGTGCGCGACTTAATTGCCGCCGTCGGTACCGGCGTGGGCGAAGGGGAAGGCGGTTTTGATATTACCAAACTGCGCTACCATAAAATTATTTTGATGGCTGATGCTGACGTGGACGGACAACATATTTCTACCTTGCTGTTAACTTTCTTCTACCGCCAGCTCCGTCCGTTGATTGAAGCCGGACACGTATATTTGGCCCAACCGCCTTTGTATAAAGTGAAAAAAGGCAAATCCGAGCAATACCTGCAAACCGAAGAACAAATGCAACAATGGTTGATGAAAGAAGGTTTGGCCAATGTCGTTGTAACCGATAAAGGTGGTCAAGTGTTAGCACATGACCAGGTAAGAGATTTATTAAAAATCTTGCGTGATATTGAAGAAGTATTGGCTACGTTGGAAATTAAAAACATTACTTTACAAGATTTCCAAGCTTTCTTAGCCGAAGGCCGCGTGCCTGTGTACCGCATTCCGTTGCAAAGCGGCGGTTTCCGCTATTTCTTTGAAGAGCAAGAATACCAAGATTATGCCAATCAATATGTCTTGGAAAAGAAAGAAGAATTAATTGCCGACGGCGTAGATGCAGAATCTATTGATGATAACAGCTTACAACCGGAACACCAAAGCTTATTTGAATTCGGCAAATTGTTGGCTTGCCAAAAGAAATTGGAAACCTTTGGATATACTTTTGCGCAATATCCCAAAATTGAAAATGAAAAAGAACGCATCACTCCGCTTTTCAGCGTAGCCAGCGGTAAAAATACCACCTTGGTATTTAGCTTGGTAGAGCTTTTGAAAGCGGTAAAAGATGCGGCTTCTTCCGGTGCTACTATCCAGCGCTACAAAGGTTTGGGTGAAATGAACCCCGAACAACTCTGGGAAACCACCATGGACCCTGCCAAACGCAAACTTATTCAAGTAAAAATTAATGACGTGGCCGATACCGAACACGCATTTACGATGTTGATGGGCGATAAGGTGGAACCGCGCCGCGATTTTATCCAATCGCACGCGTTGGAAGTAAAAAACTTGGACATTTAATAAAACCCCGCTCTTTCTGGGGCGGGGCATAGATTTTGAAGGTTTTACAGGAGTTTATAAACCATGAGCGAAGAATTGACGGGCGCGGCACAAGAGCCGCAAGAAACAAACGTAGATTTATTCGGAAATATTCAACAACGTGATATTGCGCATGAAATGCGTTCTTATTACATTGATTACGCGATGAGCGTTATCGTCGGGCGTGCTTTGCCTGACGTGCGCGACGGCTTAAAACCCGTACACAGACGCGTTTTATATTCTATGAACGAAATGGGTTTAAAATACAATAAACCCTACAAAAAATCCGCCCGTGTAGTCGGTGATGTGCTTGGTAAATATCACCCGCACGGCGATACGGCTGTTTATGATACCTTAGTCCGTTTGGCGCAAGATTTTTCCATTCGCCAACCTTTAGTAGACGGACAGGGGAACTTCGGTTCTATTGACGGAGACTCTGCCGCGGCTATGCGTTACACCGAATGCCGCCTGCAAAAAATTTCCGATGAAATGTTAAATGATTTGGATAAAGATACCGTCAAGATGATTCCCAACTATGACGGATCTTTATTGGAGCCTTCCGTCTTGCCGGCCAAAGTGCCTGCTTTGTTGGTGAATGGTTCTTCCGGTATTGCCGTAGGTATGGCCACCAATATCCCCACGCATAACTTGGGGGAAGTTTGCGATGGAATTATTGAATATATCAAAAACCCGGCTGTTACTACCAAAGAAATGATGAAAATCATCAAAGGGCCGGATTTTCCGACGGGGGCCATTATCCGCGGTACCAGAGGTATTTACGAATATTTTGAAACCGGTCGCGGCAGTGTAAAAGTACAAGCCAAAACGGAAATTGAAGAAAGAAAAGGTGGCCGTGAAGCGATTATCGTAACGGAAATCCCGTACATGGTCAACAAAACTTCTTTGATTGAAAGCATTGTGGGTTTGGTCCGCGATAAGAAAATTACCGATATTTCCGATATTCGCGACGAGTCCGACCGCCGCGGTATGCGCTTGGTGATTGAAATTAAACGCGACGGAAATGCCCAAGTAGTGTTGAACCATTTGTTCAAACATACCCAATTGCAAACTTCTTTTGCGGTTAATATGTTGGCTATTGTGGACGGACGTCCCCGCATCTTATCTTTAAAAGATGTGATGAAAGCATATGTCAAACACCGCCAGGAAATTGTTACCAACCGCACGAAATTTGACTTAAACAAAGCTATTCGCCGCGAACATATTTTGTCGGGCTTGTTGATTGCTATTGCCAATATGGACGAAGTGGTGGCGATTATTCGCTCTTCTCAAGACGTACCCACCGCCAAAATGGCATTGATGAGCAAATTCAGTTTGTCCGAAGTACAAGCGCAGGCTATCTTGGATATGCGCTTGCATCAATTGACACAATTGTCTTCTGCGGCAATTGAACAAGAACAAAAAGACTTGTTGAAACTGATTGCGGAATTGCAAGGCATTTTGGCCGATCCGCAAAAAATCTTGGATATTATCGTCAATGAGTTGGCTGAACTTAAAAAGAGCTACGGCGATGAACGCCGCACCGAAATCGGCCCGGACATGACGGAATTCTCCATGGAAGATTTGATTGAAAAAGAAGATGTGGTCATTACCATTTCCAATGACGGCTATGCCAAACGTATTCCTCTTTCTACTTACAAGAGTCAGAACCGCGGCGGCAAAGGCATCATCGGCGGTAAAACCAAAGAAGAAGATTTTATGGAACATTTATTTATTACTTCTTCTCACGCCACTATCTTAATGTTTACCAACCGCGGCCGTGTGTTTGCTTTGCGCGCCTTTGAAATTCCGGAAGGAAACAGAATGTCCAAAGGAAAAGCCTTGGTGAACTTACTGCAATTAAACGGCGAAGAAAAAGTAACTTCGGCGGTGTCTATTGAAGACTTTAACCCCAAAAAGCACGAAGGCGAAAAAGCCTATTTAACTATGTGTACCCGTTTAGGGACCATTAAGCGTGTGGAATTGGGTGAGTTTGCCAATATCCGCAAAACGGGTATCATTGCCATCGGCTTGGAAGAAGGCGATGTTTTGATCAGCGTGCAAATGACGTATGGTAATTCAGAAGTGATTATCGCCACCAAAAACGGCAAATCCATTCGCTTTGATGAAAACCAAGTCCGCGCTATGGGTCGCCCGGCCAAAGGTGTGCGCGCCATTAACTTACAAGCCAATGACCTGGTGGTAGGTATGGAACAAGTGCCCCAAGGCCAAGAGCCCGATGTATTGTCCGTCTGTGAAAACGGCTACGGCAAACGCACCGGCTTTGGCGAATACAGACGCCAACACCGCGGCGGCGTAGGGGTCATTACCATTAAAACCAGTGAACGCAACGGCGAAGTAGTGGGTATTAAATTGGTGGACGAAAGCAAAGACTTAATGGTGGTAACGGAAAAAGGCATGACCATCCGTATCCGCTGTGAAGAAATTCGCTCCGTCGGCCGTAATGCCCAGGGCGTACGCTTGGTGAAATTGGAAGAAGGTGACAAAATCGCCCGTATTGCTCCCGTCGTTAAAGACGACGAAGAAGTAGAAGAAGAAAAATAACTTCTTGTTTTTACTTAAAACCCCGGGACAGAAAAGCCCGGGGTTTTTGCTTGAAAAAAGAAAGAAAAAGGCTATAATATAATTATGAAATCTCTCTTCTTTTTGCCGGCATTATTGCTGATGCTTTCTCCGCTGACATTACAAGCGGAGCAGGTGTCTTTTGGTTTGGCCGAGCAAGAAAAAATCGCGCTTTTGGGGCAAGCTATCCAAGCGCGCGGTTGCCCTTTGTATCAATCGGTGCGAAGTGAACTCCAGCAATATTACGGCCGGAGTGATTTTTCGGATCCGGACCGCTCCACCGGTTGGTATCGGGTAGATAATTTCTTGACCTGGCTTGCCGAAAACGAGCAAAAATTAAAAAGAGAATCTATTCTTTTTTATTCCCAACATACTGAAGTCCATGTTAAAACAGAGAGAAGTTTTTCATCGGTTACCACGACAGAAGATCATAAATTTCCGCTGTGTGATTTTGTAACAGGTAAAACGCACAATGAAGTAGAGAAAAAACATTTACAAAAAACGCTCGGCATTTATTTAGGTCTTCGCTACACACAAGATGTTTTTATGCCGAAGAAAAATTTAAAAACCCCTTTTATTTCCATAAAAGAAGTAGAGTCAGACGGCGCCGCCGCGAGCCTGGTGTCTGTAAAAAAACAAAAAAAAGGCGCTATTTACGTCGGGCAGATGATTACTTCTTTGGCGGAAGATATAAATTTGGGCCTTCACGAAGGGGTGCATCTTTTGTATTGGATGGCCAACCGCGAAGATGTAATGTTGGGGGAAACGGCTTCTTTTTATGCACAAGCGGAATACGGCATGCCGGTGAAAACCAAATTGGAAGAAAAATGTTTTTTCAAAGGGGCGCGCAACTTTCTGCACAGCGTAGATGAAATAGGTTCCTGCAAAGACTTATCTGCCGAATATGCCGAAATGCTCTTGGGTATTTTTGTGTATCCTTATTTAAAACAAATGCCCATTTTAGCTTTACATGAAAATTTCAACAGCCAAAAAACTATTTCTGCTTTTATGGACGATATGGCCGCGCTGAGCCATCATCGTTTGTTTGAGCCTCATCCGCGTGAGCATTCTTTGAGAAAAGAAGAAATATCCCAATATTACCCGGATCAGCAGGACTTTTTCCCGCAAGACGTAAAAGAAAGAGCTTTTATTCATTATGACTCCTTTTTTGAGAATGACAGAACTTTGGTTGTTGTTAAAACAGACGAAGAAACCTGGAATGTAAAAGAAACCAAAGAAATGACTTTGGCAAGTTATGTATCTAAATTAAACTTGCCGCAGGTAGCACGCAAACCGGTGGAAGATATGTTGGCTGTTTGGATAAAAGAGTGGCAAAAAGACCCGGATTTTCCGATGTATGAATATGAAAAGTTCTTTTTGAAAGCCGAAAGAACTACTTTCTTATCTCCGTCGGCAGAGAATTTTTTAAATAGAAAATTACGCAGTTTAAAAGCCCATTTACCGCCCGTACCGAAAGGATATATTTAAAGTTTCAAAAAAGGCGTTGAAACTATGAAAATAAAACAAATTTTCTTTTTAAGTTGTGTTTTGTTGTTTACGATGCCTCTTTTTGCCGATGATACCAAGCTGACGCTTTGGCAGCGCAGCAGGGTGGACCTTTTCGGCCAAACCATTATGGCGCGTAGTTGCCCCTTGTACCAATCGGTCCGTACGGAACTTGAACAATATTACGGCCGCCGCGATTTCTCCGACCCGGACCGCAAAACCGGCTGGTACCGCGTAAATCTCTTCTTACAATGGCTTGAAAAGAACGAGGAAAAATTAAAAAAAGAAAAAGTGTCTTTTTCTACCCGTCATCTTTTGCCGATTGCTACCAGAAAAAAATACAAAATAGAGTTGGATTTAATTCCGGAAAAAGAGAGAAGTATCTGTGAGCTTTTGCAACAGAAAAAGAAAGGTCCCCTATTGGACGAAACTCATTTTTGGAGCATTTTAGCCACTTATTTGGGTGCGCGATATGCCGCAGACTCTTTTTTGCCGGCGGGTTATACGCGTTTTCCGCAAATTTATGTGGCTGAAGCCCATGATGTGATGGAAGCGGCTTCTATCCATAAAGAAGACAATGTTTATCAGGCTTATATCAATGTCCCCCATTATAAAAATTCTTTCGCGGAAGATTTAAATGTCGCTATTCACGAAGCTACGCATCTGTTGCCTTGGTTGAAGAGCGGCGAAAATAAAATGGTGAGCGAAATCGGTGCTTTTTTTGCCCAAAGTAAATATGGTTTGCCGGTAAAACCTACGCATAATGCCTGTTTTTACCGGGGGACAAGAAACTTGATTTATAACATGAAAGTTTTGGACGAATGTTATTCTTTGGAAAGAGAGTATGGGGAAATGCTATTGGGGCTGTTTGTGTATCCGCAGCTCAAAGAATATCGCTTGAGTACCTGGATTCAGCACCAACACTATACCATGATTCCCAATATGATGGAAAATTTAGCTCTTTTGGGGCAAGATTTATTGATGAGAAGAGAAAAAACGTTTGAATTGGATTTAGATGAAATATCCAAGCATTATCCCAATCAAAAAGACCAATTTTTGCAAATGCAGGCCAAATCTTCCAAGCATACTCAAATAGCTAAAGACAAAGATAAAGTTTTAAACGTTTCCCGCGAGCAAACAAACCTTTGGAAAGTGGAAGAGTCTTCAAAAGTTACTTTGCAAGAATATGTGAATACGCTTAATATGCCTGACGAGACCCAAGAACAGGTAACGGCTCTGCTCAAACAATGGATCCGCCAATGGCAAAAAGAGCCGGATTTCCCTTGGGCCGAAGAAGAAACGCTTTTATACGAACAAGACGACGTTTTGCCGTTACACCCCAGCGCCCAGCGGTTTTTGCGTAAAAAACTAGATGACTTAGAGCCGCATTTTCCGCCGGTTCCGCCCGGTTATATTTAAAAAAATTCCCTGCCTGAAAAAGCAGGGATTTTTTGTTGATTTTTCAGAAGAAGAAATAACTAATAAAAGAGCTTTACAAAGCCGTTGTAAAGTGGTATAAAGTATCTGGGGGAATTTTGATGAGAACAAATCCGCACATTTTAGAAATTAATATCCGCGCATGGTTGGCCCGTTTACAGCAACGCCATGGGCGGCGGTTTGCTTTGCATGAAATTCCCGAAGAATATTGGCAAACGTTCAAAGAAAGAGGCTTTGATGCTATTTGGTTGATGGGCGTGTGGAAACAAAGCCCCAAAGCCGGAGAAATTGCCCGCCAACACCCCGATATTCAAGCGGAAATCCGCCGCGTAGAGCCGAATTTTTCTACGGAAGACATTATTGCGTCTCCGTATGCGGTATATGCCTATGAAACTGCGGAAGATTTGGGCGGTGATGAAAGCCTAAAGGCTTTGCGTGAAAAATTAAATGCGATGGGCATGGCCTTATTTTTAGATTTTGTCAGCAACCATACAGCCATAGATTGCCCTTTTGTTACTTCGGACCCGGATTTATACATCAATACCGGCACCCAAATTCCGCACGCTCATAAAGATTGGTTTTTCCAAAATGCAAACGGCACCTGGGTAGCCCATGGGCGCGACCCGTATTTTGCCCCTTGGACCGATACGGCCCAATTAAATTATTTTAATCCAAAAACCAGAGATTTTGTATTGCACAATTTGCTGAAAGTGGCCGATATGTGCGACGGCGTCCGTTGCGATATGGCGATGCTCTCTTTAAACAAAGTTCACCGAGATACCTGGTGGGAGTTTATCGGCGGGGAATTGCCCCGGACGGAATTTTGGACGGAAGCCTTATCTTTGGTGCGCGGAAAATATCCTGATTTTACGTTTATTGCCGAAGTGTATTGGGGTTTGGAATGGGAAATACAAGAAATGGGCTTTGATTATACATATGATAAAGTGCTTTATGACCGGCTCCGTTTTTCTAATTCCGAAGACATCAAAGGCCATTTAGGAGCAGAACATTTATTTCAAATGCGCTCTATCCGCTTTACGTCCAATCATGATGAAGAAGAAGCTTTAAAGGCTTTCGGACGTGAAAAATCTTTAGCCGCCAGCACGATTATTGCCACTTTGCCCGGTGCGCGTATGATTTATTTGTTCCAAATGTTAGGCCGCCCCGCGCGCTTGCCGATTCAATACGTTAAAGACTTTTTCCCCATTGATGATGAAATCCGCAATTATTATGCCAAACTGATGCATATTGCTTCCCAACCGGCTTTTCATGGCGGACAATGGTCCTTGACTCCTGTAAGCGCGGTGGGGGAAGATGATGATTCTTTCCGTCATATTTTGTGTTGGACGTGGAAACAAATGAATACGGCTTTTACTATTTTGATTAATTACAGCCCGGCCGATGCCAAAGGCTTTTTGAAATTGAAACCCGCCCAAGGCGATGGGAAATTTTTGAAAGAAGAATTTTCCGGAGTGCAACATCTTTTTACACCTGATATGCAACAAAAAGGTTTTGAAGTGGAACTCAAACCCTTTGAAAGCAAGATTTTCACGTACGAAATATAATTTATGCCGGACAACCCGCCCGTATCAAAACGTGCGGGTTTTTTGACGATAATTTTCGTAAAATTTTGATGAAGTTTTTGTACGGATTTAATACAATATAAAAGAGGGAAGTCTGCTTTTTAAAGACGTAAAGTTTTATTAATATGACAAAGAAAAAAGACTTTCCGAAAGAAAAACGGCCGATACGGCTGGGGCCCTTTTCTCCCCAAGACCATTTGGTGATTACCACACTCGGTTTAGAGTTTGCCGTAGCAGTGGCGTTGGGGGTGGGCGGCGGATTTTGGATAGATACAAGATTTTCTTCCGCTCCGTGGGGCATGGTCAGCGGGGTCTTTTGCGGCTTTGCCTTGGGTATGTATATTTTGATTAAAGAGTCGCGCCGTTTAAGCCAAGAAGAAAAAAATAAGGAACAGAAATAAAATGGACGTTTCTCATACCATAGCGCATCATATTTTGGACCACGATTTTGGGGTAATGCTCGGCGGGTTTCACCTGCCCGTTACCGCACATACACTGACCATGTTGGGCATCAGTATTGTTTTGCTGGCGGTGGCGATGCTTCTGTCCATGAAAGGCAAAAGCCTTTTTGCCCGTTTGATGAACACAATCGGGGAAGAATATGTTTCTTTCATGCGCGACGGCATTGTAATCCCCGGTATCGGTAAAGAAGGCGTCGCTTTTCTGCCGTATTTCTGCACCTTGTTTCTGTTTATTTTGTTTTCCAATTTGGCCGGCCTTATTCCCCAAATGAAAACCATTACTTCCAATATTTCCGTTACAGGCGGTTTGGCTTTGTGTTCCGGCGGGTTGATTGTTTATGCCGGCATACAAGCGCATGGATTTTGGGGTTTTATCAAAAGTTTTGTGCCGGGTGGTACGCCCTGGTGGCTGATTCCTTTGATGTTTCCGTTGGAAGTGATCAGCTTGCTGATTCGTGTTTGTGTGTTGGCTATTCGTTTGTTTGCCAATATGCTTTCGGGGCACATGGTATTGCTGAGCTTACTGCTTATCATTTTTATTATCGGTCAGATGAGTAAAATAGCCGGCGTCGGGGCGGCTTTCCCGGCGATGGGGCTGGAAATTTTTATGACGTTTTTAGAGTTGTTAGTCGCATTTTTACAGGCTTATGTATTTACGTTGCTTACGTCTATTTATGTGGGCTTAGTGGTACATTCGCACTAATTTTAAATCAGCGGGATAT
This sequence comes from Elusimicrobiaceae bacterium, assembly GCA_017501565.1. Classification (GTDB taxonomy): domain Bacteria; phylum Elusimicrobiota; class Elusimicrobia; order Elusimicrobiales; family Elusimicrobiaceae; genus Avelusimicrobium. The sequence goes on along the minus strand of JAFVWP010000101.1, from coordinate 50,500 downwards.
ACCCGCAAAAGGAGAGAAAAAATGGAACTCGCCGCACTTAAATTCATCGCTGCCGGTATTGGCGCGGGATTGACTGTTATCGGAGCCGCTTTGGGCTTAGGAAAAATTGGTAATGCCGCCTTGGAAGGTACGGCCCGCCAACCGGAAGCCGCCAACGCCATCCGCACAACCATGATCATCATTGCCGCCTTGTTAGAAGGTGCCGCTATGTTGGGTCTGGTTATTTGTTTATTGACCATGGTCATGTAATTTTCCACCGCAAGAGGAAACATGGAGAATCTGTTAAATCCCGATTTTGGGGTTATGGCGTTGACGATTGTCAACTTTCTGCTGCTGGTGTGGCTTTTGCACAAATTTGCGTGGAAAGGCCTGATCGGCGCGCTTGAAAAACGTGAAAAGCAAATAGCAGAAGACAAAGCCGCCGCCGCCCAAGCCCGCCAAGAAGCACAACAAATCAAGGCGGATTTGGACGCTAAATTGCAAGACATCGCTTCCCAAGCTGCCCAAAAAGTACAAGAAGCGGTAGCCTTGGGTAATGCCCAGAAAGAGCAAATTTTGGCAGAAACCCAAAGACAGGCAGAGCATTTGATTGCTCAAGCCAAAGTGCAAATTGAAGCGGAAAAAAACAAAGCCCTTAGTGATGTGCGCGCCCAAGTGGTGAGCACGGCTTTGTTGGCTGCGGCCAAAATAACGCAACAACAAATAGACCAACAAGCCGCTACCCGAGTGGTAGATGCCGTGTTGCAACAGGTGCAAGAATCGGGCCAAGCCCGCGCTTAAGATCAGCATGAAAAGTACAGATCGTATTTTAGCCCAACGATATGCCCGCGCGTTTGACGCCTTGAGTCAAAATGCTTTGCAAGCCCAAGAGCATTTTGTTGCTTTGTGTGCGGCGGAAAAAGCGTTGCAACAAGCCCGTCGCTTTATGGCAGATCCGGCGGTGCCCTCTGTGCAAAAGACCGCTTTTGTAGAAGATCTTTTTCAAGATGACCCCGCCGTAAAAGGGTTTATTTGTGTGCTGTTGCAAGCCAAGCGGTATTATCTGTTGCCCGCCTGTGTGCAAGAAGCGGGCGCTTTGCTGGACCAAAGACAAGGCATCGTGCATGCAAAAGTGCAAACCGCCTTTGCCTTGACGGAAGAACAAAAACAGCGCGTGCAAACGGCTTTGAGCCGTTTTAGCGGGTTACAGGCGCAAGCCGAGTATGAAGTGGACCCCGCTTTGTTAGGCGGAGTCCGCGCGCAGATGGGTGACGTATTAATAGACGGCACCTTAAAAAGAAGATTTGAAAAATTACGGGAAGAATTAACCAAATAAATGGTGCAAATATGGCAATAAGACCCGAAGAAATTACCAATATTATCAAAAATAAAATTGAAAAGTTTGACACGAAGGCAGACTTGAGCGAAGTGGGATCTGTCATACAAGTAGGCGACGGCATTGCCCGCGTGTATGGTTTAAACCAGGTAAAAGCCTCTGAGTTGGTGGACTTTGGCAATGGCGTCAAAGGTATGGCTATGAACTTAGAGTATGACAATGTCGGTTGTGTATTGATGGGTGCAGACGATTTGGTGCACGAAGGCGGCATTGTGAAACGGACCGGCGAAGTAATCAATATTCCGGTGGGCGAAGATATTATCGGACGCGTAGTGGACCCGCTTGGTCGCCCGTTAGACGGCAAAGGGGAAATTAAAACCGATAAAGTAATGCCGATGGATATTGTCGCTCCCGGTATTGTGGAAAGACAGCCTGTCAAACAACCTTTACAAACCGGTTTAAAAGCCATTGACGCCTTGGTGCCTATCGGTAAAGGGCAACGTGAATTAATCATCGGGGACCGCCAAACCGGCAAAACCGCTATTGCCATTGACGCGATTATCAACCAAAAGAATTTGCCGCAGGACCAACGTTGCTTATGTATTTATGTAGCTATCGGACAGAAAAACAGCACCGTGGCCCAAGTAGTGCAAACGTTGACGGATTTCGGTGCGATGGAATATACCACCGTGGTAGCTGCTACGGCGGCAGATCCGGCCTCTATGCTTTATATTGCGCCGTATGCCGGTTGCGCCATCGGCGAATATTTTATGTGGAAAGGCAAAGACGTGCTGATTGTGTATGATGACTTATCCAAACACGCCCAAGCCTATCGCCAGATGTCTTTGTTGTTGCGCCGTCCCCCCGGGCGTGAAGTTTATCCCGGTGACGTATTTTATTTGCATTCCCGCTTGTTGGAGCGCGCGTGCAAACTTTCCAAAGAAAACGGCGGCGGCTCTTTGACCGCTTTGCCGATTATTGAAACGCAAGCCAACGACGTGTCTGCCTATATTCCTACCAACGTTATTTCCATTACGGACGGACAGATTTATTTGGAAAGCAGTTTGTTCTTAAGCGGTGTAAAACCCGCTATTAACGTGGGGTTATCCGTTTCTCGTGTGGGCGGCTCTGCCCAACGCAAAACGATGCGCAAGGTAGCCGGTACTTTGCGTGTAGATATGTCCCAATATCAGGAATTGGAAGGCTTTGCCCAATTCGGCTCGGAGCTTGACAAAGAATCCCAACGTCAAATTGCCCGCGGTAAACGCATGAGCGAACTTTTGAAACAAGACCAATACCAACCGATGAGCCTGTGGCAGGAAGTATTGGTTTTATATGCCGGTGTGAACGGATTTACCGATGAGGTGGAAGTCAGCCAAGTGCGCGATTACGAAAAACAACTCTTGGCTTGGGCGGCAACCGCTAAAAAAGATTTAACGCAAGAATTGGATAGCGCGGCGGAATTGTCCGACGAATTGAAGCAAAAAATGGATACGGCCTTAACGGAGTTTAAGGGTATCTTTAAGAGTGAAAAATAGGAGAATTTATGGAAAATAAGAAAAAATATTTAGTTACCGGCGGTGCGGGTTTTATCGGTAGCAATATTGCCAAAACCTTGGAAGCGCAAGGGCATGAAGTTACCATTATTGACGATTTTACCAAAAACGGCCATTTCAAAAATTTAATCGGCTTTAAAGGTGATGTTATCGCGGCTGATTTATTTGAATATTTGCCGGAAAACGATTATTTTGATGCTATTTTCCATGAAGCCGCCATTACCGACACTACCGTTATGGACCAAAAACAAATGATGGAGCAAAACGTGGAAGCTTTCCGCAATTTGCTCAATTATGCGGCCGAAAACGAAATTCCGAAAGTGATTTATGCTTCTTCCGCCGCCACCTACGGCAACGGCGCAGTGCCGATGAAAGAAAGCCAACCCACCCACCCGGAAAATGTGTATGGTTTTTCTAAAGTGATTGACGATAATTTGGCCCATAAATTTTCCCGCGACCACCAAGATATGAAAATTATCGGTTTGCGCTATTTTAATGTCTTTGGTCCCGGGGAAGAATACAAAGGCAAAATGGCCAGCATGATTTATCAGCTTTATAAACAAATGAAAGCCGGCCAACGCCCGCGTGTATTTAAACACGGCGAACAATTGCGCGATTTTGTGTATGTAAAAGATATTGTAAAAGCCAATTTGTGCGCTTTGCAGAACGGCAAAGAAACCTGTGTGTTGAACGCCGCCACCGGTATTGCGCGCAGCTATAACGATATTATCAAATGCTTAAACCATGAGTTGGGCACAAATTTAGAGCCGGAATACATTGACAATCCGTATCCGTTCTTCCAAAACAAAACCGAAGCGGACATGAGCTTGGCAAAAGAAAAAACCGGTTATACGCCTGATTTCACGTTAGAAACGGCCATTGCCGATTATGTGAGCATTTTAGAAGGTAAGAATAAATAAGGACTTTTTATGGAATCTTTGCGCGATATACGCCAAAACATCAAAGCCATTCGCTCTACACAGCAAATTATGCAGACGATGAAAATGATTTCCAACGCCCGCATTCGCAAAGCGCAGGAAGCCATGGACAACGCCCGCCCTTTTGCTAAAAAAATGTTGGAGATGGTGGCCGATTTGAAACAAGAAGTTTTGGCGTTGCCGCAAGAAACGCAAGACCGCGAAAGCTGGGCTTCGCGCTTGTTTGTCAATAAAACAGGTGATGAAAACAAAATAGCCTTGGTGGTTATCACCGGCGATAAAGGGCTTTGCGGCTCTTTTAATGCGGTGTTGTTGCGTGCGGCGGTGGCTTTTTTAAAAGAAAACCAAGGAAAAGAAATTTCCGTTTTTTGTATCGGCAAAAAAGGCAAAGATTTTATAAGCCGTTTGCGCCATAAAAACATTCGCATTGTATATGAAAGTGTGGGCATTTTTCCGAAAGTGGAATATGTGCATGCGGAGCTGTTGGGTGAGGCAATATTGAAAGAATATTTTGAAAAAAATCTTTCTTCCGTCACTCTCTTATACAATGACTTTAAATCCATGGGTAGCCAACGCTTGGCACAAACCAAAATTTTGCCTTTTGCGGTGGATACGGAAATCAAAACCGCAGACGAACATGAATTTTTGTTTGAACCGGGAATCAAAGAAATTTTTAAGATTTTGGTTCCGCGTTTGATAAAAGCCAATATGTTCCGCGTTTTGTTGGAAAGCCAAGCCGCCAATTTGGCCGCCACCATGAACGCGATGGACGCCGCCAGCAAAAATGCGGGCGAAATTGCCGATGCTTTGGGTGTAAAGTTAAACAAAGTACGCCAAACCGGCATTACCAATGAAATTTTAGATATTGTAAACGGGGCAGAAGCCCTAAATGGTTAAACTACGCAGGGGAAAAAATATGAATACGGGAAAAGTAAGCCAGGTAATCGGAGCCGCCATTGATATTCAATTTGACCAAGCCCATTTACCGGCAATTGAAAACGCGATTGAAATTCAACTTTCGCAAGATAAAGTGATTTTAGCCGAAGTAGCCCAGCAAATGGGCGACGGCATTGTGCGCTGTGTGGCTTTGGAAAGCACAGACGGCTTGCAACGCGGTGCAGAAGCGCGTGATACGGGCGCGGCCTTAAAAGTACCGGTAGGCGAAGGCTGCTTAGGCAGACTTATGAACGTACTCGGCCAAGTGCAAGACCACCGCGGCCCCATTGAAGGCGCGGAAAAGATGCCCATTCACAGAGATCCCCCTTCCCTGCAAGACCAAAACCCGACCCCGGAGCTTTTTGAAACCGGTATTAAAGTAGTGGATTTGATTGCCCCTTACATGAAAGGCGGTAAAGTAGGCCTGTTCGGCGGTGCCGGTGTAGGCAAAACGGTGCTTATTATGGAGCTTATCAATAACGTAGCCCGCGAACACCATGGCAGCTCCGTTTTCGGCGGTGTAGGGGAAAGAAGCCGTGAAGGGAACGATTTGTGGTTGGAATTACAAGACACTAAGTTAAAAGATGGCAGCAGTGTATTAGATAAAACCGTTTTGGTCTATGGGCAGATGAATGAGCCCCCCGGTGCGCGCGCGAAAGTGGCGTTGACTGCATTGACACAAGCGGAATATTTCCGCGATGAAAAAGGCCAAGATGTGCTTTTGTTCTTGGATAATATTTTCCGTTTCGTATTAGCTAACTCCGAAGTGTCCGCCCTTTTGGGACGTATGCCTTCTGCCGTAGGCTATCAGCCGACGCTCAATACCGAAATCGGTAATTTGCAAGAACGCATCACTTCTACCAAGAAAGGCGCTATTACTTCTATTCAAGCTGTTTATGTGCCGGCGGACGACTTGACCGACCCCGGTGTGGCGGCCACTTTCTCTCACTTAGACGCTACCACCGTACTTTCGCGTAATTTAGCCAGCTTGGGTATTTATCCGGCGGTGGACCCGTTGGACTCCACTTCCCGCATTTTGGACCCGCGTATTATCGGCGATGAACACTACAATGTAGCGCAAGACGTGCGCCGTATTTTGCAAAAATACAAAGATTTACAGGATATTATTGCTATTTTGGGTATGGACGAACTTTCTGACGAAGATAAGAAAGTAGTCAACCGCGCCCGCAAAATCCAAAAATTCTTGTCTCAGCCTTTTGCGGTGGGTGAGCAGTTTACCGGCCGCCCGGGCAGATATGTTAAATTGGCAGATACGATCAAGTCCTTCAAAGGCATTGTCAACGGCGATTACGACCATATTCCCGAATCTTGCTTCTTTATGTGCGGCGGGATTGACGATGTGTTAGCCAATTACGAAAAAATCAAAGACAAAGACGAAGAATAATTATGGCCAAAACATTGCAATTAAACCTGATTACCCCCCAAAAACAGCTACTCAACGCAGTGGCGGTGGATTTTGTCGCTTTGCCTGCTTTGGAAGGGGAATTGGGTGTTTTGCCGGGGCATATCCCGATGATTGTGCAACTAGGGTATGGCTCTTTGCGTTATAAACAAGACGGCAAGGAAGAAGAATTTGCCGTTTTGGGCGGTTTTGCGGAAATTTTGCATGAGAGTGTAAATGTTTTCGCCGAAGGGGCCGGCCTGGCAGACGAAATTGACGAAGAAGAAGAAAAACAAAAAATCAAACGCGCCAAAGAATCTTTATCCAAGAAAGATGCCGATATTGATTTTGAGCTTGCCGAAATAGAAATCAAACAGGCTTTGACGCGTATGAAAGTGAAAAAACGCCATTTAGGTTAATTTAAAGGCCGCTTTGTCGGCCTTTTTAATACAGAACAGGAAACGAATATGAAAAACGTAACCATTAAACCCTTAGACATAAAAAAATTAGTATTTCCCGTCATTATCTTTTTTATTTTGATAGTGGCGTTGGGCTCTTATTTCACGGTGCCTGCCGGCAGTGTGGCCGTAAAGTTGCGCTTTGGTAAATTGGTTGGCTCTTATACCGAAGGGCTTCACTTAAAACTGCCTTTGATTGATAAAGTGGAAAAATTTTCCGTTCGTATCAAAAAGGATTCTTTTGATACGGAAGCTTTTTCCAAAGACTTACAAACCGTTGGCCTTCGCTTGGCGATCAACCACCGCATTATGCCCGATACCATTATTTCCATTTACCGCAATTTAGGCCCGGACTATACCAACACTATTTTGCGCCCGATGGTGGAAGAATGGACTAAAGCCGTTATTGCCAAATACTCTGCCGACAGCTTGATTTCCGCGCGTGTGCAAGTGGCCAAAGAATTGGACCAAATCTTGAAAGAAAAAATGAAAGAAAAAGAAGTTATCGTGTCTGATATTGCTATCACCAATTTTGAGTTTTCTCCGCAATTTTTGAAAGCGGTAGAAGAAAAACAAATTGCCGAGCAAGAAGCCAAACGCGCCACTAACTTGGTAGAAAAAGTAAAAAAAGAAGCCGAACAGAAAATCTTGCAAGCCGAAGCGGAAGCCAAATCCTTACGCTTGCAAAGAGAAGTAGTGTCCGACAATTTGATTAAACTCCGCCAAGTGGAAGCTCAACTCAAAGCCATTGAAAAATGGGACGGCAGAATGCCGCATTATATGGGCAGTGGAGATATGCCGTTTGTGATGGTGAAGTAACGGATTATTAAAGACTTCTTCGGTTGATGAGATTTTCGCACAAAACCCGATACGCAAAGTATCGGGTTTTGTTGCTTATACGCTCAACCATTTTCCAAAATGAGTTTTGCTATAATGATTGCTAGAAAACTTTAAAAGGAGAAAAAAATGAAGAAATTATTAGCAGTTTTTTTAATGATTAGTTACCTAACAGGTTGTTCTGCGTTTGTAGGTTCCCGTCAAAGAGTGACGGTGATGACGGCTACTCCTACAGCGGAAATTTATGCAAACGGAGAATTAATTGGTCGCGGAAATCATGCAGAATTTAGTGCTAAAAGAAATAAAGATGTTCAAATTATGGTAAAGGCAAAAGGATATTATCCCGGATATAGTTCTATTGACAATGAAATTAGTACTACAGGGATCCTTGATATTGTAGGTACTATTTTGTTTATATTTCCTGTTATTGGTCTATTTTTCCCGGGAGCAAAAACACTTGATAGACAAAATGTGGCAATAGATCTTGTACCTGTAGAACAATAAAAAACCCCCGCTCAAAAGGGCGGGGTTTTTACTTTTAGATTTTTATTTACCCTAAACTCGGATAGAGCGGAAAGGCTTGTAAAAAGGTTTCTACTTCTTGGGCCACTTGTGCCAAATAGGGCTCATCATCATAATGAGTAATGGCGCGGTCAATAAAATCGGCCACTTTGGCCATATCCGCTTCTTTCATACCGCGCGTGGTTACTGCCGGAGTACCGATACGCAACCCGCTGGTAACAAACGGCTTTTCGGGGTCAAAGGGAATGGTGTTTTTGTTGGCGGTAATGCCGGCTTTATCAAGGGCCGCTTCCGCTACTTTACCCGTAATCCCCTTAGCGCGCAAATCCAAGCACATTACATGGCTGTCTGTCCCGCCCGCCACCAAGCGGTAGCCTTTTTCTTGCAAAGCCTTTGCCAAGGCTTTGGCATTGAGCGCTACCTGGTGTTGATAGGCTTTAAACTGCGGGGTTAACGCTTCCCCAAAGCAAATGGCTTTAGCGGCGATAACATGCATCAAAGGCCCCCCTTGCACCCCCGGAAAGACAGAAGAATTAATAGCTTTTGCCAAACTTTCTTTACACAAAATCAGCCCGCCGCGCGGCCCGCGCAAGGTTTTGTGCGTGGTGGTAGTTACTACATCGGCATACGGGACAGGGTTTGGGTACTCTCCTGCGGCAATGAGCCCGGCATAGTGGGCCACATCACAAGCTAAATAAGCCCCGCAAGAATCGGCAATTTCGCGCAAGCGTTTCCAATCAAATACGCGGGAATAGTTGGACGCACCCGCAAAAATAAGTTTGGGTTTGTGTTCTTGTGCCAAGCGGGCGGCTTCGTCGTAATCTATTTCTTCGGTGTCTTGGCGGACGTTCATGGCTACAATGTTGTAAAGTTTGCCCGAGAAATTCATCGGGTGTCCGTGGGTCAAATGCCCGCCATGAGCAAGATTCAGCCCCAAAATCGTGTCGCCGGGTTGTAATAAAGCAAAATAAACCGCCATATTGGCCTGTGCGCCGGAGTGCGGTTGCACATTGGCGTGTTCAGCACCGAAAATCTTTTTGGCCCGCTCTATGGCTAAATTTTCTACTACGTCCACATTTTCACAGCCGCCGTAATAGCGTTTGGCGGGGTAACCTTCGGCATATTTGTTGGTAAGCACAGAGCCTTGCGCTTGCATTACCGCCAAAGAAGTAAAATTTTCCGATGCAATCAGCTCCAATTTATTGCGTTGGCGGTTCAGTTCCGCTGTTATGGCATTAAAAATTTCCGGGTCTTGTTTTTGTATTTCGCGGTACATAAAATCTCCTTTTCGGACAGCTTAAAATTCAGGAAAAAATTTTGATTTGTAATTTATTATATTTTACTATGAAAAAAGCTTTATTTTTCATATAATTTATATTACGAGAAATCGGAAAGAAAAAACGCGTCTTTTTCGGCGCAAAAAATCAACCATACGAGGTGTAATAAAAAAATGGCAAAACTCACGCAAAAAGACTTCCTCAAAGCCACCATTAAACACATTGATATGAAAAAATACAATGTGGTCCCTATGGTAGAGGCCTTTGAATCCATGGCGTATTCTTCCCGCGACTTGGCTCGCGCCAGCAAAATTTATCATCAGATGCTTTCTGATAAGAACTGCTCCGTTATTTTGTGTATCGCCGGTTCTTTGATTTCCGCTGGTTTGAAGAAAATTATTGTGGACATGATCCAAAACAAAATGGTGGACGCTATCGTTTCCAACGGCGCCAACATTGTGGACCAAGACTTCTTTGAAGCTTTGGGCTATAAACACTATTTGGGCACCCCGCACAACGCTGATGACAACCTTTTGCGCGACTTACACATTGACCGCATCTACGATACCTACATCAATGAAGATGAATTGAAAGTCTGCGATGAAACCATTCACCAAATTTGTGAAGAATTAGAGCCCCGCCCGTACTCTTCCCGCGAATTTATCTGGGAAATGGGTAAATGGTTGGAAAAGAACAAAAAAGGCAAAGACAGCGTAGTTTACAATGCCTACAAATACGGCGTACCTGTATTTGTGCCGGCTTTCTCCGACTGCTCTGCCGGTTTCGGCTTTGTGGCTCACCAAACCGAACACCCCACCGCCCACGTTTCTATTGACAGCGCCAAAGATTTCTTGGAACTCACCAAAATCAAAATGAAAGCCAAAGAAACCGGTTTGATGATGTTCTCCGGTGGTGTGCCGAAGAACTTTGCTCAAGATACCGTAGTGGCGGCTGAAATCTTGGGTGCCGATTGCCCGATGCACAAATATGCCGTACAAATCACGGTGGCCGACGAACGCGATGGTGCCTTGTCCGGCTCTACCTTAAAAGAAGCCTCTTCTTGGGGTAAAGTTTCCACCGCCTTGGAACAAATGGTTTACGGCGAATGCACGACCTTGATCCCGTTGATCATCGGCTACGGCTACCACAAAGGCGCTTGGAAAAAACGCAAAGCGACCAACTATGTCAAATTCTTACAAGATGAAGACAAAAAAATCGCTGCGTTAAAAGCAAAAGAAGCGAAAGCTAAAAAATAATGTTTCGCTTAAAAGCGGTATTAGTCTTAGTTTTGATGGTCTGCCCGTTGGCGTTATGCTACGGGCAGATCCATTTTGCGGCAGTAAACGGAGACAAAGGCTATGCCGCCATGCGCGGTGATGTGCGGTGGGAGCTGGACAATGGGCTTGTGTTAATCCCGCAAGCGGGCTATTACCGCATGAGCGATAAGGAAGAAGACGAATCCGGCGCTACCACCAAGTTTGCCTTAAATTTGCAGTATGATTTGACGGACCGCCTTACGCTTTCTGCCGGGGGAACGTATATTCCACAGCGGCTGGGCTTTGAAAATTATGCCTATGGAGCCGCCGCGAAATATACGCTTTGCTATTATTGCGGTCCTTTTAAAAACCCTTACATAAAAGTAAATGTAGGCCAATCGCGCTACCGCATAGATGCTTACGACGACGGCCGCCCTTTAGAAGATGTATTTAAAACCGCCGCTACTGCCGCCGTGGCCGAAGTAGGCGCGGAAATGGGCCGTTTTTTTATGCAAGTGCGCTACGATAAAGTGATAAAATATAGTAGTAAGCCCGGCGCGCATTTGGCATCTAATTGGACGGAAATTCCTTTTATGACGGCTGTGGTGCAAGGGTTCGTGCGCGATATTGCCGCGGCCCGGGTGGCTTACCGCACGCAGTGGATTACCCCGTATGCGGTTTATTCACGTTATAAATATTTGTTGGGTAGTGATTATACTATTTCCGTTGCCGCGGGTTTGGCTTTAAAAATAGGGGCCACTACTTTAAGCGGCGGTGTGGAAATTTTTGAGCAAAATCACAAAGAAAACCGCAAAACGTATTTTTCTTTGTCCGCTAGTACGGAGTTTTAATTGAGGTTTTATGACAAAAATAAATCCGGCCGTAAAATTGCATTGTAATATTGACGAAAAAGCTTTTTCCAAAGCTATGTTTTTCTGCCGTTTTTTTACCGGTGCGGCGATGGTTTACCTGTCTTTGGGGAGCCTGTTTTATTGGCGTGAATTTTTGGTAAATACCAATGCGCTGGGCTTTCCGTTTGTCGTGTCGGTCGCTTTTTCTTTTGCAACGGCGGAATTATTTTTGGGTTTGTTTTTAATTTTAGGGTGGCACACCCGCTTGAATGCCTTATTTGCTTTGCCGTTAGGCACTCTTTGTGCCATTATCTTTTTTGCCGGCGGATACAATAAAGTTTTTGTGGCTTTGTGTTTGATGCAGCTTGCTCCGCTTTGCACGTTGCTTCTTTTAGGGCCGGGTATGATTAGCTTGGACTTTAAGCGAAGCCAACGCCGCGCCAGCCGTTTTTTCAGAGGTTAATTTATGAGTGAAAATACAACGTATGTCAGTTTAGCCAATAAATACCGCCCCCAGACGTTTGAAGATATGGTGGGGCAGGAGAGTATTTCCAAAACTTTAAAGAATGCGCTTAAATTGGGCCGTATTGCTCATGCTTATTTGTTTTATGGACCGCGCGGTTGCGGAAAAACCACCACGGCCCGTATTTTAGCCAAAGCGTTAAACTGCACCGGCAACGGCACAACCAAGCCCACCGGCGAGCCTTGCGGTCAATGTCCGCAATGCCTTGAAATTGCCCAAAGTGCGGATATGGACGTATTGGAGTTAGATGCCGCGTCCAATACCCAAGTGGAAAAAGTAAGAGAAGCGATTATTGACACGGTGGCCCTGGCGGCATCGCGTGACCGCTATAAAGTGTTTATTTTAGACGAAGTACACATGTTAACCAACAGCTCTTTTAATGCTTTGCTTAAAACTATTGAAGAGCCGCCCGCTCACGTTGTATTTATTTTAGCCACGACGGAAAAACACAAAGTCCCCGCTACCATTGTCAGCCGTTGCCAGACTTTTCGTTTCCGTCCCATTACCACGGACGAAATTACGGACCATTTATTGGACTTAGCCGAAGCGGAAGGGCTGAGCTTAACCGAAAAAGCCGCCCGTATTATTGCCAAAAATGCCGGTGGAGCGCTGCGCGATGCTTTGACGCTTTTAGACCGCGCCATTGCTTTTTCCGATGGAAAAATTGATGACAAATTGGTAGGAGAAATGCTGGGCTTAACTCCACAAGAACTTTTAAACCAAACCATTACGGCCTTGGTAAAAAAAGACAATGCTTCTTTACATGGTGCTTTTGAAACATTGCGCGCGGAAGGGTTTGATGCTAATTCTTTTTTGAAAGATTTAAAAAATGCATTAGGCGATTTATTTTATTTTTCTTTGGGCCAAGGCTCTCTGCCGTTTGAAGGAGCCGAAGCGATTGCGGCGCAAGCATCGTCCGGATTGTTGGCGGGGCTTTCGCGCAAAATCAATAAATTAGCCGAAGAAATTAAATTTTCCGATAATGCTTTAGTCGGCGCGGAAGTGGGCCTTTTTACGATTATGGACAGCTGCTTTGATATAGAAGGGTTTATCCGCCGTTTGGAAGCCTTGGAACGGGGAGAAACGCCTTCTTATCCTTCTTCCGGCCATAAGACTCCTTCGTCTCGTCCGGCCGTTCAACAAGCCCCGGTTGCGGCTCAAAAAACTTTTTCTTCCATGGCGGTAGAAAAGCCGTTATCTGCGCCGGTTAAACCGGCGGCGGCTGTAAACGCTGTGGTGAGCCAACCTGTATCAGCCCCGGAAAAATCCGTCGCGCCTGCGGCTAAAATTACCGACGATGCCTCTCTTTGGAAAGCGTTGCTGAAAGCCTTTGAGCGCAGTATGTTTGTATATGATGCGCTGAGCAATTGTTCGGTGCAGTTCAACGGAGACTTATGGACCATTGCTTTCGGCCCCGGAAAAGAATTTTATAAAACTCCTGCCAAAACCAAACTGCCGGAAATTGAAAAAAAGGCTTTTGAGTTAAGCGGACGTAAGATTAAATTTCAAGTCATTGTCACGCAAAGTTCCACCCAAAATACTCCCAAGGCAGACGTGAAAGCGGTTGCCAAACAATCTGCCGCCGCGGCTTCTGCCCAGGATATTATCAGCGATGAAGAGCCTTTTGTTTCGGCTGATTTTTCGGCAGACATTGCCCCGGAAAACCCTTTAGCCGAAGTACCGGAAGAATTGAAAGGAATTATAGACGTAATGGGCGGAGAGGTATTAGCCTAATATGCAAAGTTTAGACCGCTTGGTGCGCGCTTTACGCAGACTGCCCGGGGTAGGCCCGCGGCAGGCGGAGCGCTTTGCGGCCTATTTTTTGCGTGCTCCCCAGGGCGAAGTGGAAGAATTTGTAAATGCGGTAATGAGCATGAAACAAGACGTGAAGCTTTGTAGTGTTTGTCATGCGTATAGCGAGAAAAATATATGCGACATTTGCTCCGACCCGGACCGCGACCATAGCTCTATTTGCGTGGTGGAAGACCCGCAAGACATAGAAGCCATAGAAAAAACGGGCGCATTCAAAGGGCTTTATCATGTATTACATGGGGCTATTTCCCCCATGGAAGGGCGCGGAGCCCAACAAGTAAAAGTGAAAGAGCTGTTGGACCGCTTACAATCCGGCCATGCCGCCGTGCGGGAAGTAATTATCGCCACCGATCCCGACACCGAAGGGGAAACAACAGCTATGTATTTGGCAGACTTATTGCATGGCTTGGTGGAAAAGGTGACACGTATCGGATACGGAGTACCTTTGGGCGGCGATATTGATTATTTAGATGAGATGACACTTTTATATTCACTCAAAGGGCGCACTAAAATTTAATGCACGCATCTTACTACAAAAGGCCTCTGTTATGGGGCCTTATCTGTTATATCCTTTGTTTGCTATTCTTTTACAAACCCGGGCCCGATCCGCAGGATATTTATCATCACATTTCCCCAAAAGAAGTTACCCTAACAGCCCAAGCGGCCGGATTTGCCGTTTCCAAGGGCAATAAGCAGAATATTATTTTGCGTGTTCAAAGTATAGACGGACACCCGGCGAAAGGGCGGGTGTATGCACGTTTTGAAAAAGGAAAAGCCCCTTTATGGAAAGAAAAAGTGCAAGTGTCGGGTATATTAAAAAAGCCGTACAGCCAAGACATACAGGGAAATTTTGATTGGGGCGCTTATTTGGCAAGTAAAAATATTTTTACGGAAATAAAGGTAAATGATGTCCGCCCTTTGGCGGCGGCGCCTTTATTTTTCCGTTGGATTACGCAAATAAGGCAAGATGTTTTACAAACCTTTTATGCTCACTTTTCTGAAGATTTATCTGCCGTCGCCAACGGCATTTTGTTGGGAGAGCGGGGGGACCTTTCCGCATCGTTATATAGTGCTTTTCAAGATAGCGGTGCCGTTCATTTATTAGTAGCTTCCGGTGCCAATGTGGCGTTTGTTACGTTGATTGTTTTTGTGCTGGGCAATTTGTTAGGTTTTAATAAGCGTAAAACGGCATGGGTTGCTTTGCTTTTGGCTGGGGTTTATACTTTAATTGCCGGGGCAGATGCCCCTTTGACCCGCGCCTATTTTATGGCGGTTTGTGCTGTTTTGGGGTATGTTTTTCACAGAAACAGCGGCGTATTTCAGGGGATTATTCTTTCTTGTTGGGCTATTTTGCTGATTACGCCGAGTGCAATTTTTGAAACCGGTTTTCAAATGTCTTTTTTGGCTACTTTTGCCATTGTAATCTGTTTAAATAATTATGAGTTTTCTTACCGGTGGCCGAAAGGAGTGCGTTTTTTTGCGCAAATATTTTTGGTTACGTTAAGCTCTCAATTGGCCTTACTGCCCGTATTTACCAATATTTTTTATAAAGTTTCTTTCGTAGGGCTTTTGGCAAATATGGTGTTGGTGCCTTTGGCTTCTGTGCTGATGACGGCGTGTGCATTGTTTTATTTATTTTCCTGTATCGGGCTTGGGTTGCTATTTAAACCTGTGGTCGGATTTTTATTGTTTTTATTTGTTTTTTTAGTAAAATCTTTTGCCGCTTTTCCGCTGGCGGCTGTATCGGTGGCCGCGTGGAAAACCAATAAGATTATTTGTTATTATGCCCTTTTGTTTTTGCTCTTTCATTTGCCTTTGAAATCTTTTGTGTTGAAATTGTATAAGCCTTTGTTGGGGGCTGTTTTGCTTTTGTTGGTTTTTGATTTTTTCTTTTTATCGGCTCATGAAATTTATCTGTTAAACGATTGGAATAAAAACGCCATATTATTGAAAACTTCCAACGCAGAGCACGTTTTAATCGGAGCGGAAATAGACGGCGAAAAATTAGCGAAAGCTCTTTTTTCCATCGGAGCAAAAGAATTGGACTATTTGCTTCTTTTTAATGCAAAAAAAGGCCAACTCAAAAACATAGAAACACTGCAAGAAAAAATAAAAATAAATAAGATTGTTTTTCCGTTTCAGGATATTTGGCCCGGTGAAGAAATAAAGCAAGGACCTTTGCATATTCAAGCCCGATGGGCTGTCATGCAAGACAGCCAAAAAGCCCTGTGGCATCAATTGGGCTATGGCGGAAAAAATGATAGGCTTTCTTATCAAATCAGCGGAAAGGACTTCTCTTTTATCACTTCCGGTAACGGACGTTTTATTTTGCAAGACGGACAAGTACAAAATAACCTGTTAAACAGCACTCGAAAGATTGTTTTATAAACGCAAAAGTGTATAATATAAGAGCCGAAAGGAAGGGGGATTTTTATGGAGCAAAAGGAAATACAGCAACATAAAAAGTTTTTAGCTATGGCGGTGCAGTTGGCCCAAGAAAATGTGGGTAGCGGTAAAGGCGGGCCTTTTGGGGCGGTGATTGTGAAAGACGGCCAAGTTTTAGCTACGGGGACCAACCAAGTATTAAGCACGCAGGACCCGACGATGCACGCGGAAGTTTCTGCCATCAGAAATGCTTGTGCCAAACTGAAAAGTTTTGATTTAAAGGATTGTGTTATTTATTCTTCTTGTGAGCCATGCCCGATGTGTTTGGGGGCTATTTATTGGGCACGCCCGAAGGCTTTGTATTATGCGGCAGACCAGCATACAGCCGCCCGACACGGCTTTGATGATAAGTTTATCTATGATGAGTTTGATTTGCCCCCGCAAGAGCGAAAAATTAAGGCAGTCCGTTTATTATTGCAGGAGCAGGAAGAGCCTTTTAAGGCATGGACCGCTAAAGAAGACAAAGTGCAATATTAGCGCGTTTTATTCAATGGGCCCGAAGGGAATTTTCCCTTCGGGTTTTTGTTTTTTAAGTAAAATATTAGCCGCACAGATTTGGGCTTCGCGGGCCGGAGAGAATAAGTATAAACGGCTGTTTAAGGCTTGTATCTCTTCAGTGCCGAAAGGGCTGCCGAAACTGACAAAAATGCTTTGGGGGTAAACCTTGCAAAGCGTGGCAAGTTTTTCTTTTTCTCGGGCCGATAAGTTAATATGGCCTTTAAAAGCTTTATAATTGGAAAAAGAAACCGCAATCAGTATATCTGCTTTTTCTTGGGAAGAAACCAAACAAACCCCCGCTTCTTCAAGTGCCCGGACAAAGGGCTCGCCCGCCAAGTTTTCTTCGTTTCCAAGTTCTTCGTATGCTACGCGCATACCCGGTTTGATACTTGCAGAGTCCCCTTGTTGTACGGCGCAAAGAGAAACATATCGTTGATTGAATGCGGCAGCCGAAAGGCCTTGCTTAGGTTGAGCCGGTAAAGAGAAAAAAGCATTGTCCTGTAAACGTGCTGATTCCAGGGCAAAGACGTCTAATCCCGTTTGTGTTTGTAAAAAATCAGACAGGGCCAAAGAATCTTCCGCCGCTAGTAATATATGTGCGCCCGCCCGCAAGGCTTGTAAGGCGGCTTGTTTTTCATCGCCGATGGCTTTCATACATAAAGCATCGGTAAAAATTAATTTATTAAAGCCAAGCTGTTTTTTTAACAAATCCGTAATAACAAAAGGCGAAAGCGAAGCCGGATTTACAGGGTCTAATGACGGCAATAATAAGTGCCCTATCATTACGCTATCGGCTACGGGCAAGGCTTTTTGAAAAGGAAGTAACTCATTTTTTTGCAGTTGCTCCAAAGTGCGCGCCAAGGACGGCAGAGCCAAGTGCGAATCTTGGGTCGTGCGTCCGTGCCCCGGAAAGTGTTTAATGCTGTTAAGCACGCCGCCGTCTTTTAAGCACTGGCATAAAGCTGTTCCCATTTGTGCCGCCAAAGCGGGATTTGCACTGAAAGAGCGCGTGTTGACGATGGGGTTTTGCGGCTCATCGCATAAATCTAATACGGGTGCAAATACCCAATCTACGCCGATTTGGCGCGCTTCTTGTGCTAAAGTAAGCCCTTTTTGATAGGCTACTTCCGCCTGTCCCGACGCGCCGACAGCCATGTTGGAAAGCACCCAACTTTCCCCTTCTATCCAACGGCCCAGGCCGTCTTCATAATCGGCACAAATAAACAGATGCTTTAAAGGGGATACGGCCCGCAAGGAAGCTATTAAATCCTGTACTTCTTTTTTACTGCTTCCGCCGTAGATGCAAAAGCCGCCCACCCCGCGTGCGGATAGCTCCAATGCTTCTTCTATTTTTGTTTTTCCAAACCAAAAGCCGGGGTAAATCAAGCGGTTGATGTTCATAGAGTTATCCTTCCTAAAATGCTTTTATTCTTTGCGCCGGTGGCGGTGGGACAATGGTTGGTTTTTTTATTCAACGCAAGCCAGGCCATTAGCGCAAAAGCCGCCGCTTCTTTGGCTTGCGGGTCTAATCCGGTTTGGGCAGAAGTTTTTACAGGCAGAGCGGTTTGTAAAGCAATGTTTTTAAGCAGGGTTTTGTTAGCCGCTCCCCCGCCGGAAACAATGATTTCTTTTTGATACCTGGCAGGCACGAACCGACGGATATTTTCCGCAATGGCCGCCGCTGTAAAAAGGTTGAGCGTAGCAAGTAAGTCTGTAATGTTTTTGTCTGAAAACGAAGCAAAATATCGCTCTAAATAGGCAGAGCCAAAGTGATTTTTATCCAAGCTTTTTGGGGGCTGTTGGCGGAAATATTTTTGTGTCAGCAGTTTTTTTACTAAGTGGGTGTCTGCCCGTCCGCGTGCGGCTAAAGAGCCGTTTTTATCAAAAGCAATGTTTAAAAATTTTTTACAGGCCAAATCCATTAGAGTATTGGCGGGGCCGCAATCAAAACCGAAGGTTTTTACTCCTTTTCCCACTACGGAAATATTGGAAATTCCCCCCAAATTGAGTAAAATTTTAGGGTCTTTTTTCCCGAAAAGAAACTCGTCAAAAAAGGGCATCAGCGGGGCTCCTTGCCCGCCTAGGGCCATGTCTTTTTCCCTAAAATTGCTGACCACAGGTACTTGTAAAAAATCAGCCAAAAAAGATGGTTCGGCTATTTGTAAGGTGTTGGGGACGCTGTCTTGCGGGCCGTGGTAAATGGTTTGCCCATGCATACCGGCAACAGCGATGTCGGCTTTATTTATGCGAAACGATTTTAAAAAAAGTTTTGCTTTTTGTGCATAAAGTTTGCCCAACTCAAAATGCAGAGCCGAAAGCTCTGGCACACTGAATGTAACGGCTTGTAAAAGGCGTTGTTGTAAGGCGTTATCATACGGGTAGTTTTTAAATGCTATTACGCGAAAAGGCACAGCGGTAATGGCGCAGATGGTTAATCCGTCGCAACTTGTGCCGCTCATAAATCCTAAAACAATCTTTTTATTTTTCATGCAAAGCCTCTTCTAAAAATCCGCGGTGTTTTTTAAGTAAAAGCTCGGCTTGCTTTTTGGTGATATTTTTAACGCACATTAAAACGGCTGTTTTTACTTTTTTGCCGGACAGGTGAAAATATTTTTCTGCAGTTTTTTCATCGGTTTGTGCAATCGTGCCGATTAAGCGCAGACAACGTTTGATTAATTTTTGGTTAGTAGGTTGCACATCCACCATTAAGTTTTTGTATATTTTTCCGGCGCGCGCCATGGCTCCGGTGGATATGGCATTAAGCGCCATTTTGGTTGCGCTGGCCGCTTTCATACGGGTAGAGCCGTTTAAGGCTTCGGGCCCTGTTTTCAGGCAGATAAAAATATCGGCATTTTGCGTGTCGGCTTGGGGGTTACAGGCCAACAGGGCCGTTTGGCAGTGCAATTGTTTGGCTTTTTTTAATGCGCCCAACACATAAGGGGTAATCCCGCTGGCGGTAAGCCCTATCACGAAATCTGCTTTTCGGGCTATTTTGGCAATATCTTTTCCGCCTTGTTCTGCATTATCTTCTGCCCCTTCTTGCGCGCGGAACATTGCTTTTTTTCCACCGGCGATAATACCCACGATTTGCGAAGGTTTGGTGCCGAAAGTCGGCACGCATTCGGCGGCTTCCAATACGCCCAAGCGGCCGCTGGTGCCGGCCCCGATAAAAATAATTTTCCCTTTGCGCAAAAATGTATCGGCCGCAGTTTGAATGGCTTTGGCAATAGCGGGGGTGGCTTTTTTTACGGCGCGGGCGGCATTGAAATCTTCGGCATTAATCATTTGGGCAATTTGCCGCGGCGCGGATAAAGCCAAATTTTTTGTGCGCGGGTTAACCGATTCGGTAGGAATAAGCAACATTTTGGGCATTAGTCGGCGTCTCCTAAATTAATTTTATGTTGGCGGAATGTTTTTTCGGTTTCTTCAATGGATTTTATTTTAAATGTCAGCGGTACAATACACAGCGTAATCAAACTGATAAACGCAGAAAGCATAAAAAAGTGTTCATACCCCAAGGCCATTTGTATTTTACCCGAAAGCATAGACGGCAGCATCATGCCCAAGGCCATAATGCCGGTGGATATAGCATAATGAGATGTTTTGTAAGGCCCTTGGGAAACGTACATAATAAAGATAGAAAAGGCCATCATCGCCAAGCCGTTGCCCAAATGCTCTAATGTGATCAACGCCGAAATGAAGTAAATAGAAGGTTTGGCCCAGGCCATATAAGCATAAAAGAAATTGGGTAAAATCAATACAATAGCAAACGGCCAAATACATTTTTTAAATCCGTATTTACCCAGCAACCACCCGCCTAATAAATTACCCGCGATGATAGCCCCTAACCCTAACGTCCCTTTAATAAAGCCCAATTGAGCCGTGCTGACGGCTAATGCGCCGCTTTCGGCGGGGCCTATTAAAAAGGGCGTAATGATTTTTTCCAACAACGCATCTCCCACGCGGTAGCACAAAATGAAAAGAAGAATATAGAGAATATTTTTTTGCGTAAAATAGCTTTTAAAAGATTGCGTGAAAGCGGTTTTTCCTTGGGCAGAAACGGCGGGTTTATCCTGTTCGGGCTTGGGTAAAATCCGGCAGTGATACATAGCCCCCAAAGCAAACAATATTGCCACAAAGAAAAATCCTATTTGCCAAGCTTGCACAAGGGCTGTTTTCTTTTCCAAAAAACCGATAAACATCAGCAAAGTACCCCCGCCGAAAATCATTGCCAGGCGGTAAAAGATGGTGCGAATCCCCACAAAATAGCCTTGCGCTTCAGGCGAAAGAGCCAACATATAGTAGCCGTCGGTAGCAATATCACACGTGGCGGAAATAAACGCTCCCACCGCAAACCCGATGAGCGAAGCGGCAAAAAAGCCCTTGGCTCCTAAAGCCAGCGCTACCCAGGCAAAAACCGCGGCGGCTAAAAATTGGCACAAGAGCAACCATTTTCTTTTGGTACTTTTTCCATCTATCCAGGGACTCCAAAACATTTTTAAGGTCCAAGGCAGATATAAAAACCCGGTCCAAAAGACAAAAACATCATTGGGCACACCCATTTTGGTATAGAGTGCCCCGGAAACAACATTGATTAAAATATAAGGCAAACCTTCCAAAAAATAAAGGGAAGGAATGTAGCGCCAAGGGGAAGTATTTTTCATGATTATTTAAATGGCAACCGACCGGCCAATAAGTCAGCAAAAGGTTTGGTCGGTTCGCTTCTCTCCAAAATCATTTTGATAATGGACGTGAGCGGTACAGCTAACAAAGCCCCTACCGCGCCCCAAACCAATGCCCAGAAAATTAAGGAAGCGATTACCACTACCGGGTTTAAATCCATTCCTTTTCCGAGCCACTTGGTTTCTAAAATATTTCCAATAACAAAGTGTGCCGCAATTAATAAAATTAAGGCCACGGCAATATGCCAATCCAATCCGTATTGCAAAAATAAAACCGGCGCCGGTAAGGCCGTAGCGATAAAGGGGCCGATGTTGGGGATAAAATTAAGCACAAAGGTCAGCACCGCAAACATAAAGGCCAGCTCTGTGCCTACCACGGCCAAAATCACCCAAGTAACGGCGGCAGCCAATAAAGAAACCAAAATTTTGATGATTAAGTAATAAGAGATTTGTTGTTCAATGGTGGACGCTAAGGAATTTTTTTCATCGGAAGAGCCCCCCATAAACAAAAAGATTAAAAACAAACAGACCAACATGGTGTTAGACACAAAGGACACCACCCCGCCGCCCATGCTTTTGGCCATATTAAGCAAAGGAAGTTTGTTGATAGTGTCTGCTATAAATTGGGAATTTATTTTAATGCCTACCTTTTCTGCATGGTGCAAGACCCAGGCAATCGTGTCGTTTAGTTTATCAGCGTATGAGTTGGCTCCGTCCACAAAAGAAGAAATAGAGTTAGATACGAATGCAATGGAAAGGGCCGCTACTCCCAAGAAAAGAAACACCCCCAAGATGACCCCTAACAAATGCGGGATTTGCCAACGTTTGTGCACCCAAACGGCAATGGTGTTGAGGACGATGTAAAAAAACACCGCTATCACAAAGGGCATCAGAATCGTTTTAGCGTAAATCAAAATCCACGTCAGCGCTGTACCCGCCAAAATCAGCAAACAGGCATTGTTAATGGGGGCATAGGCTTCTGCTTTTATTTTTTTTAACATAAAGGTTCTCCCAGAAAATCGTATAGCTTTATATTATCATAAAAAACATACTACGCGTACAGGAAAAAGCCACTAGGGAATATTTTTTTATTGAAAAGATTTTATTGTATTCAATGTAATAATTAAATAACATTAAATATAGGTAGTAAAATATATTTATAATTAAATATCTTTTTGCGTTCAACCCCCGCGTGTATGAATAAACAAACCAATCGGTTCTGTCTGAAAAATTTTTCGTTGGAGAAAAAATCCTTTGCTGTGTGCCTGGCCTTGTGTATGGGATTAGGGTTTTTGGGTGTTCATCGCTTTTACAACGGGGATAAAAGAGAAGGTTTTTTCTTTTTGTTTTTGTCTTTATCCGTTATCGGTTTTCCGGCGGCTTTGTTGTGTGCCTGGTTGGATATGGGATTATTGATAGCGGGGCGTTTTAAGCAAAATAAAACCTAAAAATGAAAAAATATTTTTTCTTTTCCCTTTTGTTGTGTGGTTTCTTGGGTCAAAATCTGTATGCCACATCGGCGCAAGATTTTGAGCGCGTCCGTTTTCTTTCCGTGTATGATGGCGATACGTTTAAAGTGTCTTTGGATTGCCCTTATCCTATTTTTTGTCAAAAAATAAATGTACGGGTGCAAGGAATAGATGCTCCCGAACTTAAAAGCAAAGACCCTTGCGAAAAGCTGTCGGCAAAAAAAGCTAAATCTTTCACGCGTTCTTTTTTACGCCAAGGGGATATTGTTTTGCGCCGCTGCCGAAGAGATAAATATTTCCGCATTTTATGTTCTGTTTTTGTAAAAACGGGGGAACGAGAAAATAACCTTGCCGAAGCTCTTTTGGCAGAAAGTTTGGCAGTTGCTTACAATGGCGGTCACAAAGAAAAAATAAATTGGTGCGAAAAATAATCAAGCAGTTTATGCGCTACTGCCATAAAAAAACCCGCACTAGGCGGGTTTTCTAAATGGTGGGCAGTACAGGATTAGCCTTCCGGTCATTTTGTTGACCCAAAATGCCTGCAGTCCGGGCTCGCGGTTTTTGCCTTTCGCCGAAAGGAATGAATATCGGCTCAAACAAAAACATCGCTGCGCCTTTCAAATCCTGCCGCGCATAAAGCAGTTTATGCGCTACTGCCATAAAAAAACCCGCACCAGGCGGGTTTTTTAAATGGTGGGCAGTACAGGATTTGAACCTGTGACCTTCCGCGTGTGAGGCGGACGCGCTACCGCTGCGCCAACTGCCCTGAAATCTATATTTATTATAGCAATTTTCGCTCCGGGGCTCAAATCTTTCTTTATTTCTTTAAACTCTCTTACAGCAAGTGCCTGCTATTTTGTTATACTCTATGTATATCAATTTCGGTTCACACAAGGAGCTTTTGACAGCATTATGGAATGGAGTCTGTTGTTTAACGCCTTTATCGGTATCTTGGCCATTTTAAACCCTATCGGAAACGTGCCGATATTTTTGGAACACGTGGAAAAAGATAATCCCAACGTACAACGTGCGGTGGCGGTGTTGATGTCTGTTTCCATGTTTATTATGTTGGCCGTATTTTTTGTATTCGGTACGCGAATTTTAAATCTGTTCGGCATCACGCTTCCCGCGTTTCGTTTGGCGGGGTCTGTGATTATTTTGATTGTCGGTCTTCGCATGTTGCAAGGTAAAAGCAAATTTGATGCCGGCGGGATTGAAACCGCTTCGGCACAAGGGGGCACTTTTTCTCAAGCGCGCAACCGGTTAAGCCATATCGTAGTACCGGTGGCCATGCCTTTGTTTGTAGGGCCCGGCTCTATTACCACGGTGGTATTGTACGCGGAAAAAGTGGAAACTTTCCCGATGTTTTTGATGATGCTTTTGGTGCTGTTTTTAGCGACGGTGGTTGTGGGAGCCTGTTTGGCAGTTTCCCGCTCTATTTTTGATATGTTGGGCACCAATGGTACGCAGATTGTCATTCGTTTTATGGGTATGATTTTGTGTGCGATTGCCATGCAATTTATGATTGACGGCATCGCTCAGCTGTTGCCGGGAGTATTGAACTCCAACTTTATCCACGGCGCCGTTTGACGGACGGAAGATTTAACACAAAAGGGGGGCTCTATACGCCCCCCTTTCTTTTTGTATACAATACTTTTATGGACCGGTTTAAACTCGTATCTTCTTTTGCTCCTTCCGGGGATCAGCCCAAAGCTATTGATGCGCTGACCCGCGGCGTGTTGGACGGCCAAAAACGTCAAACTTTATTGGGGGTTACCGGCTCCGGTAAAACTTTTACCATCGCCAATGTGATTGAAAAAGTAAACCGACCCACGCTTATTTTATCGCCCAACAAAGTGTTGGCGGCACAATTGTATGCAGAGTTTAAACAATTTTTTCCCGAAAATGCAGTAGAATATTTTATTTCTTATTACGACTACTACCAACCGGAAGCCTATATCCCGCAAACAGATACGTATATTGAAAAAGATTCTGCCGTAAATGACCACATAGATAAATTGCGCTTAAAAGCCACTACTTCTTTATTAACCAGGCGCGATACCATTGTGGTGGCTTCTGTTTCCTGTATTTATAATATCGGCTCTCCGGATAGTTATAGCGAGTTGTGCATTTATTTGAAAAAAGGGGCCGAAATGAGCCGCGGGCAATTGGGCGGATTGCTGATTAAAATACAATATACGCGTAATGAAATGGAGTTTCTCAGCGGGGCCTTTCGTATGCGTGGGCCGTATGTGGATATTTTCCCGCCTTACGGACAAAATGCCGTACGGGTAGAAATCAAAGGGAAAACCATTGCCAATATCTATGAAATTCACCCTATCACCGCAGACGTAATTCAGGAAATAGACGAAGCATGGGTCTATCCGTCCAAACATTTTGTGGTAAAAGATGAAGACCGCGACCGCGCATTGGCACAAATCCGTGCCGATTTAGCCAAACAACATGCCGCTTTGCAAGCCCAAGGCAAAGAGATGGAAGCGTACCGCTTAAAGCAGCGCACGGAGTATGATTTGGAAATGATTGAGCAGGCCGGCTTTTGCCCGGGAATTGAAAATTATTCCCGCTATATGGACGGCCGTGCCCCGGGCGCAAGGCCTAATTGTTTGATAGATTATTTCCGCCGGTATGATGATTTTTTGATGGTAGTGGACGAAAGCCACGTGGCCTTACCGCAAGTGCGCGGTATGTTTAACGGGGACCAATCCCGCAAGCAAATGTTGGTTAATTTCGGCTTTCGTTTGCCTTCTGCCTTAGATAACCGCCCATTGAAATTTGATGAATTTGAAAGTTTAATGCCTTCCACAATTTTTGTGTCGGCCACGCCCGGGCCGTATGAGCTTGCGGCCAGTCAAGGGGAAGTGGTGGAACAAGTGATTCGTCCGACCGGCCTTTTGGACCCGCAAGTGATTGTGCACCCCAGCGCGGGCCAAATAGACCATTTGCTCGGCAAAATACAAGAACATATAGCCAAAAAACAACGCACGCTGGTTTTGTCTTTGACGAAAAAAACAGCGGAAGATTTGAGTGCTTTTTTGATAGAAAAAGGGGTTAAAACCCGCTATTTACACAGCGATATAGATGCGCTGGAGCGGGTAGAAATTTTAAAGCAATTCCGGCAAGGTGTTTTTGATGTTTTGGTGGGGATTAATCTGTTGCGCGAAGGGATAGACATTCCCCAGGTTGGCTTGGTAGCCATTTTGGGCGCCGATAATGAAGGATTTTTAAGAAATGCCACCACCCTGATTCAGATTTCGGGCCGTGCTGCCCGCAATGTGGGCGGTGAAGTGGTTTTGTATGCCGACCGGGAAACCGAAAGTATGAAATATGCCCTGGGGGAGATGAACCGCCGCCGTGCTATTCAAGAAGCTTACAATAAAGAGCATCACATTACTCCTAAAACAATTGAAAAAGCGGAAATAGAGCTGAAAGAATTTGAAAATAACAGCAAAAACGAAGGATTAGGTATTTTGCACAGCGCTTTGCCTGTTCCGACGGCAAAAAACATTCACAAAATAGCGGCAGAGCTGGAAAAACAGATGCGTGAAGCGGCAGATAATTTGAACTTTGAATTGGCGGCAGATTTGCGCGACAGGCTGTTTGAAATAAAACAGATGAAGCTGAAATAATTGGTAAAATATGAGTATGGAAGAAAAGACACTCCCTATTGCTTCTGTCAGCCGCATGATCAGTGTGGACGTGATAGACAGCACACAAAATTTAGCGCGTACCTTGGCCAAAGACTCTGCCCAAGACGGCACCTTGGTTTTAGCTTATGAACAAACCGGCGGGCGCGGGCAGTATGAGCGCCGTTGGGAAGCCAAACGGGGCGGGGTTTATTTTACCTTGATTTTACACCCCAATAAAAGCTCTTGCTACAACGGAAACTTAAGCCTGAAAACGGCGGAAGCCGTTTGCGCAATGTTGCAAAAATTATTTGGTTTTAAGACAAAAATAAAATATCCCAACGATGTTTTGGTTTGGGAAGAAAAAACCAAATCCTGGAAGAAGATTTGCGGTATTTTAATAGAGTCTGCCACCGAAGCGGAAAAGACCAAATGCTTGTTAGTCGGCATCGGGATTAATGTTAATAACCGCTTAAGCCCATCTTTAACCGATACTGCTGTCAGTGTCAAAAAATTATTGGGTCGTGAAATAGACCCGGAATGGGTGCTGGAAGAAACATTGGAAGAATTTTGGACGCGCTATGCCCAATGGCAGCTTTCCTGCCAACAATAAAGATTATATCTTTGCATAAAAAAACCCCGCCTTTCGGCGGGGTTTTAAAATGCGTATTTTTTATGCATCACCCAAGCATTCTTTTACTTTGGCGATTAGTTCTTTTAATACAAAAGGTTTGGCGCAAAAATCTTTGACCATCGGGGAAAATTGGAACATCGCTTCCGATTCCACCAAAGCAGACATCACAATCACGGGAATGCCTAACAATTCGTCATCTTGCTCCATGATAGACACGATGGCTCTGCCGTCTACGCCGGGCAACATCACGTCCATCAGTACCAAATGCGGACGAATGGCTTTCATGCTGGCGATAGCATCTCTTCCGCTTTGGCAGACGTGCGCTTCATAGCCGGCTTTGGTTAATACCAAGCTCAGCAATTGCACGATGGACAACTCATCTTCTACGATTAAAATTCTTTTTCTCATTTTGTAAACCTTACTATATTTTATTATACTTTTTTATATGACAAAAAAAACATTTAATGCAAAAACCTGGAAGAATATGCTTGCATATTCGGAGCCTTTTTTCAAGCGGGCAGAAAGGGTTATTGTCGGTTTTTCAGGCGGAGCGGATTCTGTATGTCTGCTTCATTTTTTGCGTCATTTATCCCAAAAAAAACATTTTGAAATTTGGGCGTTACACGTTAACCACGGCTTACGGGAACAGGCCGCTGCCGATGAAAAATTTTGCCGTGTTTTCGCTAAAAAATGGGGGATTGATTTTATCAGTAAGAAGAAAGCCGTCCGCGCTTTGGCGAAAAAGTTAGACTTAAGTATTGAGCACGCCGCGCGCAAAGCCCGCTACGAAGCTTTGGCCGAAGCCGCCAAACAAGTAGGAGCCACCAAGGTAGCTCTCGGGCATCATTTAGACGACCAGGCCGAAACCTTCTTGCTTAATATGCTTCGCGGTACCCGCGCGGAAGGTTTATGCGGTATCCCGCCCAGAAGAGCATTGAACAAAAATGTAGAAATCGTGCGTCCGCTTTTGTGCATTACGCGGGCCGAGGTGGAAGAGTATTTGCAGGAAAACCATTTGTCTTTTGTTACAGACCAAACAAATTTTGATGATATTTATACCCGCAATTGGGTGCGCCATGAGCTTTTGCCCCTTTTGCAAACCAAACAGCCCCAAATCCGCCAACATTTGGCGGGTATGGCGGTGCAATTGACGGAAAAATTGCAGAAAAAGGCCCAAAAATAAAGCTCTTTCCAAAATATTCTTCCGGGTCTATCCCAATTTGATAAGATATAAAGATGATTTCAAAAGTGCTTCTTTTTGCCCAAGAAAAAGGCTTAAATATTACCGGTTTGACTTATAATTCCGCCGAAGTAAAAGCGGGATATGTTTTCTTTGCGCTTAAAGGGGTACACCATGACGGAAACACTTATATCCCTATGGCGGTGCAACAGGGCGCGGCACTGATTGTATCGGCCCAACCTTTGGCTGTTGATTGCAAAGCCGCTTTTTTTCTGTCCCAAAATATAGACCGCGATATGGCCGATGCCGCTTATGAATTTTACGGGCGGCCATCGGATCATTTTTCTATTGTGGGGATTACCGGCACCAAAGGCAAAACAAGTATTTCTTATTTAGCCGAATCGGCGCTGGCTCATGCGGGGAAAAAAGTTTCTGTTTTGGGGACCATCAATTACCGCATCAACGGACAAATTGTGGCTGACGCGCCTAATACCACGCCGCTGGCTTTGCCGCTGTTTAAGCTATTACACCAAATGCAAGAAGCCAAAACAGATGCCTTGGTGATGGAAGTATCTTCCCATTCTTTAGAGCAAGAGCGCGTGCGCCATATTCATTTTGATACGGCAGTATTTACCAATTTGCAACGCGACCACTTGGACTTTCATTTAACATTTGAAAACTATTTTGCGGCAAAGAAAAAACTATTTGAAGAGCTTTTATCGCCCGATAATCACAAAAGCCCGAAAACTGCCATCATTAATGCCGATGATGCTTACGGACGGAAATTGGCAGAATTTTTGAAAGGTAAAGTGCGCGTCATTACCTATGCGTTGGAACAAGAAGCTGACTTTAGAGCCGTTAATATTCAAGAAAGTTTAAGCCAGACCACATTTGAAGTAAACGGCCTGCCCGGAAAAATTAATTTATTGGGCAAACACAATGTGTATAACGCTTTGGCGGCTTTGTGCATTGCTCTTTCGCAGGGGATAGACGAAAAAACCGCCTTGCAAGCATTGGCCTTAGTGCCGGGTGTGCCGGGCCGTATGCAACGCATGGATGAAGGGCAGGATTTTTTTGTCTTTGTGGATTTTGCCTACACCGACGAAGCTTTGCAACGCGCTTATAAAACCATAGAAAATTTCAAAACAGGGCGCGTAATCAGCGTGTTCGGTTGCGGCGGAGACCGCGACCGCACCAAACGCCCTTTGATGGGCCGTACCGCTTGTGTGAATAGTGATTTTGTCTTTTTAACCAACGATAATCCCCGCACCGAAGACCCCCAGCAAATTTTTGCCGATATACAAAAAGGCATGGAAGGGTTTGCTAATTATGAAATAGAACCGGACCGCCGCCAAGCTATTTTTAAAGCAATCGCCATGGCGCAAAAAGGGGATATTGTAATTATCGCGGGTAAGGGGCATGAACAAACTCAAAAAGTAGGGCATCGCGTTTTGCCTTTTTCGGACCAATCCACCGCGCGCGAAGCCATCAAGGAAAAAAATGTTTAAACCGGCAAAATTTCAAGGAAAAAAAGCTTGTGTGCTGGGTTTGGGCCGCAGCGGTATTGCCGCGGCGC
This sequence comes from Elusimicrobiaceae bacterium, assembly GCA_017501565.1. GTDB lineage: Bacteria > Elusimicrobiota > Elusimicrobia > Elusimicrobiales > Elusimicrobiaceae > Avelusimicrobium. Next base: position 20,689 of record JAFVWP010000101.1, on the reverse strand, counting down.
GGTTGTTGGCCGGGCAAGGGTTTGAGGTGTTGGTCAGCGAAGAGAAAAAAGTTTCCACCTTGTCTGACTTTGATGGAAAGATAGAAGTGGAAACCGGCGGCCATACCGCAAAAGTATTTGCCTGTGATTTTATTGTAAAAAGCCCGGGCATTTTCCCAAATCATGCCGTATTAAAAGAAGCTAAAAAACGCAAAATAGCTATATTTTCCGAATTGGAAGTGGCTCTGGCTTTTGTGCCGAAAGAGACTTGCGTTTTGGCTGTTACCGGCACAAACGGAAAAACTACCACCACCAGCCTGTTGGGCGAAATATTAAAAGAGTATGGTGCGGCTTGTACCCCGCGCAGAAATACCTATGTAGCCGGTAATATCGGCGCACCGCTTTCTGCTTTTGCCACTCAAATAAAAGCACAAGATTTTTTGGTATTGGAAGTATCCAGCTATCAATTGGAAGACAGCACTTTTTTCCGTCCGAAGGTGGCTTGCTTGCTTAATATCACGCCGGACCATTTGGACCATCACGGCGGAATGGATAAATACATTCGCGCGAAAGCACGTTTGTTTAAAAACCAACGCAGTAATGATTTTGCGGTTTTAAACGGCGGAGATGAACTTTGTGCCACTTTAGTCGGCGCGGTGAAAGCTAACCTGGCGGCGTTTTCTGCACTGCCCAATCACCCTTTAAAAACAGATGTTTTTTATGACGGAGATGAAATTATTTTTAGTGTGGGGCACCGCTTACGTCCGCCGCAACTGAAGGGGATTCATAATGTAGAAAATGCCATGGCGGCAGCTTTGTGTGCTTTGTCCGTAGGAGTGCCGGCAGAGATTATCCAGCGCGTTTTTCAGCGTTTTGAAGCGATGGAGCACCGCATTGAGCCGGTGGCAACGTATAAAGGAGTCAGCTATATTAACGACTCCAAAGCGACCAATTTGGACTCTACGATTATTGCCTTAAAATCTTTTGAAAAAACCCCTAAGATATGGTTGATTTTAGGCGGTAGGGATAAAGGGGCATCGTATGAAATATTATTGCCTTACTTAAAAACCTATGTCAAAGAAGTGTTAAGCATCGGTGAGAGCATGGATAAAATAGAAAAGGAACTTAAAGGCCAAATGCCTATTACCCGTTGCAACGACTTAAAAACAGCCGTACAATATGCCGCAACGCATGCCCAAGAAGGGGACGTGGTGCTTCTTTCTCCCGCGTGCGCTTCTTTTGACCAATTCAAAGATTATGAACAACGCGGACAAGTGTTTAAACAGCTGGTACAAGAGCTGATTTCTCATTAAAAAAGCCGCCTTTAACAGGCGGCTTTTACTTTTATTTTGCTTTTTCCTGATTTAAAATCACGTTTATTTTTTCTAAATATTCGGCACGCAATTCTTTTAAACGTTCCACTTGGGCTTGCTGTACGATGCGGCTGCGGCATACGGCATTGCTTTGTAAATCCAATTCCTGGTATAGAGGGGCTATTTCGTTGGCGACGGCCTGCCCGTATTTGGCTTTGATAGTTTGCAAGGCGCTTTTGTTTTGCTCAATCAAGCTTGCGCACATACTGATCGGGTCTTGTGTCCAGACTTCTTCTTTTACTTGGTTCATAGTGCATTTGTTTCCGGTCGCACACGCGCACAACAAAGCGGCGGCGGGGAGAATATATAATTTTTTCATAAAAACCTCTTTATTTTAAGTTGTATAAATCCAACGCGTTTTGCGTGGTAATTTCGGCCAATTGTTGAATTGGCATATCCAAATAATCCGCCACCCATTGGGCAATGAGCGGGATATTGGAAGGGTCGTTGCGGGTGCCGCGTTTTCCTTGTGGGGATAAGTACGGGCAATCCGTTTCCAAAATCAATTTATCGGCTCCGGCTTTTTTAACGGCTTCACGGATATATTCATTCTTTTTGTATGTAAAACAGCCGTTAATGCCCAAAAGCAAACCTTGGTCCAAGGCTTGTTTGGCTTCTTCGTAGCGGGCCGAAAAACAATGCAATACCCCGGGATATTTTGAAGAAGACGCGGGCTTCCACAGATGTTTTAACATGGCAAAAGTAGTGTCATACGGCTCATAATTTTCTTCTTCGCGGCGGATATGCAACACAATCGGTTTTTGCACTTGATTGGCTAAATCCAACATTTCTTCAAATACTTTGAGTTGCGTTTCTTTGGGACAGGCGTGTAAATAAGCATAATCTAGGCCTATTTCTCCGACTGCCGCTACCTGGGTATTGTTAAGAAACTGCGGCAGCGCGGCGCGGGCCGCTTCATCATAAGTTTGCGCCACTTGCGGGTGAATCCCCAAGGCGGCCGCCACTTTGCCCGCGTATTTTTCACACAGGGCAATGGCCGGCTTCCATTCGTGGCGTTCGCACGCAATTTCTATAAATTTGTAAACCCCGCTTTCAAAGACCCGCTGTATTACCTGTTCGCGGTCTTGGTCAAAAGCTTCATCGTTGATATGGGCATGAGAATCTATAAAGTTCATATCTTATATTTTAACTTTTTGTAAGAATAAAAAGAAAATACTTGACTCGTTTTTTTTTTTTGATTTAATGGGGTGTAGCCCATTAAATCAAAAAAGGAGTCAGGTATGAAAAAAATGCAAATTAGAGCCCGTAGCGGCTTTACATTGATAGAATTATTGGTGGTGGTCTTAATCATCGGTATTTTATCGGCGGTAGCTTTGCCGCAATATCGCGCGGCTGTGGCAAAATCTCGTTTGTCGCAAGCCTTTGTCATGGGGCGTGCATTAAAAAATGCCGAAGAACTTTACTATATGGCGAACGGAAAGTACACGACGAATTTGCAGGAGTTGGACATAGGCCTTGGCGGTCCGGTTGATTCTTCTGTAAGCGAAAATTACAGCAGAAATCTATTCGGAAATGACCAAATGGCAGAAGTGTCTTTAAACGGATATGGCGGGCATCCGAATCGCATTCACATATATATTAAATATTCTACGGAAAGGACAGGGATTGTTTTTTACTTAGACCAATCGGAAAAGAAAGGAGTAATTTCTTGTTTTTCAAATAAAGAAGAATCTAAAAGTGCCTGTAAAAGCATGGGCGGGGCTCTTTCCCATCATGGAGAAGATACCTATTATTACGACTTGCCGTAATTCTAACCCAAAAAACAGCTTGCCGTTTTGTCAGCCCCTTTCTATACTTGTGTAGGAAGGGGTTTTTGTCAGCAAAGGCTTTCAAAATTAGCAGTCTAAAAAACAGGTTGACAAAAATAATAAAAACATTTACAATATTAGCAGATGTTAAAAGTGAGTGCTAAAATAAAAACATCAACAAAGACGAGCATTTTATGAGAATATTACGTCCGGAAGTGGCTAAAGAAAGAAAAGAGAAAATCCTTCGCTGGGTGGTGCAGCAATTTGTGGAAAACCGCCGCCCGGTCGGCTCTCAACTGATTGCGTCCAGCGCGCTGAAAGATGTTTCCAGCGCTACCATTCGCAATATCATGAAAGAGCTGGAAGAAGAAGGTTATCTGTATCAGCCGCACACTTCCGGCGGGCGTATCCCTACCGATAAGGCCTACCGCTATTATGTGGACTATTTAACCGGGGTACAACGCATGGCCGCGCAAGAGCGCGAACAAATTGAGCAACAATACGATGAACGCGTGAGCGAAATTAACAATGTCATGTTGCATACGTCGCGTTTGTTGGCGCGTTTGTCCGGTGCGGCCGGGTTTGTATATACCTTAAACGTAGAAGACCAAGTGGTCAAACGTTTAGACTTTATGCCTATCGGGCCGGGGGTGTTGTTGGCGGTGTTGGTGACGGAGTCGGGCATTGTGCGCCATTGGCCGGTGCGCTTGGGGTATGATTTGGCCCCCGCCAAAGTGCGTCTTTTAAGCAATTTTATTAATACCGAAATTGAAGGTATGACGCTCAAAGAAGCGCAAAAGTTCTTATGGCAATATATTCAATCGGGCCATCGCGAAATTGCCGACGTGGCTGATTTGGCAATCCAAGTATTAAAGGATATGCAAAAGCCGCAAACCTCTGCCGAAGAACTTTATATTGAAGGCATCGGCCGTATGCTGGAAAACACCGAGCAGGCCGATTATGAAGATTTGAAACAAATGATGCGCGTAGTGGAAGAAAGACAACGCCTTTCGGGCTTACTCGCCGAAAAAATGGAAGATTTGCGCCGCAGCGGCAAACAAATCAATGTCAGCATCGGCAGTGAAAACGAATTGGCGGAATTGCAAAATGTCAGTATCGTCTCTTCCGCTTACCGCGTAGGGGATAAAACGATTGGTATGTTGGGCATTATCGGCCCGAAACACATGCAATATACCAAAGTAATGTCTTTGGTGAAATTTATGGGGGATTTGCTGGAAGGCACTATCAGTAATTGGAATGCACTTCCCGGCAAAGAAGACGATTATGAGTAAAAAAGAAAAACAAACGATGCCCGAACAGGATTTGCCGGAAGAAAAAGAAACTTCCGCGCAACCGGGCCAAGAAACCGCTGCCGAAGCTCCCGCCGAGCCGGACTATTACGAAAAATATGTACGTTTAAGCGCGGATTTTGAAAATTTCCGCCGCCGTACAGAGCGTGAAAAAGCCGCTTTGTTGGCTTACGGCAAAAAAGATTTCGTGGAAAAATTACTGCCTGCTTACGAAGTGCTCCTTCGCCAACAGGCCAAGATGCAAAAACAGACCATCAGCCAGGAATGCGCCGAAGAAATGAAAAATTTATTGGGTGGTATTCAAATGGTGCTGGGGGAGTTGGACAAAGCCTTCAAATCCGAAGGCATTGAAAAAATGGATGTAGTGGATACGCCGTACGATCCCATGAAAGAGGAATGTATTGCCACGATACCTTCTTCCTCCAAGCAAGACGGCATGGTGTTGGAAGAAGTGCAAATGGGATTTATGATGGACGGCAAAGTGCTGCGCCCGGCCCGGGTGGTCGTAGGCAAAGCGGGGGAAGAAGCATAAAAGCAGTAAATTAAACTGATTTCTAAAGGAGAACAAAACTATGGCTAAAATTATTGGTATTGACTTAGGAACTTCCAACACGGCAGCTGCTGTTATGGAAGGCGGCAGAGGGACCATTATCCCTTCTGCAGAAGGTAGCTCTATCGGGGGAAAAGCATTCCCTTCTTATGTAGCTTTTACCAAAGACGGACAACGTTTAGTGGGTGAACCGGCCCGCCGCCAGGCGATTGCCAACCCCGAAGGAACGGTAACCGCCTTTAAACGCAAAATGGGCGAAAATTTTAAATATAATTTGCGCGGTCAAGAATTTACCCCGCAACAACTTTCCGCTTTCGTTTTGCAGAAAGTAAAAAAAGATGCGGAAGCTTTCTTGGGTGAACCGGTGGAAAAAGCCGTTATCACCGTGCCCGCTTATTTTAACGATAACCAACGCCAAGCCACCAAAGACGCCGGCCGCATTGCCGGCTTAGAAGTGGTACGCTTGGTCAACGAACCGACCGCGGCCGCTTTGGCCTTCGGTATCGACAAAGCCGGCAAAGAACAAAAAATCTTGGTCTTTGACTTGGGCGGCGGTACCTTAGACGTAACTATTATGGAAATGGGTGCCGAAGGGACTTTTGAAGTACTTTCCACTTCCGGCGATACGCAACTTGGCGGTACGGATATGGATAATGCCATCATTTCCTGGATGGTAGATGAATTTAAAAAGAGCACCGGTATTGATTTGTCTGCTGACAAACAAGCCCAACAACGCTTAAAAGAAGCGGCTGAAAAAGCCAAAATTGAATTGTCCACCACCATGGAAACGGACATCAACTTGCCCTTTATCACCGCCGATGCTACGGGGCCGAAACACTTGGAACTTAAACTTTCCCGCGCCAAATTGGAGAGCTTGGTGGACAGCATTGTCAAACGCTGTGGTAAATCCGTAGACCAAGCGTTGAGCGATGCTAAATTAACCGCTTCTCAAGTGGACCGCATTATCTTGGTAGGTGGCCCGACCCGTATGCCGATTGTGCAAAAATATGTGGAAGACCACGTGGGTAAGAAAATTGAACGCGGTATTGACCCGATGGAATGTGTGGCAATCGGTGCCAGCGTACAAGCCGGTATTTTAACGGGCGAAGTAAAAGACGTTTTGTTGTTGGACGTTACTCCGCTTTCCTTGGGTTTGGAAACCTTGGGCGGTGTATGCACCCGCTTGATTGAACGCAACACCACTATTCCGACCAAGAAAACGCAAGTTTTCTCCACCGCTTCTGACAATCAACCTGCGGTAACCATCAATGTATTGCAGGGCGAACGTCCGATGGCTAAAGACAATGTACCCTTGGGTAAATTTGATTTGGACGGCATTCCTCCCGCTCCGCGCGGCGTACCGCAAATTGAAGTAACCTTTGACATTGATGCCAATGGTATCTTAAAAGTGTCCGCTAAAGACTTAGGCACCAACAGAGAGCAACACATTACCATCAGCTCTCCCAACAAGCTCAGCGATGCTGAAGTGGAACGCTTTGTAAAAGATGCCGAAAAATTCGCCGAAGAAGACAAAAAACACAAAGAATTTGTGGAAGCCAAAAACGAAGGCGACAGCGTGCTTTATCAAACCGAAAAAGCCTTGAAAGACTACGGCGATAAAGTATCTCAAGACGACCGCTTGGCCATTGACCGCGCTTTGGGCGATTTGCGCGAAGCCTTAAAAGGCGACGATGCCGACAAGATTCGCACCGCCAAAGATGCGGCCTTGCAAGCCAGCCAAAAATTGGGCGAAGCGATGTATAAAGCCCAACAAGCTCAGGCCGGTGCGCAACCCGGAGCCCAACCCGGCCCGGACGCGGCCCAAGCTGCCGGCAACGGCCCGAAAGACGATGTAGTGGAAGCCGAAGTAGTAGATAAATAAAATAACGGCTTTTTCAGTTGCTGAGATTTTCGCACAAAACCCGATATGTAAAATATCGGGTTTTGTTGCTTATACGCTCAACCATTTTCCAAATTTAAGTTCTTTTGACGTCTCTTTGTGCTTATGTAGCTAACGCTACACTGCGCACAAACTAAATCCGCCAAAATCATCTTAAATTTGAAAAATCAGAATAGAGAAGCAATTATTTTTCAGATGTTGTTTTTTCGTCGGGGAAAAAGAAAATACTTGACTCGTTTTTTTTGCTATACTTTATGTGAAATGGCAGTGCGGGCGAAATAAAATGCCATTTGCCGTTTCGTAAAAGCCCGCAAGGAGAAGAAAAATGAAAAAAGGTTTTACTTTGATAGAACTTTTGGTAGTGGTCTTAATTATCGGTATTTTGTCTGCTGTGGCTTTGCCGCAATACAGAAAAGCAGTTTTTCGTGCGAGAATGGCTGAAGTTTTAGTTAATTGGGATACCATCAAGAAAGCTACTCAGATTGCGGGAATGAACGAATATTATGGGAGTGGTTCCTATATCCCAAAAGTTCTTCAAGCTGCCGGATTAGATTTACAGGGAGGAGAGTGGGCCTCTCAGGGAGCTGGTTGGGGTGATAGATGGTATTCTACCGATAATTGGTATTATGCTTGTTCGTATAGTTATTCACCTCCTTCTTTTTCCAAGCCATATGTTTATTGTGGTGTTACTGCACAGGGTGGAAATACGGAGTCTGTCAAAAGGATTCAACTTCACTATACCATGGGTGGAGAAGAAAGAAGACAATGTGTTTATGTTTCAAGTGATAAGACACAGAAAGCAATGTGTGATGCCTTGAAGGGAGATGGTTTTAGTACAATAGCTAGCAGTTAACAAAACCCCCGTCAATCGACGGGGGTTTTACATTTTAAGAAAGTTATGCATTGCAATTTAAACAGCAAGTTGAAAAAGATGTATTCTCATTTCACGTTTGCTTTTTGCATTTCTTCTACAAACTTTTTGGCGATTAACTGCGGACGTGTAATCGCGCCACCTACCACCACGGCATAGGCTCCCGCTTCCAAAGCGCGGCGGGCTTTTTCGGGCGTGTCAAAGTTTCCTTCTGCCACAATGGGCACTTGCAGGCGGTCTATCACTTCGGCCAATACTTCAAAGTTCGTCAAATGCTTGGAATGGTCCGTATAACCTGTGAGTGTTGTGCCTACGAAGTCAAAGCCGAACTCTTCCGCCGCGCGGACGGCTTCTTGCGCGGTGGAAATATCGGCCATGAACTGCTGGTTGGGAAACTCTTTTTTCAAAGAGCGCAGTAAATTTTCATCGGCATTAATCGTCGCATCTAAAGCGATGACATCAATATTTAATGCCAACAAGGCTTCCAATTCCTTGCGGGTGGGGGTAATATAGGCTTTGCGGTCGGGATAGTCCTGTTTAATAATACCGATAATGGGTAAATTTACGTTTTTTTGGATTTCGGTAATATCGCTTACACTATTGGCGCGGATACCCACCGCGCCCGCCATTTGGGCGGCCAAGGCCATGCGCCCCATGATAAAAGAGCTGTGTAACGGCTCGTGGGCCAAAGCCTGACAAGAAACAATTAATCCTTTTTCCATAATTTCCCCTATTCTGTTTTACCCAAAAGGGCGTTGATGCGCTGTTTGAGCGGGTCAGACATAGTGCCGAATACCGCTTGTACCCCGCCGGTAACTTCCAACACGCCGCGCGCACCTAATTTTTTAAGCTCGTCTTTGTTTACTTTTTTCACGTCCTTAACCGATACGCGCAAACGGGTGATACAGGCATCTACTTCTTCAATGTTTTCTTTATTGCCTAAAGCGACAATAATGTCCTGGGCGGTTTGGGTCATGCTGTCACGTGTAACAACATTCACTTTTTCTGTTTCATCTTCTTCACGTCCGGGCGTTAATACATTGAATTTTTTAATTAAGAAAACAAACAGGAAATAGTAAATCATGGTATAAATCGGCCCCACTATTAAGACCAATAACCAATTGGTTTTCGCATTTCCTTGCAATACACCGAAGAGTAAAAAGTCTATGACCCCGCCGGAGAAGCTGTTGCCGATGGCAATGTTTAAAATATCGGCAATGTAGAAAGAAATGCCGTCCAACAAAGCATGAATGACGTATAACCACGGAGCAATGAACAAGAACATAAATTCAATCGGCTCCGTAATGCCGGTTAAGAAAGACGTCAACCCCGCCCCTAACAAAAGCCCCGCGACGGCTTTTTTCTTGGAAGATTTAGCGCAAGTATACATGGCTAAACAGGCCCCCGGCAAGCCGAACATCATCGTGGCAAAGCGTCCGGCAAAAAAGCGCGTTCCTTCCGTAAATAACCCAACGTGGTTGGGGTCTGCCAATTGGGCAAAGAAAATCTTTTGCGCGCCGACTACCATCTGTCCGGCTACCATTTCCGTACCGCCAAGCTCGGTGTACCAAAACATCGGGTAAATCATGTGGTGCAAACCTACCGCTCCGCATAAACGCATTAAAAATCCGTAGAAAAATGAACCGACGGCCCCCAAATGGGCGATGCCTTTGCCGGCAGAAACCAACCAACCTTGCAAAGTGGGCCAAATCAAAAAGAATACAAAACCGATGAAAATGGCACAAAAAGAAGACACAATGGGAATAAATCTGGACCCGCCGAAAAAGCCCAACATGCTGGGCAATTTTATATCGGCGTATTTTTCATGCAAATAAGATACGGCAAAAGCTATAACGATAGAGCCTACCACACCGGTATCAATAGAGCCGATTTGCGGATTAAACGCATTGATAAACCCGGCAATGGCGCCGTTCATCACCAGATAAGCCACCGCACCGGCTAAAGCGGCGGTGCCTTTGTCTTTTTTAGCCAAGCCTAAAGAAAGGCCGACACAAATCAGCAAAGCTAAATTGGAAAAAATGATATTGCCGGAAGAGGCCATGACTTTAAAAATCCCTTGCAACCAAGCAATATCTAAGAACGGATAAGCTTTGACGGCGGCTTCGTTGGATAAACCGCTACCGATACCGAGCAATAACCCGGCGGCAGGTAAAATGGCAATAGGCAGCATAAAGGCTTTGCCGATTTGTTGTAGTTTTTTAAACATAAGGCTCCTGTTTGGGTGTCATGATGTGCGGTAAAAGAAGTTTTTGCCAGACGGCTTACCGCTTGTTTTCATTATAAAATGTTTGGTATCTTCTGTCAAAGAAAAGGCCTTTGCGCGTAAACGCCCTAATTTAATAAAATATAAATATAAATATTTTTATTGATTAACCGAGTATGCCCACCGCTATGAAAGAAGATTATTATGAAGTTTTAGGTGTTTCCCGCACTGCCAGCGAAAGCGAAATCAAATCCGCTTACCGCCGTGCGGCTATGAAATGCCACCCGGACCGCTGTCCCGGCGACAAAGATGCCGAAGAGCGGTTTAAAAAAGTAAACGAAGCCTTTACGATTTTGTCAGACCCGCAAAAAAAGCAAATGTATGACCAATACGGCCACGACGGCGTAAATTCCGGCGCGGGCGGCTTTGGCGGATTTAATGCGTCCGGCTTTGGGGACGTGAGTGATATTTTCGGCTCTGTGTTCGGGGATATTTTCGGCGGCGGTTTTGGTAACCGCGGCGGTAAACCGCGCGCCCAACGCGGCGAAGATTTAAAAGTAGATGTGGATTTAACCTTAGAGCAAGCCTATGCGGGTATGGAAAAAGAAGTAAAATACCACCGCGTGGAACGCTGTAATGTTTGCGGCGGTTCCGGGGCTGAAGAAGGCAGTGCCGTTAAAACGTGCCGCTCCTGTAACGGACGCGGCAGTGTGGTCTATCAGCAAGGGTTTTTCAGCATGCGCCAAACTTGCCCGGATTGTGGCGGGAAAGGCTCAGTGGTAGAGAAACCTTGCAAAGCTTGCCGCGGAAGCGGTGTGGAACGCATTAAGGAAAGTATTAAAGTTAAAATTCCTTCCGGGGTGCGTACGGGTGTTACTTTACGCGTATCCAACGGCGGAGACATCGGCACCAACGGCGGCGGCTATGGGGATTTGTATGTAGAAATGCACGTGCAGGAACATAAAATCTTCAAACGCGAAGGGGACCATTTATCTATTGATGCTACCATTACTTATCCGCAAGCGGTGTTGGGCGGCAGTATCAAAGTGCCCACCATTGAAGGCAAAGAGGTGGACGTGGATATTCCGAAAGGAACGCAATTCGGCGAAGTGTTAAAAATGCAAGGTTGCGGTATGCCCAAGCTGGGTAAAAAAGGCTTTGGGGATTTGTTAATCCATGTAAAAATAGACGTGCCCAAGAAACCTACCGCCCGCCAAAAAGAACTTTTGGAAGAGCTGGCCAAAGAAACCGGCGGAAAGAAAAGTTTATTTGAAAAGTTGTTTGATTAAAGATTGTTTTGATAAAACCCCCCGCTTTGATGAGCGGGGGGTTTATTTTTAAGCAGGTTATTTGTTATAAGCCAAACAGCAATTGCCTAACATACAATCTTGGCAAGTAGTAATTTTTTCTTTCTTTTCCAAGGAATTCAGCAATTTTCTGGCAAAGTCTGTCAGTGTCGGGTCACGCGCGCCTAAAACCAAAAGAATATCCCCCGGTTGGGCCGCGGCCGCCATTTCGGCTAAAATGCGTTCACGGCAAGTGTCGTAATGCGCGTTTACTCCGTTATTTTTAAGGCCTTTGTAAACATTGATGCTGCTGATCCCTTCGGGAATGGTGCCACCGGGATAATAGACTTCCGTCAGCCAAAGGTGGTCTTCTTTGCCGATACTGATGGCTAAATTTTCCACAAATTCCGCCGTTAACATTTTAATAGACGTAAAAGCATGCGGCTGGTAAAAAGCCAATACTCTTTTACCGCGCAAGTGTGCCGCCGCGATGGTGGCATGCAACTTATGCGGGTTGTGGGCAAAATCATCAATTACTTCAATATTGTTATAAGAGCCGATAGAAGCAAAACGGCGGGCAATGCCGGAGAATTTTTCCAAAGCTTCGGCACAGGTTTTCAAATCAACGTCGCACTCTAAGGCGGCCGCTACGGCGGCAGTGGCATTGGCTACGTTATGCAAGCCGGGAATATTGATTTTGAAAGGTTGCCCCTGAATGATAAAAGTAGAACCAAAGCCCGTTACGCGGACGTCTTCGGGGTGAATATCCCCATGATGTAGGCCGAATGTTTTGCCGGCGGAAGCGACTGCTTTTAAGTTGTCTTCTTCCGTATTGACGATGGCTTTTTGGCAGTTTTTGACAAATTGGGTAAAGAAACCTTGTAAAACATCAATTTCTTTATGGTCTTTGCGTAAGTTTAAGCAAAGCCCCAAATACGGCTGATATTTAACGATAGAGCCGTCGCTTTCGTCAGCTTCAATGACCAACAAATCCGATGCGCCTTTATATACATTGCCAAAGACTCCTTGTTCTTTTTGCAAAGACATAATGGCCGCGCCCGTAATGACGGACGGACTTTTGCCCGCATAGGCCAATATTTCGTACACCATGGCGGTAGTGGTGCTTTTCCCGCTGGTGCCGGATACGGCTATGGTGCGATGCTCGGATACATGTTTGGCTAAAAGCTCAGAGCGGTGCATGGTGGGAATATCTAATTCTTTGGCTTTTTTGATTTCGGGATTGTCCGCTTCAATGGCAGAAGAGAGAATGACCAGGTCTGTTTTTTCGTCTAAACCGCTTCCGTCTTGCGGAAAAAGACCGATGTTTAATTTTTTTAAGTAGTCCCAAAGGGCCAAATCGTGATACCCTTTGCTGATTAAGCGGTCCGAACCGGTTACAATATCTCCGCCCATGGCGTGCAGTTGGGCCAGGGCACTCATACCCACACCGCCGATACCTACAAAGTGAATTTTCATAAATTATTTTCCTTTTTCTTAGAAGATTTTAGAATAAATTGTGCATAATCTTGCATGGTGTAAAATCCGGCCGGTTGTTTGACTAACCAAGCGGCAATATGTACTGCGGAAGCGGCAAACAAATCCCGGTCCAAGGCTTCGTGTTTGAGCATGATTTGTTCGTACGGGCCGGACAAGGTCAAAATATGCGTGCCGATGGTTTCGCCAAAGCGTTCGTAAGATACTTTCTTTAAGGGAAGCTCTATGGCTTCGGCCAATTTTTTGGCAGTACCCGAAGGGGCATCTTTTTTGTGAATATGGTGAATTTCGTGCAAAGCTCTTTCATAGCCGCTATACATACGGCTGGCTTGTTTTAAGAGTTCTCCGAAAAAATAAACCCCCAGGCTGACATTGGGTGCATAAAAGAGCGGGATTTTGTGTTCTTCCTGCATTTGAAACAAAAAACGCTCCGGCAGATTGGTAGTGCCGATTAAACAGGCGGCTTTTAATTCTCTGGCCAATGTAAAAGCTTCCTGTGCTCCTTGTACCGAAGAAAAATCAATGACAACATCTGCTTGGGTGTGGACGTCTTGTCCTTCTTCGCGTACGGCGACGATTTCTAAATCTAATTGCGGTTGGTTGGCTATGATGCGGGCAATAGCTTGGCCCATTCTTCCGTTTCCGCCGTTAATGATTACTTTTTTCACAGAAATTTCTCCAATAAAAGTTCAATAATTTGCCGGGCATTCATCGCAGCTCCTTTGAGCAAATTATCAAAGGTAATAAAATAATGAATGATGCAAGGGTCTTCCGCATCACGCCGTAAGCGGCAGGCGAAAGTGGTTTCTTGACCGCTGGCTTGCTTGGGGGTGATGATTTCTTCGCGGTAAGCCAGATTCGGAAAAGCGTTCCAGGCTTGTTTGACCTGTTGCAAATCAAAAGGTGCTTCGGCCCTTAATGTAACTCCCAAGCTATGCGCGTTTTCCACGGCTACGCGAATAGTATGCGGAAAGACTTTTACCTTTGGCATCTCTAAAATTTTGCGGGTTTCGTAAATGCCTTTTAATTCTTCGCTGGAGTAGCCGTTTTCCTGGATAGAGCCGATTAAAGGGACACAATTGTTTTCATATAAAGAACCCGGCGTGCGGAATTCTTCTAAAAGTTTTTTCCCACCCCCGCTGATGGCCTGATACGAACAAAAGAAAACTTCCGTTAAAGGGTATAGCTTGCGTAAAGGGGCCATGGTCATTACTAACCCTGTGGTGGTGCAATTTGGGCTGGCAATTAGGCGGGTATCGGCAGTAATAGCATGCGGATTAATTTCCGGGATTACTAGCGGTACGTTTTTTTCTTGGCGAAATTGCGCCGACATATCCACGATGTAGCCGATGCGGTCTTTGAGTAAAGGGTACAAGCGTGCGCTGTCCGGATTGTCGGTACAAAATACAGCCGCATCTAATGGCGGTACTTCATCTTGTCTTCCCAACGCAACCACTTCAAAGGGAGTTTTAATTTTTTTAAATTCTGCTTGTAATGTGCGCCCGACCATGCCGTTTGCACCGATAATACCTATTTTTTTCATATCTGTTTCCTAAATTAATAAATCTGACGGAGTGTGGGTTAAAATTTCATTTATTTTTTGTTTGTTGGCCGCCGATACTTCTCCCAACGGCAGGCGTACCTGTTCTTGCCCGACGGATAAGCGGGAAAGTAAATATTTTACGCAAGTGGGATTGGTTTCTGTATAGCACGCTTTAATCAGCGGATAAGCTTGGGAAAAAACTTCAAGCGCCTGGCGGGTATCGCCTTTTTGCCAAGAGCGGTACATTTTTACAAATGCCGGAGCCATTACATTGGCCGCCGCGCTGATGATGCCGCTGCAACCGACGGATAAATATTGTAAAAATAAATCATCATTGCCGCACAGATAATCTATTTTTTGCGCAAATCCTACGGCATTATCCGTAACACTGCACATATCATAGTCGGATTCTTTTACGGCCTTGATTTGCGGAACGGCTTGCAGTAAATCTTGCAAAACTGAATGCGGCACTTTTAGCCCTGTTCTGCCCGGGATATGGTAGAGCACTATGGGGGCCCCCAATTGGGCCAGCTGTTTATAATGGGCGATTAGTCCGGAAGGATTGGGCTTGTTGTAATAAGGCGTTACAATCAAAACTCCGTCGGGGTTATAAGAAAGGGCCGCTTTTGTGTTTTTCAAAGTGATTGCCGTGCTGTTGGTGCCGGTGCCGATAATAACTTTGACGCGTTTATTAATGTGGCGGGTAGCCGCTGTTAAAAGTGCTTCTTTTTCTTCTTCGTCCATAGTGGCTGTTTCGGCGGTGGTGCCTAAAAGCACCAATCCGTCCACTCCGGCGGCAATTTGTTTTTCAATCAAAGTTTCTAAAGCGTGAAAATCTATTTTTCCTTCTTGGGTAAAAGGCGTAACCAATGCGGTAAAAATGCCATTAAACATAATGCTCTCCCAAAATATAAATGCAGTATCTTTCAAATATTTTACCATTAATTGCTATAATGGAGAGAGATTTTAAAAGGGGTTTTTTATGCAAGAAAACAAACAAGAAAACAAACAAGACAATACCAGCATGGACGGCTGGGAGAAAAAATTGAAAGAAAATGAAAAGACGGATCTTTCCAATATCAGCAGTACTTCGGTAGATACGGAAGAGATTAATTCTGTTTTCGGTTTGACACAAAAAGAAGAAAAAAAGCCGGCAAAAACCGAAAAGAAAAAACCGGGTAATTTTTGGTTTTTGGCATTGCTTTTCATGTTTACCATTTCTGCCGTATGCGGTATTTATTTGGTGGTAAAACCGGGTATGTCTTGCCCCAAAGTATCTAAATGCAGTGGCAATTCTTTTGCTTTTTCCGGTGCGAAAAAGAAACATCAAGGGGAAGGAATTGCCTGGATTAAAGTGCGCGGGGTCATTGCCGAAAGCGGAGAAGACGGGCCTTTCAGCCTGCCTTCCAGCGCTTCTTATATTTCCAAACGTATCCGCGAAGCGGCGAAAGAAGAAAATATCAAAGCCATTGTGTTGGATATTAATTCTCCGGGCGGAACGGTGGCTTCCGTACAGGACATTCATTCTGAAATTTTAGCCGCCAAAGAAAAAGGCAAAAAAGTGGTGGCCTTGTTTCGCGATGTAGCCGCCAGCGGCGGATTTTATATTGCCATGGCTGCCGATAAAATCGTAGCCGAACCGGGCACGATTACCGGCTCTGTCGGTGTGATTATGCAGTCCGGCAACGTAGTGGGGTTGTTTAATAAATTGGGCATTTCCGTTACGCCTATTACTTCGGGTCAATATAAAGATATTGGTTCTGCTTACCGCCCGATGACCGATGCGGAAAAAGCCATTTTGCAAGATATGGTAGATGATACGTATGAGCAATTTTTAGCCGCCGTAAAAGCCGGTCGCCCCGATGTAAAACCCGAAGATATGGCCGCTTACACTGACGGACGTATTTTTACCGGACAACGCGCCTTTAAGTTGGGCTTTGTAGATAAATTGGGCGGTGAAGAAGATGCCCGCTTGCTCGCCGGGGAATTGGCCGGTATTAAAGACCCGAAAATTATCAGCCAAAAAACAGAAAATTTGCGTGATTTATTCATTTCTTTCGGCTCTGCCATGGAAAATAAAAATGTAGTCAAACAATTGCAAAGCATGAATACCCCCAATGTGTCTTATTTGTGGGTCATGTAACGGAGAGCTTTTATGGGTGCTTTATTAAACGCTTATTTTACCTATGCCAAATCTCCCGCTCAAGCCTTAGGCTCTTTGATTCATGAGCGCCGTTTTGATGCGGCTTTGTGGGGTTATGTGGCGGCGGCTCTGTGCTGGGTGGTCTTCTTTTGGACCGGAGACTCGTTATCTGCATGGGGTCTGTTGTGGAGACTTGTATTTTTCTTTTTGTTGGAAATTACCGTAGGGTATGTTTGGGCGGCTTTGTCGGGCTTGTTCTTGAATTTCTTTTCCAACAGTAACGGCTCTTCGGCGCTGTTTGTGGTGCTGGGGCTTTCCGGTTTTGTGCAAGGCCTGGTGCTGAGTTTTGCCTTAATTGCAACGGCTCTTCCTTGGTTAAAGCCTTTATCTGCGTTGGTTTTTGTTATTACGCTCATCTTGCGTTTTGTATTTATTGTGGTAAATACTTCCCGCGTGGCAGATGTGAAACGGGGCAAAGCTTTTTGTATTTTATGTTTTGCGATGATTCCCGCTTCGGCTATCGGGCTACTGCTTTTATTAGCTCCGATACTGCTTTTGAGTTTATTAGTATAAAAAATCCCCGCTTCGGCGGGGATTTTTAAGTAAAATAGGTCTTTTGGCTATTTTGTATAGGACCAAAGACCCTTGTTATTTTTTGCGTTTTTTAGAATACTTTAAGTATGACGATGTTTAAAAAAATATTTAATTTAATTTTAAGTTTTTCTCTGCTTTTCTCTACTTGTGCCCTATCGGCTCAAGTGTCCCCTTATGCACAAAATCCGTTTGTCAAACAAAACTCTTTGAATCTTCAAAAAAGGATTCAGTTTTTAGACGGACGTTTGCAGGAAATTCAAATCCCCCAAGCTACCCGCCCGGAAGGAATGGACCTTTATACCTTGTTGGAACGTTTTGATAAAAACGGATTTTTAACTCCGTGCGATTATTTTTCCATTGTTAAAGACAAAGCATATATTGCTTCTTTAAACGCGGAAGAGGCGGAACTTTTGATTTATTTGGCGACTTTTGTTTCACAAGCGCAAAACAGCTGTCAGGAAAATTTGATGTTTTTGATTCGTCAGGCACTTGAAAGTGACTATGACGAAAAAGCGGAAGACTTTAGCGTGCTGGGTTTTTATAATTTAATGTCTGCCGCTTATGCCCGAAGCAATGCTTTGGCTTTTAACAATGTGATGGAAGCGGCTTTGGCGCAAGGGGAGAAGATGTCTTACAAAGGCCACCCTTGTAAATCTTTATGGGCGGCAGAGTTGTTGTTTTTGCTGGCCCAGGAAAATTATGATGATTTCGGTTATGTGATGGGCGACTCCCATCGTCATAGATTTGAACGCAGATTGGAAAGTTTGATCGCTAAATATGATTGGGTAAAAAACAGCCGTTCAGACTATGTAATGAAGGGCATTAAGAGTAGCGATGCGTGGAATATATCCAATCAGGCTTCTTTGATTTCTCTGTTTATTCAGGCTAATAGTGCCTTATCTATGAAAGAAGATGACTCTTTGTTGAAACAAATGGTCAGCACCGGGGGATTTAATTTTATCGGTCGCGGCGAAGCCGGACGTTTTTCCGACCAAGGAGAAGTGTTTTATTTACATCATGTTACTCCGGGGACCGACGGAAAAGGCAATAATCCCGATACGGAAAACGGCCGTCGGCACGTAGTATTAAGCCGTTTGATACAAGCTTTGTTCCTTTCGTATGATGCCAGAGAAACACAAGAAAGCTCTGCTAAAATGCAACAATTTATTCGCCAATATATGGCGGTAAATTCCGACGGAAGCTTTGCCCACTACTTATATATGCCTTTAATCGGTATGCGTTTAGGAAAGCTCCTTCATAACGAAAGCAGCCTTCAAGGTTGGGACCGGGAAGAAGAGACTTTGCAAAAAGAACTGCACCAAAAATTGAAGTCGGGTTATGGTTGGTCGGTAGCCTGCTCGGTGGTACAGGGGTCTTGCGAAGTTGCCGTAGAATGGTTGGGTGTTGGAGAATTGATAGGCGGTGTTTTTAAAATTTTAGGTTGGGGCGGAAGATTAGCCGGAAAACAAATAGCAAGAATGTTGCCGGCAAAAGCCCTGATGGATTTGGCTGTTGTGGAAATCGCCGGTAAGGCTGCTATTCGGTGGACGCGTCAAAACGTAAAATCTGCGTTGCAGCGGTATGGCTGGAAAATAGCTGTTGGCGCAACGGCCGCGGCGGCGGTATCGTCGGACCAATCTTTAAGAGATGTATCTACTTATTAGTCTTTTGCAAAACCCGCCAAACAACGGCGGGTTTTTTTGTGCATAAAAAAACCCCGGTTTCCCGGGGTATATAAAGAAAAGGTGCGGGTGGGAATCGAACCCACGAATAAGAGTTTTGCAGACTCTCGCCTTACCACTTGGCCACCGCACCATCAAATTGTAAAGATATTATAGCAAAAAAAGCTGCTTTTGAGAAGATGATTTTTTTACGTCGGAAAAAATTTAAAAATTAGGCCTTGAAAAAATTTAAAACTTCTTTATACTGAGTTTAGGGGAAGGCAAAACACAGAACCTATTTTTAAGGGTTACGCCCCGTAAAAGGGCATGGCCTCCCCCATTTTTCCTTACTTGCACACCTGTTTATGGGCGGGTGTGCTGTTTTTATGTAAAAAATCTTTTGATTTGCTATAATAAAGAAAAGCTCTGCTTTTTGACACGCTCATTTTTAAAGTTTTAAAAAGTATTTTTGCAAGAATGTATATTTTTTGTATAATATACAGGTAGTCTTTTTTGCGGGCGTAGTTCAATGGTAGAACGTCAGCCTTCCAAGCTGGTCACGTGGGTTCGATTCCCATCGCCCGCTTTTTTAGGTCCGGGTTCAAAGCCTGCACCGCAAAAACAATTTGGACGTTCGGTACTAACCGGTGGAAACGTCAAAATGCTGGGGTAGCTCAGCTGGTAGAGCATCTCCATGGTAAGGAGAAGGTCGTGGGTTCGATTCCCATCCCCAGCTTATTTTTTTGAAATAATCAAACATTGAAGTACGTAGTAAACTCAACACAGGAGAACTATAACAAATGGCAAAGGAAAAATTTTCCCGCTCTAAACCGCACGTTAACGTAGGAACGATTGGTCACGTGGACCATGGTAAGACGACGTTGACTACGGCTATTACGAAAGTATTGGCCAAAGAAGGTAAAGCCAAAGCTATGGCTTACACGGACATCGCCAAAGGTGGTGTAGTACGTGATGCTTCTAAGATTGTAACGGTAGCGGTATCTCACGTAGAATACGAAAGCGAAAACCGCCACTATGCGCACATTGACTGCCCGGGCCACGCTGACTACATTAAGAACATGATCACGGGTGCTGCGCAAATGGACGGCGCCATCTTGGTGGTATCTGCCGTAGACGGCCCGATGCCGCAAACGCGCGAACACGTATTGTTGGCCAAACAAGTAAACGTACCCAAATTGGTAGTATTTTTGAACAAAGTAGACTTGATGGAAGATGCGGAGATGTTGGACTTGGTAGAAATGGAAATCCGCGAACTCTTGTCTAAATATGAATTTGACGGGGACAACACTCCTATCGTACGCGGCTCTGCCTTGAAAGCGATTGAAGGCGACGCTGGCGAATTGGGTGAACCCTGCATTAAACGCTTGATGGAAGCCTTGGATACCTGGATTCCTGAACCTGCCCGCGACACCGAAAAGCCGTTCTTGATGGCTGTGGAAGACGTATTCTCCATTACGGGTCGTGGTACGGTAGCTACCGGCAGAATTGAACGCGGTAAGGTACACGTAGGCGATGCTTTGGAAATCATTGGTTTCCGCGACAATTTGAACACCGTAGCTACGGGTATTGAAATGTTCCGCAAATTGTTGGACGAAGGTATGGCCGGTGATAACGTAGGTATCTTGTTGCGCGGTATTGACAAGAACCAAGTGGAACGCGGACAAGTATTGGCTGCTCCTAAATCCATCACGCCGCACAAACACTTTACGGGTCAAGTATACATCTTGAAGAAAGAAGAAGGCGGACGTCACACTCCGTTAACGCCGGGTTACAAACCGCAGTTCTACTTGAGAACGACGGACGTAACCGGGGAACTCAACTTCAAAACTGAGATGATCATGCCCGGAGACAACGCTGAAATTGAAGTAAAATTGATCACCCCTGTGGCTATGGAAGAAGGCTTACGCTTTGCTATCCGCGAAGGCGGCCACACGGTAGGTGCCGGTGTTGTAACCAAAATTATTGAGTAGT
>JAFVWP010000008.1 GCA_017501565.1 Elusimicrobiaceae bacterium | reverse complement strand
GATAAAGTAAAATTTGACTATACATTAACCGTGGACGGAAAAATTCAAGATACTTCCGCCGGCAGAGGGCCCTTGGAATATACCCACGGAGCGGGGCATATTATCGTGGGGTTGGAAGAAGAATTAGCTTCCATGAACGTGGGCGATAAAAAAGTAGTAAACATCAAAGCCGAAAAAGCCTATGGCCCTGTCTTGCAAGAAGCCATTCGCCGCGTACCCAAAGAAGCCGTCGGCGGTGCTGAAAACTTAAAAGTAGGCGATATGGTAGGCGCCAGCAATGCCGGACACACGTTCCGCGCCATCGTGAAAGAAATTACCGATAAAGAAATTACGTTGGATTTCAACCACCCTTTAGCCGGTAAAGACCTGACCTTTGAAGTGGAAGTAAAAGAAATTAACAAATAAGTTTTATATTAAAAAAACCTGTTTTTAGGAGTTGTCTGTTTTGTGTGTTTGAGTGCTTTTAAGCACGAGTTCACAAAACAGCCTAAAAACAGGTTTTTTATATTTCTCTAATCAGCTAACTTTTTTGGCAACAAAAAAATAAGCAGCAACAGGAGCAAGGCGGAGTCAAGATACTTAAATATGAAAAATTGTTTGCCACCATCAGCTTAACAATTGAAAAAGCCGTTTATCTTTTCTCTTTCACTGCCGCACCCCTATCAACCCATACCCTTCAACATCTCCTTTAATATCTTTAATCAAAAATACGTCCCAATTAGCGGGGGCATATTTGCCCCGTTCATCTACCAAATCCAACTTCACTTGGAAAGCATGACCAGAGGCACTATTTTTAAAGGATTCAAACATTTCCAGGCTATCTTCGGTATTGCGGATAAACTCTTTGAAAAAGTTTTTATTTAATGCCGTGCGCTGATGCCGTCCGGTAGCGGACAGAAAAACGGCATTGGCATAGGTTACGCGGTATTTTAAATCCAATACCACGGCGGGTAAGTCCACATATTCCAAGGTACGCACGAAACTTTGCGAAGTTTCTCCCAGCGTTTTGCTGGCTTCGCGCAATTCAATACGCAAGCTCAAAATGCGGGACATAATCCCCAACAATTCTTCCGCGCCCACTTCAAAACGACCGCGCGGCTCTGCCGAAGCAAAACACAAAGCTCCCGACACTTTTCCCCCCACATACAGCGGGGCGGCAATCATAGAGCCAAACTTTTTCTCTTTATGAATACAGCGCTTGCAGTGCGTTTGTGCCAAGTCTGCAAAGACCACTACATTATCGTCCTTGACGTCAAACAAGCACTCTTCCACCGGGAACACCATATACCGCTCTATTTGAAAGGGGCTGGGAGTAGAGTAAACGATGGTCATTTCTTTCTTTTCCGACTCGTTAAACCGCGCTACAAACCCCACATCGGCTTTAAACACTCTTTTACCGAAAGTCAAAATGCGGTCCACTTGTTCGGTAATGTTACCGCTGTTTTCATTACTCAAAGCATAAAGCTCGCGAATTTCTTTTTCATGATTGTGCCGCTCGCTTACGTCTTTTACCCAAATAACCACTTCATTACGGCCCGAAATGGGGGTGCATAAGGCTTCAAAATAACATTTTTTTCCTTGGATTTCCCATTCAAAATCAAACGTCGTGTTTATATTCACGCTCGCCGCTTCTTTGATGGCCACCAAGGCTTTATGCGCCACGTCTTCGGGCCAATACTGCAAGGGACGTTTATCTAAAAACAAGGCTTGGCATTCTTCCGTAGAAAGATAAGCCAAATTGGAAGTGGCTTCTTTTACCAACCCTTCCGCATTGGTTTTTAAGTACAACCCCGGCAAAATTTGGCGCATACTGCGCAGCTCCAAGGCTTCTTTGGAGTCTTGGGCCAAACGCGCCAATACTTCGCTTAAATCCGTAATTAAGGCCAAAACAACATTTTGCCCGGGAATATCCAGCGGAGTCAAACAAACCGACGCATCTACCGCATGCCCTTCTTTATTAAAAATTTTGGTTACAAAACGGACATTTCCTTCGTGGTCCAAGGTGCGGGCCGTCTTGGCAAAAAAAGCAAGGACTTCTTCTTTATTTTTACCTTTCGGGTCAGCAAACAACTGTAAAAAGCGCATACCGACCAACTCATCGTGCGAATAGCCTATCAAATCCGAGAGAAATTTATTGGCCTGTAAAATACGCCCGAAGCGGCGGTCTTCATATTGAACGGAAAAAATAGCGCCGTCCGTTGCCGTCAGCAAGGCATTTAATTGGGCGGTACGCTCTTGCAAAACTTGCATAATCTGCTTTTGCGAAGACATATTTTTAAACACAAAAGCATAATTGCCGTCTTTTAAAGACATTACATTGACCCGTACGGGCACTTTTTCCAAACCGCTGGCTACGTGGATTTCATAGTCATGGTTTTCAAAGCCCCCCGTTTTACGCAAGGCTTTCAAATCGTCCACCAACGGAGCAATACTGCTTTGGGCAAAAAGTTTAATAATTTCTTGTCCTTGCAGTTCTTCTTTTTCAAGCTGGCACAAGTGGCAAAACAAATCATTGCAAGAAGTGATTTTAAATTGATTAGAACAAATAACGTACGGCTCCGTATTGGGCAACACCACAGCCGCAGGCGCCGGGGGCGGGGTTGGTTTTTTATCTTCTTTCACCGGCAAAACCATTGTGGGCGGCGCTGGCGGAGTAAGAGAAGAATCCCCTTTCGGCTCTAAAGTAACCAAATAATCCGCTTCTACACTTCCGTCCTTGCTGTCGCGGCGGTTAAACGGCGCAAAGCTCAGATGCAAGTGCAGTTTTCCTTCCCCATGGATACGGCCCGGGAATTTGGCGGCGGCTTTGTCAAAGTCAAACACATAATCCATTTGTGCTTTTTCGCCTTTGGATATTTGACGGCGCACTTCCAACGTCAAAGCCGGGCGAATATATACATTGGTATAAAAAGGGCGGTCCTTTTCGGTAAAGTGAAACATTTCCCGCGCGGCTTTGTTCATCACGCTGATATAACCTTTGGGGTTTAAGACAAATACCGCATGACGGCCCAATTCAAAAATATGTTTGTATTTTTCACGTTCGCCGCGGGCTTCGCGCAAGTTGCGGTTGCCCAAGGTAACATCGCGCAAGAATACAATGACAATCTTTCTGCCTAAATATTTGGAAGCCATAGCGGAAAGCTCCAATTCCACCCGCTCGGCATCTTTTTTAATAAAAGGCATTTGAGCGGGAGCATCGGCCCCTTCCAAAGAATTTAACACACACTCATATTTTTCTCTGGCAAACATCTGGTGGTCTTTTTCCACAAAATCCAAGAATTTTTTACGCACCAATTCTTCCTGGCTTTCAAAGCCCAAAGCTTGGCAAGCGGCGCGGTTGCAATAAATAATTTTTTCGTCTTCCAAAATCAAAATCCCTTCGCGGGCATTTTCCAGCAAGAGCGTGTTTTTCTCGCTGGCTTCGCGGATTTGCTTTTCCATTTTGGTTTTGGTGGTAATATCTTCCGAAACATTCAGCAAATAGTCCGGTTGCCCTTCCGGCGTAAAAAGCGGAGTTTTGACCGTGTGCATAATTTTGACGCCCTCGGTAGGAGTGGAAATCAACTCCTGGGCAATGTTTTGCTCTTTACCGCTGGCAAACACGCGGTTATCGGCATCGCGCATAAATTCGGCCTGTTCTTGGGTAATATCGGTGCGGTAATTGCTCTGCCCGATGACATCTTTGGCATGAACGCCAAACAGGTCTTCGCTCTTTTTATTCCATACCACATACTTGCCTTCATGGTCTTTTACCGATAAAGCGACCGGCAAATTATCTACTACTTTTTGCAAAAATTCTTTGGACTTGATAATTTCGCGTTCTTGCTGTTTCTTCTCGGTAACGTCTTCGGCAATGGTCAAGGCCACCAAAGGTTTATTTTCTTTATCATAAATGGGGGCTTTAACTAAATGGAACAGGCGCGTCTCACCACTGCAAGTGACAATATCTTCTTCCGGTAAGTCCAACACTTCGCCGTTTTCAAACATTTGGCGTTCGCGGTCCAGGTAAGGTAAATATTCATCTTCATACACGTCTGTACCGAACAGGGTTTGAGCACGGCGGTTACAAAATGAAATTTGCTGGTCCACACCGCGTGCATAAATAGCCAAAGGAGCATGCTCCAAAAGGGCCTGTTGCAGGTTATTGGCATTGATCAGTTTTTCTTCCTGTTCTTTCTTCTCGGTAATATCTTCCACCATCGTAATGACGAACTCGGGGCTGCCTTCGGCATCGGTTACCGGCACTTTGACCATTTGCAACAAACGTTTATTGCCGGCAATACCTTCGTACTCTTCTTCGGGAATAAACAACGGCTTGCCCGATTCCAACACTTGCGCTTCGCGGTTTAGATAGTTGGCCACTTGTTCTTTTGTTTCATTGGGCAAAGTACCTTGCTCGTCAAATTGGTCTTCGTTGGCGCCTAATATTTCTTCACTCTTTTTGTTTCTTAACAACATTTTCCCTTTGCGGGTACGGGCATACAGACCGATAGGGGCATTGTCAATGATAGCAGAGAGAAAACTATTGGCTTTGGTAATTTCGCGTTCTTTGTCTCTCTTGTCGGTTACATCTTCCACCAAAGTCAAGATGACCGGTTCAATCCCCGGGTGCTTAATGGGCACTTTAATCACGTGCAATAAATGTTCGTTGCCGGAAGAATCTACATATACTTCTTCGGGAATGTCTATTACTTTGCCTTCTTCCAAGGATTGTCTTTCACGCGCGGCGTACTGCGCCGAAACCGAAGAATCCTGTTTAGGGTTGGGCATATCGGAGTATTTGATACTCATCTCCGACAAAATACTCCATGCTTGTTTATTGTAAAAAGTAACTTCCCGCTTAACGTTGCGCGTATACATACCCAAAGGCATATTTTCAACGATAGCTTCCAACAAATTACGTTTTTGCAGAAGTTCGGCTTCTTCTTTTTTGCGGGCAGTTAAATCTTCAAAAATCGTTAAAATACTTTCCAGGTTTCCTTCCGCATCAAAAGAAGGTACTTTCAGCACATTCAAAAAAACTTCTTCCCCTTGGGCATTTTTGAAAGTCATTTGTTGGGCTTGGCAACTTTGTTTGTTCTTTTTGACGTCTTGCTCCAACACGTCCAACGCACCAATCAGCTCCCGCGGCAAAACATCTCTTACCGCACGGCCCAAAACCGCCGACGCTTGTAAAGAAAATAATTTTTCTGCGTGGGCATTACACGCCAAACAAACGCCGCGGCGGTTCTGCAAAAAAACCGCACTCGGATAGTTTTCCAACAGCGAAGCGGAAAAAGCCTTTTCGTTTGTATGCTCTTGCACATGGGGCACTTCGTCAAAAGTCAGCAACACATATTCCGCTTCCGGCACAGGTACTGCGCCGATATTAACGCGCACGGCATCTAAATCTTTATTGACCAAATCTTTACACAGCTTGGCGGGCGCATCAGTGCCGAATAAAGTCTTTATTTCAGATAAAGTTAAACCGAATTTGGAAATATTCGTCCCGGTAATGGCAGCAGAGTCACAACCGAAAATAGCCGAAAAGCGATTATTGGCAAACACAATATCGCCATGCTTGTCCAATAAGCAAGCAGCCGACGGCAACCATTGCATCAATGAAACCAGCTGTTCCACTACGGAAGAATTTTGTTTATTTTTAGAGAAGAAGGAAAAAATATTATTAGCCATGGGAATATCCTCGCGCGCGCGTAGTCGCGGCCCTCGTAGGGCCGTGTTTCCTATATGCTAATAAATTCTCGCTATTCTTGCAAGACAAAATCAACGCGGGGTTTGACGGCAAGTTACATCGCTACCGACAAAAAAGACTTGGTTGCGTTTATAAACACAAGAAACCAATGTAGCCTGTGCATTTTCTTCCGTCGGGTCCGGGGGTAAAAAGCAATCTATTCTTTTACAATCGTACGTCTCGCGGCATTGCTCAAAAGAAGAAGACGGAAAATTGGCCAAATACCAGGAAAACTCCAGATTATATTTCATCTCTTTTAAGAAAGAGTCGCAATCAGGTTTCATTCCGGCCGGGCATTGCGGCTCCGGGCTGACGGATTGCTTTTCCACTTTTTGTGACAAAAGCGTATAACGCTGCTGTGGGGCGGGGCTTCCTTGCGCCATATAGACATCAAAACAGACAAAGCCGTTTTCCTGTTTTTTAGAGCAATTGTATTGGGTCAATATATCATTTCCGGGGCAAGTATCCTGCACTTTTTCCGCATCGGTTCCCAGGTAGTAGGCCGGCTCTCTTTCTGTGCTGACGCGGTAACGCGGCGCTTGTCCGTCCGTATTAAAACCGGCACAAGCCCCCAGCAAAAACACACCTAAAAAAGCGGTCCCCAAAAATGTTATTTTTTTCATACTTTTCCCCTTCTTTAGCGTAGCTGTTTTGGCTTTTTTTATCCACCCCAAAAAAAGGTTATTGAATAAAATGACAGCCGATGCTTTGCTTATTTTTCAGTGCCGCATATGTAATGAGCAAAGCCGTCTGTGTGCCGTTTCTCAAATCCAACAAAGATTGGTTTAAAGCATATCCTTTATAAAAAGCATCTATTTCATTATGTAAATGACGTAGAATTTTTTCCGCACGGCTCAAATGGGTAGCACTGCGCACTAAACCGACGTAATTCCACATCGTGCTTTTTAAAGTTGCCAAGTCTTGCTTAATCAAATTAAGGTCAGGCTCTTTTTCAGGTACTATCCATTCTTTGGGGGTCGGAATATAAAAAGATTGTTCCGCGATTTCCTGTCCGTCTGCGTGCGCACACAAAAAACCGCTACCCACCGCTTCCAACAAAGAAGTACTCGCCAAACGATTGGCCCCATGATAGCCGGTACAAGCGGTTTCCCCGATGGCATTTAAATTTAAAATATTCGTCCGACCCGACGGCGTGGCAAAAATGCCGCCACAAAAATAATGCGCCGCCGGCACCACAGGGATTAAATCTTTAGTAATATCTATTCCTTCTTTTAAGCAAGTCTGATAAATAGACGGAAAGCGCGCTTGGGTATGTTCAGCCGGGTGATGGGTAATATCCAAATACACGCAATCGTGCGAAGTTTTCAGCCGTTCTTCTTCTATGGCCCTGGCTACAATATCGCGCGGGGCTAAATCTTTAAGCGGGTGATATTGGGCCATAAACGCATCGCCGTTGACATTACGCAAAATAGCCCCTTCGCCGCGTAAAGCTTCGGATATTAAAAAGTTTTTCCCCTTGGCAAAAACGGTAGGGTGAAATTGCACAAATTCCATATTCATCACGCGCGCCCCTACGCGGTAAGCCATAGCAATTCCATGCCCATAGGAATGGGCCGCATTAGTCGTGTGGCGGTAAAGTTGCCCCACTCCGCCGGTGGCTAAAATGGTTTTTTTAGCAACGATGGCAAACACTTCCCCGCTTTTATTATCCAACACATACGCGCCGAAACAAGTCAGCGGGGCATAGCGGTCCATCGGGTTGGTAGAGCTATGCGATAAAGTAAGCAAATCAATGGCAGAAGTATATTGCAAAATTTCTACATTTTTTTCTTGTTGCAAAGAAGCATGAATGGAAGAAAGCAGACAATGCCCGGTAGTATCTTTCCAATAAATGATGCGGTTTTTGGTGTGGGCTCCTTCTTTGGTAAAAAGAAGTTGGCCTTTTTCATCGCGGGAAAAAGCGGTATTTAATTGTTTTAAAAATATTTTTTCTATGGCTTGGCACCCGGCCAAAGACAGCTCTTTTACGGCTGTTTCATTACAAAGCCCGGCCGTAGCCAAGCGCACATCTTTAAGCAAGGCATCTATGTCTATATTCGGTTCATATACCATACCGCCTTGGGCCAAATCACTATTAGCCTGTTCCCAAGCATCACAGCTTAGCAACGTTACTTTTAATCCTTGGCGGGCCGCTTCATGGGCATACACAGACCCCGCTATCCCGGCCCCAATCACCAAACAATCGGTTTGCAATATCTTCATCGTTATATTATATAAAAAGCCGAAAGGCACCGCGCAATCAGGCAACCTTAAAATTTGCTATAATATATACAAAGATTTTAGGTTTCTCCAGCAGACCCAAGGATTTATCAAAAAGGAGAAACAAACATGAGTAAGATGAACAACATGCTGGAAAAATTCGCCCAAGCCTTGGCCTTAATCGGGGCTAATGTGCAAGGTGCGAATTACGTAGCCAAAAACAGCAAATAAGGCTACACCAGGTTTGAGCCAAGCGGGCCCCAATGGCCGCCTTGGCAGACGGGAAGAAGCGACCTTCTTTCCCGTCTTCCCCCAGACCAATCGTTTTGACCGCCCGCCTTAAGCGGGTTTTTTTATGCCTAAAGATGATTCATTTTTTCAACAAAAAACCCTGCTCTAGGCAGGGTTTTTTGAATTTTAAAAGTTTTTAATAGCCTACGCTTTTACAGAAATCAAGCCCGCCGGCAGCCGTTTGAGAGCAAGTAACCGCTCCGGTATTGTTAAGAGAAGTTAAAACTTTAATAGAGTAATTTCCACCCGTGCGGTTTGCCGTTACATAATGTCCGGGCACCAACGTAAAAATAAATTTATCTGTCTTTAAGGTCAAGCCGCTTTTAGTCCCCCTAATATCTAAGGACAAATCGTTGATGGAAGCGGGGTTGGCATTAAAGTCATAAAAATATTGGTCAGATGCCGCCATAATAGCATTAGACACGCTCAACCCTTCATTAAATTGGGCTCTTTCAATAGCTTTGTGGTAAGCCCCGATGGCGATACCCGCCAAAATGGCCACAATCATCACCACGGCCATCAATTCTGCTAAAGTAAAACCTTGTTTGTTTTTTGTAAAAATTTTCATATTCAGCTCCTTAACCCTACTTTTTTAAGTATATAGGTTTTTTAGCAGAAATTCAAATTTTTATTTTCTTCTTGAAAAAGCTTCAATAAATACTATAATGGTCTTAACTCACTTTAATAGGAGCGTATATGCCAAACTTTCAAGTTTTTTCTCCCGCTGATGGTCAATTAGTATCCCTGGAGCAAGTGCCGGATCCGGTTTTTAGTGAAAAGATGTTGGGCGACGGAATCGCCGTTTCCCCCAAAGAAGGATTTGTCGTAGCCCCTTTTGACGGAAAAGTAGTAAGCTTTCACCAATCCCTACATGCTGTGGCAATAGAAAGAGAAGGTCTGCAAGTTTTAGTACATATCGGCGTAGAAAGCGTCAATCTGCAAGGAAAAGGCTTTAAAGCCTTAGTAGAAGTAGGCCAAGAAGTAAAAAAAGGCCAAAAACTCATTGAATTTGATTTAGATTTCATTACCAAAAATTGCCCCAGCAATTTAATCATTATGATTGTTACCATTCCCGACGGCTCGGCCGTTGTGCCCGCTGCGTTGGGGCCTGCCACCGCCGGGCAAAGTGTGGCGTTTAGCGTACCCGGAGTGGAAGCAGAAGCAACAGACGCCACCCCCCAAGCTACGCAAGAATGGCTTTATTCCCGCTCTGTAACGATAGAAAACCCAAACGGCTTACACGCGCGCCCTGCCGGTAAATTGGCTTCTTTAGCAAAGGAATATTCTTTTCCCATTGAAATTTTGAAAAACGATGTCCAAGCCGATGCTAAGAGCTTGGTAGCGGTGATGGGGCTTTCCATTGAACGCGGAGCTCAAATCCGCTTGCGTGCCCCGCAAAATGCCCCGCAAGCCCAAGAAGTGTTGGAAAAATTAATCCAGGCCATTGAAAGCGGCCTGGGCGAAAATATCAGCGCCGAAGAAGCTACCGCCGAAATATCCGCTACTGACACCACCCGTGCCTTGACCGCGTGCGAAGGCTTGGCCGCGGCGCCGGCTTTCTTATTTGCAGACGATTGCTTTGACTTTGCCGAAACTACCGAAAATCCTGCCCAAGAGAATGCCCTTATTCAAAGTGCTTTCTCTGCCGTGCAAAGCCAAATCCAAGCCGAAATTTCCCAAGCTCCCACCCAGGCAACGCGGGAAATTTTGCAAGCTCATGAACAATTGTTGCAAGATCCCTTTTTATTAGAGCAAACCGCGCAACAAATCCAATCCGGCAAGAGCGCTCCTGCGGCCTTTAACGAAGCGGTAAGAAGCAGTATTGACGTACTTAAAAAAACCAAAAACCGCTTTTTAATGGAAAGAATCGCTGATTTTAAAGACTTGCGCAAACGTGTTTTGCAATATTTGTGCGGTCAAAAACAACAAACCGCCTTTCCCAACCCTTGCATTTTGGTAGCGCAAGATTTATTGCCTTCTGATGTTTCGTCCTTTACCGCGGCCGTTAAAGGTGTTATTTTAGCGGAAGGGTCCCCCACGGCGCACGTTTCCATCTTACTGCGCAATATGGGGTTGCCGTCCGTTGTTTGCGCCGGCGAAAAGGCTTTGCAAATTACCGACGGCACCGAAATTTTACTCAATGCCACCCAAGCGGATTTTGTGCTGAATCCTTCCGCACAAGAAAAAGAAAATTTCGCCCGAATGTTGGCGCAAGCCGAACAAATTATTTTGCAAAATAAAGAGCAAGCCCACCTTGCGGCGCACACCACAGACGGCGTGCAAATAGCCGTAGAAGGCAATGTCGGGCACGAACACGAAGCCGCCGCGGCCCAAGCCAACGGCGCGGACGGATTAGGATTAGTACGGACCGAGTTTTTATTTTTACACACCAAAACGCCCCCTTCCCAAGAGCAACAACAGGCCGTGTACCAAAACATTGCCAATGCTTTGCCCGGTAAGCCCATTACTTTGCGCACGTTAGACATCGGTGGAGATAAACCGGTGGAATATATGCCGCTTCCGCCGGAAGAAAACCCCATCGTCGGTTTGCGCGGGGTGAGAAATTACAAAAATTTCAGAGATTTGTTTATCTCTCAAATCCGTGCGATGTTATCGGTAAAACCGGCAGAGCAAGTGCGCATTATGTTGCCGATGATTGCTTTTGTAGAAGAATTTAGCCAATACAAACAGCTCATTGAACAAGAAAAGCAAGCCTTGGGCATTACCGCACCGGTGCAAATCGGAGCGATGATTGAAGTGCCGTCGGCGGCACTTTTGGCAGAATCCTTGGCGAAATATGCCGATTTCTTTTCTATCGGAACCAATGACTTAACCCAATACACCTTGGCTATTGACCGCGGCCACAAAACCTTGTGCGCCCAGGCAGACCCGTTGCATCCGGCTGTATTGCACTTGATTGCCCAAACTTGTCGGGGCGCGGCGGCCTACCACCGCCCGGTATCGGTTTGCGGTGCCGTAGCGGCAGACCCGCAAGCGGTGCCCTTATTAATCGGGTTAGGCGTTACGAAATTAGCCGTCGGGTCCGCTTCTGTTGCCCCCATTAAAGCATTGGTGCGCCGTTTGGATCAAAAACAATGCGCCCAAGCCGCCCAGCAAGCGTTGCAGTGTGCTACTGCCGCCCAAGTGCGCCAATTGGTAAAAGAAACATTTTCTGTAAATTAAGGAGAAAATATGCAGATGATTAAAAATGGTTTTGCCGCCTTCGGGCGCGGCCTTGTAAAGCTGGGCAAGTCTTTAATGTTGCCCATTGCCGTTCTACCTATTGCGGGCCTTTTGCTAAGGTTAGGCCAGCCGGATTTACTAAATATCGGCTTTGTGGCTGCCGCAGGACAAGCGGTATTTACCCACATCGCCCTTATTTTTGCTTTAGGGGTGGCTATTGGTTTTTCAGACGATAATCACGGCGTATCTTGTATTGCCGCTTTTGTGGGTTATGTTATTTTAACGTCTTCTTTAAAGACCTTAGACCCCACGATTGATATGGGCGTTTTGGGCGGTATTATCGTAGGCGTAACAGCCGGGCTTTTATACAATAAATATAAAAACATACAGCTGCCCGCTTATTTGGCCTTTTTCGGCGGCAGAAGATTTTTGCCCATTGTTACAGGGGCGGCCTGTTTGCTGATTGCCGGCTTGGCCTATTTCATTTGGCCGCCCATTGCGCGTGTTATCGGCGCCTTTGGGGATTGGACCATTACTTCCGGCAATATCGGTTTATTCTTCTACGGGGTGGCAAACCGCTTGTTAATCCCGGTGGGGCTTCACCACATTTTAAATAACTTGGTTTGGTTCCAATTCGGAGATTTTGAAGTAGTCAAAGAAGGGGTAACCACTATTGTCCATGGAGATTTGAGCCGCTTCTTTGCCGGAGATCCGATGGCAGGGCCGTTCATGGCGGGATTTTTTCCGATTATGATGTTTGGCTTGCCGGCGGCCGCTTTAGCCATGATTTCTACTGCCAAAGAATCCCGCAAAAAAGCAATGGGAGGCTTGTTGCTTTCCATGGCGTTTACGTCTTTCTTAACCGGGATTACCGAACCGATTGAATTTTCTTTTATGTTCTTGGCTTTTCCGTTATACGTCTTGCACTCTTTGCTGACCGGTATTTCTTTGGTTGTGATGAATGTGTTAGATGTAAAGTTGGGCTTTACGTTCTCGGCGGGGCTTTTTGACTATTTGCTCAGCTACGGCCTTGGAAAAAACGGATTATATTTAATCCCGGTAGGCATTGTATATGGCTTAACTTATTATTTTGTATTCAAATGGGCCATCGTAAAATTTAATTTACAAACCCCGGGCCGTGAAGAAGAAAACACGCCCGCACAGGCTTCTGCCCAACCGCAAGAAACAGCTCCCGCCACCCAAACGGCCCCCGAACAGGACCAAAGCCGCGGGGCCCGCTACTTGCGTGCTTTAGGCGGTAAAGAAAACATAAAAACCATTGATGCCTGTGCTACGCGTTTGCGCATAGAAGCAGTAAACACAGACGTCATAGACGTTGCCGCCTTAAAAAGCATCGGCTCACGCGGAGTAGTCAAGGGCACAGGCGGCACCATACAAGTAGTCATCGGCCCCGAAGCTGATTTAATCAGTGATGAAATTAAAAAATATTTAGGATAAAAAAAATGAAACTTATTATTACAAAACACAATTTAGGTTTATGGGCAGCCAATCATATTTCCGCCCGTATTCATCAAGCAGAAAAAAATCCGTTCGTTTTAGGTTTGCCCACAGGCGGGACCGCGGAAGATATGTATGCGGCTTTGAGCAGTTTGGTCCAAAACAAAAAACTTTCCTTTCAAAACGTTGTTACGTTTAATATGGACGAATATGTAGGTTTAGCCCCCGAACACGACCAAAGCTATCATTATTTTATGAACCACCACTTATTTTCGCATGTGGACGCACCGGCAGAAAATATACACATTTTAAACGGACAGGCCGAAGATTTAACCGCCGAATGTGCCGCTTATGAAGAAAAAATCAAACAAAAAGGCGGCATTGATTTATTTTTAGGCGGCGTCGGACAGAACGGACATTTGGCTTTTAACGAACCGGGCTCTGCCTTTGATTCCCGCACCCGCGCCGTGCAGTTAACCCAAAACACGATTGAAGCCAATTCCCGTTTCTTTAACAATGACGTCCGCTCCGTACCCACCCAGGCTTTAAGCGTTGGTATCGGCACTATTTTAGATGCCAAG
Source organism: Elusimicrobiaceae bacterium (assembly GCA_017501565.1). Taxonomy (GTDB): domain Bacteria; phylum Elusimicrobiota; class Elusimicrobia; order Elusimicrobiales; family Elusimicrobiaceae; genus Avelusimicrobium. The sequence goes on along the minus strand of JAFVWP010000008.1, from coordinate 7,165 downwards.
GAACTTTTATTTTTAGCAAACGGCCCCAAAAAAGCCCAAGCCGTGGCGCAGTTATCCAAAGGAGAAATCACCCCGCAATGGCCCATTACTGCCTTAAAAACGCATGCCAATGCCATTATGCTGGTAGATGAAGAAGCGGCCGGATTGTTGGAAGGAAAAGCCAAAGAAGACTTATTACGCCAACAGCAAGAAAACCCGGACGGCGATTGGATTTTGACCTTATAAAAATGCCTATGAAACGTCAACTTATCTTAAACGCACGCGTCATTACCAAAGGCAAAGTTTTGCCGGATCACTGCATAGAGATTACGGACGGCAAAATTACACAAATTTTGCCCTGTTCCCAAGTGCAAGACCTGGAAAAGAAGTAGAAATTTTTGATGCTTGCGGGGCTTATGCCGCGCCCGGCATGATAGATTTGCACATTCACGGATTTGCTGGGTTTGGGCCGGAATTGGGCACCGAGCAGGCCTTGCTGGATATGTCTTTGGCCTTAGCACAAGAAGGCGTAACGGCTTTCTGCCCGACGCTTTACTGCGGTAAGCCTGAAGACATGTTGCGTTTGGTCAAAAATACCATCGGAGCTTTTGGACAGGAAAAGGGATCCCATATTTTGGGATACCATTTGGAAGGCCCTTTTATTTCCCCCCAAAAGCCCGGCGTGATGAAACCGCAAGATATTGCCCCGGTGGATTTAAATGTTTTGCAAGAATTATATAATGCCGCCCAAGGCCGCATTGCCAATATGACTGCCGCGCCGGAGTTGCCCAACATTACAGCGCTTGCCGAATGGTGCAAAGAACGCAATATTGTGTTGCAATCCGGACACACCAACGCAACCTATGAAGAGTTTTTACAGGGTGTCAATTTGGGCATGACACATGCCACGCATTTGTTTAATGCCATGAGCAGCTTTAATCACCGCGCTCCCGGCGCGGCGGGCGCCGTGCTGATGCACCCCGAAATTTCAGCAGAAATTATTGCGGACGGCGTACACGTTCACCCGGATTTGGTGGCTTTCTTGCGCCGGATTAAACCCATAGAAAACTTAATATTAGTTACCGATGCGCTATTGCCCACCGCCCAAAAAAATCCGCCTTTTTATGCCAATCGCGAAGAAGTGGTATTTGACGGCGGCGTTTGGAAACGCAAGGCTGACGGCGTGATAGCGGGATCTGCTTTAACGATGATGCAAGGCGTTAAAAACTTGGTCCGTTTTGGCTATACCTTGCCCGAAGCCATTGCTTGTGCCAGCACCAACCCCGCGCGTCTGCTTAGCTTACGGACAAAAGGCTTATTTGCTGACGGATATGATGCAGATATTGTTATTTTTGACAAAGAGTTTCGTATCATCAAAACATTTATCGCCTAATCAAAAGCCCCGCAAACGCGGGGCTTTTTTAAGGTAGTACATACATATTGACCGGGGTACGCGTCCACGATACCGCACTACTGCCCGTACCGGCGGATATGCCTCCCATACTTTTGCATACTTGGTTAGCTACTTTGTTATCCTTGTAGGCCCAACACTCACGGCGGTTCGGGTAACGGCTGTGGTCTAAATAAGCAACATATTGCAGTTCTGTCGGATTACCATGACTCGGGTTATCCCCCACTCCCGACATAATATTGTTTTCATCAAGAGAACCGCCGCCAATATAATTAATGAAAAAATCATCACACCAAAAAACATCGGCCCCCATACCATCTCTATTCGTTTGACAGCCTCCAATGGAGGAAATATCCAAAGACACATCACTTTGGTCATAGGTGCCGTTGGACATATAATATAATTCGGCCGCCGTTTTTAAAGTAGCCACAGCGGGCATTGTGCGGGCCAGGCGAGCCTTCATCACCGCCACCTGATATTGCGGCAAAGCCACTGCCGACAAAATACCGATGATTAAGACCACTACTAAAAGTTCTATCAACGTAAAACCTTTTTTCATTTTTATTCTCCTTGCGGGCCGATACGGCACAGCAAACGGCATTTTATTTTGCCCGCGCTACCATCATATAAAAATCCTATCAAAAAAAAAAAATGAGTCAAGCTTTTTCTTTTCTCCCGACGGAAAAACAACATCTGAAAAACAATTGCTCATAGCATGATTTTTCAGATTTATGATTGATTGGCTCCGCTAGTTGCCAAGGCAAGTACTGCTAGGTACGGCGCAGGCAAGGCGGAGCCAAGAAGCTTAAATATGAAAAATCGTTTGCCCAAACCAAGCCTAGCAACCGAAGAAGCCGTTTTCATCGCCAAAAAATCCTTATTTCTCTTCCCCCCATAATAAGGTAAAATATATATAAGCCAACCGCCGCTAGTACGGGGCGGTTTTATCGTGTAAAATATGCGTAAAAAGAAAAAAACTTCACCTAATAAAAACCCTTTTAAAGGGCGCAGTATCTCCAGCTTGCTGATTAAGTTTTCCGCTCCGGCGGTGGCGGGTATGTTTGTCAGCGCCCTTTACAACATCATCTCGCGTGTGTACGTCGGGCGGGAGTTTGGCGCTGATGGGATTGCCAGCATTACGCTGTTGTTTCCTATGGGGTTTTTCTTTTTGGCGTTTAGCGTATTGATAGGGGTAGGGGCTAATGCCTTGTTTTCCATTCGCTTGGGCGAAAAAAATGAAGAAGAAGCCCGCACAATTTTAGGCAATGCGTTTGTAGTTTTGTCCGTATCCAGCTTAATTTTGATGATTTTGGGCTACTTGTTTTTAGAGCCTGTACTACTTTTCTTGGGGGCTGATGAGCATACCCTGACCTATGCCACCCAATATATGCAAGTCGTCTTGCCGGGCTATGCTTTGTTTAACATCGGTGCGGGTATGAACAACTTTATCCGCTCTGCCGGCCACCCCAAAACCGCTATGGCTACGCAGTTTATCGGAGCTTTCTTAAATCTTACCATTGCCCCGTTAACCATCTTTGTATTGGGCTGGGGAATGCGCGGTGCCGCCGCCGCCACCGTGAGCGGACAAGTGGTTTCTTTTGCGTGGATTTTATTGTTTTTCTTAAACCCTAAGGCGCAATTTCCCCTGCACTTTAGATATATGCGCATAAAATGGAAGATTGTATATGATAGTGCTTTAATCGGGCTTTCCCAGGCGGTTTTTCAATTGGCATCCAGTGTGCTTAACTTTTTGCTCAACCATGCTTTGCTCAAATACGGCGGCAACTTGGCCGTATCGGCTATGGGGGTAGCCGTCAGCGCCAATGCGATTTTTATTATGCCTTTGTTGGGGCTTAGCCAAGGGGCTCAACCGCTGATCGGATACAACTATGGCGCACGAAAGTTTGCCTTGGCCTTTCAAACGCTTAAAATGGCCTTACGTTGGGGAGTAGGCGTAGGGTTGGCAGGCTCCACCATTGCAATATGTTTTGCGCCGTATATCGTGCAAATTTTCAATAACTCTGATAAAGAGTTAATATCCATGGGGGCTTATGCCGTACGTGCGCTCAATATTTTTACCGGCTTTGCCGCATTACAAATATTAGGTACCAGCTTTTTTCAGGCGATTAACAAACCTTTCTTCGCCGCCGCACTCAGCCTTTCGCGCCAAGTGCTCTTTGTGATTCCGCTGATTTTAATTCTTCCGTTATTCTGGGGATTGAACGGCGTCTTTTTTGCCCCCGCTATTGCCGATATTTTGGCCTGTACGTTGGCTTTCTTTCTGCTCAAAGGATACTTTGCCAAATACAAACAAAATTTCTTTTTCAGTAAGAAGTTTTAGATTTATCCCATGTAAAAGCCCCTCTTTCGGCGGGGCTTTTTTATCTCAACTTTAAAGCTAATTCATTAATTTCCGTTATTTCCTGTAAAGTTATACCTGTTAGCTTTTTCTTTTCTTGCGCAGTTACCGCTGCCGTAAAAGCCGTTTTAAAGCCCAATCGTTGTGCTTCTTCCAGACGGCGGTCTATCAGCGGCACTTTGGCAATTTGCCCCAAGATACCCACTTCGGCTAAAAACAACCAATTATGCGGCACGGCTACATCTTTTACAGAGCTGATTACTGCCGCACAAATCGCCAAATCCAAGGCGGGGTCTTTCATTTTTACCCCCCCGGCAATACTGACGTATATATCCTTATTATCCAAAGATAGCCCGACGTGCTTCTCTAAAGCGGCAAAAAGCATCAAACAGCGGTTTAAATCCACCCCGGTTGCCACACGGCGCGGAAACGGATAATGCGTCGGGCTGGCTAAAGCCTGCACTTCGGTTAACAGCGGGCGGGACCCTTCCAACGCCAATGTATAGGCGCGGCCCTTTAAAGCGGCACTGGCAGAGGTTTGCGCGAAATACTCGCTGGCATTATCCAAACTTTGCAACCCTTGCCCTGTCATCTTAAACAGGCCGATTTCCGCCGTAGAACCAAAGCGGTTTTTATGCGGGCGCAACAGGCGCAAAACATTGTCTTTTTCCGTATCAAAATACAATACGCTATCCACCATGTGCTCCAAAATTTTCGGTCCGGCTAATTCTCCGTCTTTGGTAACGTGCCCGAGTACAAACGTAATAATGCCTTTGGGTTTGCACAGACGCACGAGTTCAGCCGCGCATTCGCGCACTTGGCCGATGGTGCCGGCTGAAGAGGTAAACTCCGGGTGATAAATGGTTTGGATAGAGTCCAAAATTAATACATCGGGTTTTTCGTTTTCTACCGCCGTAATAATGTTTTGGATATTGGTTTCACAATGCAAATAAATATTGGGGTTTTTTACACCCAAACGTTGGGCGCGGCCCGAAATTTGGCTGATGCTTTCTTCTCCGGAAATATACAATACTTTGCGTTCTTTAGCTAAAGCATCGGCAACCTGTAACATCAGCGTAGATTTGCCGATTCCCGGCGCGCCGGCCAGCAACGTCAGTTGTCCCTGCACCAAACCGCCGCCCAACAGGCGGTCAAACTCTCCGATTTGGGTGGGTATGCGGGCCAGCTCAGCTGATTTGCTATCGGTCAGCCTTACAATTTCGGAAGAGAAATCCGTAAAAGAACGTGTCTTTTTTTCTTTTTTGGATTCCATCTGTTTTACTTCTTCGGCCAAAGAGTTCCACTCCCCGCAATCAGGGCATTTACCCGCCCATTTGGCAGATTGGTAACCACACTTTTGGCACACGAAGATAGTTTTAAATTTCATCGTTTTCCCCCTAGCGGGCCATGGTGGCCAAGCCAAAGAAAGAAGAAATATCCTGGTCGTTAAAGGAAATATTCGCTTTTACGTTTAAGTCATTGGTTTCCAATGTATCACGCATCCAGGCCCCCACCGAGAAATATTTGCTTACGCGGTAATCCACCCCATAAGACAAGTTGGGCTTATCAAACAAACGTCCGTTAATAATGCGGTCGCGGCCCCAATCGCTAAACTCCACCCCGGCGGTAAAACGTTGTAAAAAGTCATGGTCATAAAAAGGCTTAACGTGCAACGCCACCCCGCCCGCACCGCGAATCATACCGGCAGAAAGGTCGGCCCAGCGGTTATACAAGCCAAAGCGCAAATCTATCTTATTGCGTTCTACGTAATCTTCTTCGCTTAATCTGTCGTCTTCATTGCCGACATTGGCAATACCCGCGCGGTAATAGGTATATCCGCTGGACGGGAAAATTTCTAAAGCTAAATCACTGCTGGCTACCTGATTATTAATTCCGTAAAAGAAATCAAAATCCCAATACACGCGAAAGCGGCTCATTTTGCCGACGAAAGATTTTACTTCCGTCATGGTGGTTTTAAGCTCGCTGACGCTTTGTTTGACTTGGTCTTTCATCTGCTCATCTTTAATTAATGTCCCCAAGACGCCTTCTTCGTTGTTAATCGCGTCCATCACCAAGTTTAATTTTTCGGTAATTTCTTCTAAATTTTGCATAGATTGCGTGACGTAAGGGCGCATGGTCAACACCAATTGGTTTACATTGGCTGAAAGTTGGCGAATATCTTTCATGGCATCGTTTAACTCAGCGCCGAATTGGCCGCGGTTATTGACGCTATCTACCAATTCCCGCACGCTTTTCATCGTCTCGGCAATCTGTTCGTCCATCGGTTTTTCATCTATTCCCGATACATAATCTCCGGCCTGTATCAGACCCAAGGCTTCATTGCCTTGCACAATTTTGACGTATTTCGTGCCGATAATACCCGTCATCACGACGGAAAATTGGGCTCCTTTATACAAATCAATCCCTTCATGAATGCCCAAGACCACCACCACTTGTTGGTCTTCAATCTTAATATCTTTTACTTTACCGATTTCTACACCGGAAAGTTTCACCGCCGCTTTTACCGGCAAGCCGGAAACATCGGCAAAACGCACATTTACATCATAGCTGCGCGTAATGGAAAAGCCGCCCAAAAGATATAATGAAAAACCTAATACCACCAAGCCCAATAGGGTAAAAATACCTACTTTTGTTTCTGCTTTCATAATATTCACCTTAGTTTAATGACAATATAAAATCCAGCCTATTCTTTCATTAGTTTCATCTGTATCGGCCCTTGGCTGCTGCCGTCTACAAATTGCCGCACGTAAGGATTGTCCGTTTTGCGGAACTCTTCCGGCGTGCCGTACAACATTATTTTCCCTTCATACAAAAAAGCGATGTAATCGGAAATCTTAAAAGCCGAGTGCATATCATGCGTAATCACCACCGAGGTAACACCCAATTTATGCTTCATTTCCAAAATCAAATCACTGATGATGTCCGACATAATAGGGTCCAGCCCGGTAGTCGGCTCATCATATAAAATACATTTCGGGTTTACCGCCAATACACGCGCCAAACTGACTCTTTTGCGCATACCGCCGGAAAGCTCCGACGGGTTTAATTTTGCCACTTGCGGCTTTAAGCCCACCATGGCTAACTTTTCTTTAATGATAGACGCGTATTTGCCCGGCGGGGTATCGGTTAAATATTTAAGGCCAAAGGCCACATTTTCCCCCACGTTCATGGAGTCAAACAAAGCCCCTTCCTGAAATAAATACCCAAAGTGACGGCGCAACGCCGCCAAGCGCAAGGGATTTTGCTCTTGCGTAATATCCCGTCCGTTGAGCAAAATTTGCCCGCTGGTAGCATTTTGCAAGCGCATCATACACTTAATCAACGTGCTTTTACCCGAGCCGGAACCGCCCAAAATAGTGGTTACCTTGCCGTCTTCAATCGTCAAGTTAACCCCT
>JAFVWP010000100.1 GCA_017501565.1 Elusimicrobiaceae bacterium | reverse complement strand
TCTATGACCGATAAATCCTCGCTTAACGGCGAAACCATATAGCCTTCGTTATCAAAAAGGACTAAAGCCGCCCTATCGCCTTTGATTTTTTTCAGTAAATCATAAAGCTTATACTTTGCACGGTCTAAACGGGAGGGATTAACGTCTCCCGCCCCCATATCAACACCCATATCCAGAACAAAAACCGTATTGTCGCCGCCGGTAGCTCCTTGGGAGGGCATACGTTCCCACGTTGGGCCGGATAACGCCAAAATGCTTAGAATATAAGCCGCAACCAAAGCGGCAATTGATAACTTTGCCGTTCGGGCTTTTTGGTGAGTAAGAAGGACGTCCAACAAATGACTGTCGCAGATGTTTTTCCATGCACTGCCGGAATTGCCGTATAAACGCAAAATATTCGGTATCAGGAAAAGCCCGATTAACGCAATCAACCATAACGGCCGCAAAAAATGAAAGTTTTCAATAAAACTCATGACTTTCTTGCCTCCGCCAATGCAAATAAAACTGCCAACATACTTAAAAGCAACGCTGCTCCCAACGGGAAGAAAAATAATTCCCGCACCGGACGAATATAAAAGCTGCCGATTTCCGAAGGCTCCAGTTCATCAATTTTCTGATATATTCTCTGAAGTTCCGAAGTGTTATAAGCTCGGAAATATTCTCCGCCGGTAGAGGTGGCTATTTTTTGCAGATTTTCCTCATCCAACTCTTTGGAAGGATTGGTTTTTTGCGTACCAAACGGAGTTCGGATACTTTTGATATAGGCGCCGACACCAATCGTATAAATCTTCACTTTCATTTTACGGGCAAGGTTAATCGCTTGCTCTACATTCAAATTGCCGGAGTTAGAAGTTCCGTCCGAAAGCAGAATAATTACCTTGCTGTCCGAGGGGATTTCCTGCATCGACTTTAATGAAAGTCCCAAAGCATCACCAATTGAAGTAAGCTGTCCCGCAAAGCCAATTTCCAATTCATCAAGCATTTTGCGTGCTGTATCCGTATCGGCAGTCAACGGAACGTACAGATAGCTGTTAGTGCCAAAGGCAACCAAGCCTATTCTGTCACCTTCTCTGCCGGCAATAAAACTGTCGGCAACCGCTTTGACAACGCTTAATCTATCCAGATATTTACCGTTTAACTCGAAATCGTCCATGCTCATACTACCGGAGATGTCTATTGCCATAATTAAATTGCGGGCATTTTCCGTGGCGGGAACTACATCGCCGACCCATTGCGGACGAGCCGCTGCACAAACCAATAAAATCCAAAGTACGGAAAGGAAAACCAACCGGCCTTTGCCCGAAGAACTTAAAACCGAACCTTTGCGGGATTTCAAGCCGGCAATATCCCGAAAAAACGGGATTTTAAGCGCTTCGCCGCCTTCTTTCGCCGGAGAGCCGGCAAACTTCCTTACCAACCACGGCAACGGCAATAACAAAAACAATAAAGGCCATGCAAAACCAGTCATATTGATACTTTCGTACTTTCTGCCAAATAAACTGTTTGTTTCATACCATAAAAACAAGAAAGGTAAAATACTCTAAAAAGATATAAACAAACTGCTAAGAATAAAAAAGCGGGGAATCTCCCCGCCTTTTTTAACTCGCCTTTAAAATGTCGGCTATTTTTTGTAAAGCATCGTTGGCTTTATCCGCATTCGGACT
>JAFVWP010000099.1 GCA_017501565.1 Elusimicrobiaceae bacterium | reverse complement strand
GGGATAGAAATGTGTAAAGCGATGGGCATTTATGTAACCACAAGCCCCAATTAAGCCTGTTTTACAGCTGTTACCAAATTAAAATACCGCGCAAGAGTTTATGCCTTGCGTGGTATTTTTTTGCCGAAATGCAATATTTAAAATAAATTTATCGTCGGGAAAAAGAAAAAGCTTGACTCATTTTTTTTTTTTGCTACACTTTGTGTGAAATGGCAGCGCGGGCAAAATAAAATGCCGTTTGCCGTGCCGTATCGGCCCGCAAGGAGAAGAAAAATGAAAAAAGGTTTTACGTTGATAGAACTTTTAGTGGTGGTCTTAATCATTGGTATTTTGTCAGCGGTGGCTTTGCCGCAATATAAAAGAGCAGTGATGAAATCCAAAGCTGTGCAAGGAATTGTAACATTAGACGCGTTGGATAAGGCTCAACAAGTTTACCGAATGGAAACCGGTGATTATACCGATAAATTGGAAGACCTGAGTATTTCGGTAGATACAGAAAATGTAAGTTTGCATAAAGGGGAAGGTGTGACAAGCTCTTACGGACAAATTTGGATTACAGATGGGTTATCTTTAGAAACGGCATGGGGGCAAAATCTGCATCGTCGTTGTATAGCCGGAAACAGCGTTGGGGAAGCCGTCTGTAAATCCATGGGCGGCGTATTTTACGGCAACCATTCCAGCGGGAACAAATACTATCAGCTTCCCTAATCTTCCAGATACATCAGCATATAACCGGAGTCAAACAAGACTTCGGTTTTTTGCGCGGTAATGACGTTGGAAATGCCGGTCTGCCCCAATTGCCAATCAGCGCCGTTTAAGCGGTATTTGACCCCTTTTAGCGTGATATTTTTGCAAGGAGTCAGCGGGATAATGCTCATGCGCGCGCCTTTTCGGGAGGAAAATTGAATCCCCTTTATTAAAGGGTAAATACTGCAACCTTGCGCTTTGAACACAATGTTCATTTTTGTTAAATACGGATAAACGGATAGAAAATTGCCCAATGTAAAATCCAATCTGCCGCCGGTAGCTCCGGCGATAATACATTCGTCAAATTGTTGTAAGGTTAGCCAATCCAAGGCTTTTTCAAAGTCTGTATTGTCCTGACGGGTGACGCGGATAAAGGGCACTTCGGCAAATGCTTTGCGGGCGCGGGCGGAAGCAGAGTCCAAATCTCCGATGACGGCATCGGGCGTGATGTGCGCGGCCAGGGCATTGTCGGCCCCGCCGTCTGCGGCTAAAACAAAATCAGCTTCCCGGGCTAATTTTTTTAACCAGGCGCCGGGCTTTTCTCCATTACAAATCAGTAGTGCTTTTGACATAGCTTCTGCTCTTTTTTCGGTTTAAAACCAATAAAATTATACTTGTGCTGACCCCGATGTAGAAAGCATCAATTTGCGCCCAAACCCCGCTTAAAGGCAGTAGTTTCCATATGGTCATAACCGCCGCGCTGGAAAGCGCACTGACTACAAACAAATGGTCGCTGATGCGTTTGGGATAGATATATCCTACCAAAATCGGAACGAGTAAACAGGCCGAAAAATAAGAACCTAAAGTAATCCAGATTTCTTTGAAACTGCCGTTTAATAAATAAGACATACCTATTGCCAAGCCACCCACCGCAAATAAAGAAATGCGGTTGGACAGAATAATATTTTTGAAGCGGTTTTTCAGCAAGTCATAGCTTAAAGTGTTAGACGCAATAAACAAGAAGGAATTGAGCGTAGATAAAATGATGGCCAAAATCCCCGCCACAAAAAAGCCCTTTAAGCCGCTGGGCAAAAGTTGCACCGCGTAAAAGAAATAGGCTTCTGCCGGCTCTGCGGTGGGTAACACTGCCCGCGCATACAAAGAGCCCGCCGTTGTGCAAATATCAAAGCAAAACCATATCAGCGTGGAAATCAGCACGCCTTTTTTAATTACTTGCGGATTTTTGGCCGCAAAGCAACGTTGGTAAAAGCTGGGGTCTATTAGGGTAGCCAGGGCAATAAAGCCCCAAATCAGCGTATTTAACAGGCCGTTTCCACCCGTTAAACTAAAGTGCGAAGGGGGGAGCTGGGCCGTTAAAAAAGACAGACCGCCAAAATCCCGTACGGAAAAAATAACGACCAAAAGTACCGCCGCGCACATCACAAAGAATTGCACCAAGTCCGAAAATACCACCGCCTTAAATCCGCCCCAAGCCGTATATAGGCAAGTAAATATCGTGCCGATCATCATGCCCTTTAGTACCCCGATACCAAACGCCATATTCAAAAAAAGCCCCAAACTCAGCACATACGCCACCGGAGTAATGTAGAAAAATGTAAATACGGCGGCTACTTTGCCCGCCTTGGGGCCGAACATATTTTCCGCTAATTCCGGCAAAGTGACGGACTTGTATCTGGCCACTTTATCAGCAATAAAAAAAGCAAAAATAATATAAGCTACATACCAGAAAAAACCTTGGGTTACAAAATTATAAATGCCGTAATTAAACGTAATTTCATTGACGCCGAAAATGCCCCCATACCAAGTGGCTACCAGGGTGGCTACAAACAAAGGCAACGTCAACTGCCGTCCCATTAATAAATAATCCAATGCGCTGTTTTGGGAGCGCTTTTTGCGGTAATGTCCGTAAAGGGCGGCAAAAAAAGTGAGTGCGAGTACCAAAAAAAATACGCACCAATCAGCCCAGGAAAGATAAGATATAAGTTTGAGTTTTGCCAGCATTTTTTCCCTAAAAAGGCCCCGTAACAGGGGCCTTTTTATTTTACCAAATAAAGTAAGGCGGTATCAGTAACAAAAGCGAAAGCACAATTAAAATGACTTCCAACTTTAAAAACCATTTTACCCACGCAGTGTAGGTAATACCCGCCAAGGCCAAAGCCCCCATGGTAACCGGGGCGGTGGGGATAATCGGGTTGCCCCAGCCTTCGCCGAATTGATAGGCCAAAATAACGGCTTGGCGGGAGACATTGACCAAATCTCCCAGCGGTATCATAATCGGCATGGTCAGCACCGCTTGCCCCGAGCCGGACGCAATAAAGAAGTTTAATATCGTTTGGATAAAGAACATCGCCTGTGAAGCCAAAATGGGGTGTAAATTGTCCAAACTTTGCGTCATGACGTGCAATACGCTGTCTAAAATATGCCCTTGCGTGGCAATGATAACGATAGAGCGTGCCAAGGCCATTAAAATACATACGCCAATCATGCTTTGCGCTCCGGCCAAAATAGCATCGGTGGTTTCATCTAATTTTAATTTGCCGAAATAGCCAACGGCAATCGTTACGCCCAAAAATACGGCGGCAATTTCGGTCATATACCATTGATACTTGATAATGCCGTAAAAAAGAACGCCCATGCCCGCGGCAAAAGAGAACAAGACCATTTTATGCGCACGCGTTAAGCGGAAGGTTTCGTCCACTACTACATCATTGACGATGTTAAGCTCTGCGCGGCGTACAATGTCCATTTTGCAGGTCAAACTTTTGCTGGGGTGTTTGCGTATTTTTTCGCCGTACCAAGTGAAAAAGGCCGCCACTACTGACGTAAAAATAAACCAAACCACCACGCGGTACTGCCAACCGGAATACATGGGCAGTTGGGCGATGGTTTGCGCGATACCGACGGTGAAAGGGTTGACGAATGCCGAAGAAAAACCGGTAAACGCGCCGATAAACGGAATGGCCATACCTATCAGCGTATCGTAGCCCAAAGAAAGCGACAGCGGGATAAAAATGGGGATAAAAATAAGGGTTTCTTCTTCCATGCCAAATACGGCCCCGCAGAGTGAAAAAAGGAACATACACGTCGGGATAAAAAAGATGCGGTGCTTGGGATGTTTGGCAAAGTAAAAACTTACTTTTTTAACCAAAGTACTCACCGCTCCGGTGCGTTCAATGGCAGTAAACAAAGCTCCTACTACCAAAATAAAAGCAATGATTTCCGCGCATTGGTGAAAGCCCTGAATGGGCGCTTGTAAAGCCTGCCCCAACCCTTGCGGTGTGGCCTCTACTTTGTGGTAAGACCCGGCTACGGCATAGGTGCGGCCGTCCTGTTCTATGCGTTCATATTCTCCGGCGGGAATTACCCACGTCAAAGCCGTAACGCCCAACATAATACAAAAGATAAGAAAGTATGTATTGCAGAATTTGGAAAGAAATTTTTTCATATTTTGTTTTCCTCTAGTAAATCAAAAGCCTTCCGCCGGCTCAAACAAAAGAAAATGCGGCGGAAGGCAGTAATGTAAAACTACCACTTCATAAAGTACGGCGGGATTAAAGCCGCAAAAGACAGCAGATACATCACAATCAGTAACGGCGCTAACCATTTAAGCCATTTTGAAAAAGCAATATTGGCAAATCCGATAGCGGCGATGGTTACCGGATCGGTAGGGAAAATCATATTCAGCCAACTGCCGCCCAATTGAAACGCAAGCACCATGGTTTGGCGCGTAATACCAATCAAATCTGCCAGCGGAGCCAAAATGGGCATGGTCAGTACGGCTTTGCTGGAGCCGGACGGAATGAAGAAATCAATAATTGTCTGCAACAGCATGGCCGCCCAAGAAGCAAAAATAGGGTGCAACTTGGAGATGCCTTTAGACATAAAATTTAAAAGCGTATCTAAAATTTGGCCATTTTGGGCAATCAGCACGATGGCTTGGGCAAAGCACAAGGTAATGGCAATAGAAGCCATACCGCGTACGCCGTCAAAAAAGCTGTCGGTAAACTCGCCCATGCTCAGTCCGCCTAAAATGGCAGAGACAAAGCCCAAACCCAAGAAAAGAGCGGCAATTTCGGTAATGTACCAACCGCCTTCTTCCAATTTGAGCAAGCTCATCAAATCCAAACCCGTAAAGCCTTTGATAAAGTCGCAAAGTTGCGGTTTAAGTACCCCGCATACCAGGCCGATCATGCCTAATCCAAAAGCCAACAAAACCCATTTTTGGCGGGTCGTAATTTTTTGGCCTTCGCTTTGCATGCCTAATTCTTTGCGTTTGGCTTGGTCATATTCATAAGTCAAACTTTTCGTCGGGTCTTTGGTAATTTTGCGTGCATACAGCATTAAAAACGCAATTACCACTAACGTACAAACGCTCCAAATAATCAAGCGGTATCCCAACCCGGAATACAAGGGTACTTGCGCGATTCCTTGTGCGATGCCTACGGTAAACGGGTTGGTAAACGCGGCGGCAAAACCGACGCCCGCACCTACAAACGGAATGGCGGTGCCGATAGCGGAGTCGTACCCCAAAGACAAGGCCAGCGGGATTAAAATGGGAATAAAAATCAGGTTTTCTTCGCACATGCCGAATGTGGCACCGCATAAAGAGAAAATAAGAATCCCCATCGGGATAAACAAAAATTTAAACTGCGGTTTACGCCCAAAGAAATGGCTGGCTTCTTTAATGCCGGCGGTGATGGCACCGGTTTTTTCTATGACAGCCAATACCCCGCCGATGATGAGCAAGAACGCAATCACAAGCGCGGTATTTTCAAAGCCGGTAATCGGGGCTTTAAGCACGTCAAACACCCCTTGCGGGTTGGCGGCTACGGCGTGATAAGTGCCGGGAACGACCACTTCTCTGCCGTCGGTAGGTACGCGGTCATAAGCACCGCTGGGCACAATCCAAGTCATAGCCGTTACCAATAAAATAATGGAAAAGATAATGGTTAACGTATTGAATTGCGGCAGTTTAAACTTCAACAACTTCATTTTCTTTTTTCTTCCTCCGAAGTGTGGATTTCACAAAATAAAAACGGATTTTTACCTCTGTACCACCCGGCTGTCGGATTACCGATACCATAGGGCCCTGTAGGGTTGGCAAATGCTGCGCGCCAAAAAGTACAAAAATAAAAATCCGTCTTTTTTATATTTTACAAAAAACTGAATTAAAAACGAAAGAATTTTATAAAAAAACACCCGCTTTTTTAGCGGGTGTTTTTATGCTGAACGCTTTAGAAGTACAAATCGCGTTTGCCGTTTTTGATATTTGCCAGGTTGGTTTCTATCGTGTTACGGATAGCACTGCCTTCGGCAAAGTTCTCCTTGGCGGTGCTTTCAATAAGCGCATATCCTTTGGCTTTTAAAGCCGCCGGGGCGAAGTCTTCCAGATACTCGGCAAAAGTAAACATGGCATTGGGCAAGCAATGTTTTTTAATCAGCCCGGGTTTAGCCAAGTCCATAAAGTCTTTGCCTACGCGGCCCAAGCGGTAGCACCCGGTGCAAAAAGACGGCATGTGTTTGGCATCTGCCAAGGCATCAATAACTTCGGCCAATGTGCGTTCGTCAGTCAGCGTAAATTGGCTGCCGTTGTCTTTATCATAAGAATACCCGCCGGGATTGACACGGCTGGCAGCAGAGATTTGCGAAACACCCAACTCCATACATTCATTACGCATTTGCGCACTTTCGCGCGTGCTTAAAATGATGCCCGTATAAGGCACCGCCAAACGTAGTACCGCTACGACTTTTTTGAAATCCGTATCCGTTAGTTGATAGGGGGGATGTAAGCTGAAATCCGAGCCTTCCGCCGGTTCAATACGCGGAATGGAAATGGTGTGCGGCCCGACCCCATAGGTGCGGTCTAAATAAAAGGCGTGTTCCAAGGTGGCCAGAATTTCATACTTATAATCATACAGCCCCAAGAGCGGCCCGATGCCTACATCGTTGATGCCTGCTTTTAGAGCGCGGTCCATGGCGTCTAGGCGGAACTGATAATCCTTTTTGGCCCCTTCTAAATGTAATTTTTCGTATGTTTCTTTATGATAGGTTTCTTGGAAAAGCTGATAGGTGCCGATATTGCATTTTTTGAGTTCTTCAAATTCATCTTGCACCAAAGGCGCGATGTTTACGTTAACGCGGCGGATATTTTGTCCGTTCCAGCGGGTGTCGTAAATGGCTTTGATGCTGTCATAGACGTATTGCAAACCGCCGCCGGGATAGGCTTCCCCCGCTACCATCAAAATACGTTTATGGCCTTGTTGCAAAAGGGCGGTGACTTCCTGGTTAATTTCGTCGCGGGTGCTGGCATGGCGTTTTAAGGCCGTGTTGCTCTTGCGAAAAGCACAATAAATACATTCATTGGTGCAAATATTGGAAATATACAGCGGTGCAAATAACACAATGCGGTTGCCATAAATGGCTTCTTTGACATCATTGGCCGCATGAAATAAATCTTGTAAAAGTTTTTCGTCGGTAATGTTTAAAAGGACGGCAGCTTCTTCCAGGCTGAGTCCTTTGAGCGCTTTGGCTTTGGTTAAGATTTCCGTCACCTCGGTATCCGTATGGGATTTTGCTTTTTCCAAGGTTCGTTGTAGTTTCTCATCATCAATAATCATACTTATATCATAGCACTTTTTGACCGCTCCGGCGGAGACAAACTCTTTCCCCGCCGGAACGGACGGACCGGAATATTCAGTCCCGGCCTGTTAGAACGCAGTGATGAGGGACTGCATTCTCCTTCATAGATTAGCACACGGCCTTTTTTTTAGCAAGCTAAAAAAATGATTAGATTTTTGTGAAATCTGCCCTTGATTTTTATATATTGTTTCTTAAACTATAAATATCTGCGGAAAAAGAATTACAGAAAGATTGACAGAAGCTATATTTTTATGTTAGATTTTTGTTGTGTGTGTTTGATTTTTAGAGAGGAAAGCCTATGAAAAAATATATTTTAGTCGTATTAGGTGTGTTTTTGTGCGTTTCAGGCGCCGTAGCGGAAAATATAGAAAGTGTATCTTTCAACCCTGCCCGCTTAGGCCGCTTTGAACGTTTGAAAGTGTCTGACACGTTAAGCACGAAAGGCGCTTTGCAAACCGATGCCGCTACCATCAACGGAAACAGCAGTGGTGTAACCATTGATAACGCAGGCAACTATGTTATTACTACCACAAAGGCAAATAGTAAGGTGGAGTTACCCAATGCTACGTTGACTCCGAAAACCCTGAATTTGTATGGTGGAACCGCTACTTTTTCGGCGGCCAGCGAAATAGAAACTATGGAGCAAAGCGGTGATGTTCCTGCTGATGTAAAAGCGGCCACCTTGGCCATGACCGGTCATGCTATCACGGTTACAAATGGTTTGACCTTAGGTCCCAATCGTATTCCTGTGCCGGGTAGTTGTTCCGGTTTAGGATGGTATCATTTGTCCACCAGCGACGAACACCAAAGATTCAGCGTGTTAGGTTGCGGTCCCTCTGGTGGTGGTTGTACAGGGGCATCTTCCAGACAATGCGGTTGTGATCCTTTATACGGCCCCCACAATTATGGAACCCAAACACGTACTTGTGTAAATGGCAGTTGGAGTGCTTGGAGTGAATGTACGGGCTATTCTCGTTACAGCCGTACACAATGTGATGGTGGCGGTGACGAAGAGTATGAATGTCAATCTGACTCGGCGGGAAACTTTCAGTGGGAGCAAATTACAGCGTGTTCTGGTGGTGGTGATGAACCTAAAAGATACGAATGGGAGTTGTCTTGTTACAATGCCTGGCCTTGTTGCAGTTATTGTCCTACCAGTTCTGCGGAGTCTCAATGTAGAGGATCTTGTACTACTCCCGGTGAAAGCTTTCAGGTGGATGGATGGCTTTATCCGGATGACCCACATGGATGTGTGGATGGAGAATCCTGCACTTGTACCTGTGTAGAGATTTAGTAATAAACCTTAAAACTCCCCGGATTTTTATCCGGGGAGTTTTTTTATAGTTTTGTATCCTTTTGCCTGCCTGCTTTTATATTTAATACAATATAAAAATGAATAGTACCCGTCGGGCCATGATTTTACTTTCCGTAGCCAATGGGCTTTTGCTCTTTGGGTACGGACTTTCTTTGCCCTTTTTTACCATTTATTTAATTAACCAAAAAGGCATGAGCACCGCTTGGGCGGGGCTGATTATTGCTTTGTCATCTTTGAGCCGTAGTTTTTCAAGCGCTTTGGCGGGGGAACTTTCCGATGCGTTCGGCCGCAAAAATATTATGCTGTGGGGGTTGGGGTTGGAAATTGCGGCTATGCTGGGCTTGGCCTTGTGTATAGAGTATAATGCCCATTTAGGTTGGATTTTGCTTACTTACTTTTTGACGGCTTTTTTGGGGGCTGCTTTTCGCCCGGCTTCTAATGCCTGGGTAACTGATAATACCACCCCCAAACAACGCATAGAAGCTTTTGGCATTATCCGCATCGGGGTTAACTTGGGTTGGGCCTTGGGGCCGGCGGTGGGCGGTTTTTTGGTGCGGTATTCATATAGCTACGCATTTTATTTCACAGCTTTATCCTATGGCCTGGTGGTCTTGTATTTACAACGCACTTTGCAAGATAAATCCACCGCCAGCGGCCAAAGCAGACGTCCTAATTTTGTTTCTTTGCTTACTTCGCTTCAAGACAGCCGTTTAGCCAAAATTTGCCTTTATATTTTGTTGATTACAGCGGTCAATTCCCAATTGGTGGTGGGGCTTTCGGTGCATTGTAATACGTATTTGAATATGCCGGAGTACTATATAGGTTGGTTCTTTACCATCAATGGTTTGGCGACTATTTTCTTACAATATCCCGCCGGGAAATTAATGGAAAAAATCCGCCTTTCTACCGCTTTGTTTATCGGTTGTGTTTTATATGCGGTGGGGTATGGCTCAGTGGGCTTTTTTGGCAGTTTCGTGCCGATAGCCTTGGGTGTATTTTTGGCTTCTGTCGGGGAATTGATGGTCAACCCGGCCGAGCAAACCATTACGTCCAATATCGCTGACAACCGCACCCGCGGGCGGTATTTGGGGATGATTATGGTGTTTTATAATTTAGGCTCTTCAGTAGGGTTTTTTGCCGCGGGGTGGCTTGGGCAATATGTGGCGCCTGTTTTTCTGGCGGGTCCGTGGTTGATTATCGGGGCGGTGGGGCTTTTGGCGGGGGTTGGTTTTTTGAACTTGCGCAAAGATTTAACCGATGCACAAGACGGCAAATATAATGTGGCGGTGCCTGTTAAAAAAGACACTACCACTTTACACTAAAAAGCCGTATTTACTACCATTAATAAAAGGAGAAATTATGAGAGGAATTATTTTTACCATATTGACGTTAATTGTCGGTGGCGTATTGTCTTTAGGCCTGGAGTGGCTGGCCAAGCTTTTGCCGGGGGAAATGGCGGGAGCCTTGCTGAAGGTCTATCATGTAGGCATTCACCCTATGGCCTTAAACCTAAATATCTGCGGGGCTTTGGGTTTAATTTGCGGATATATTATTATTTCTAAATTCGTCAAAAAATAATTATGAAATGGGTCTTGGCATCTAAATCCCCGCGGCGGATAGAAATTTTGAAATCTTTAGGAAAAGATTTTTTGGTTTGTCCGTCTGATGCGCCGGAATTTACCCGCTATAAACGTCCCCATTTGCAAGTGGCGGATTTATCGGCCAAAAAAGCATTGGACATCGCGCAAAAATATCCCGATGCCTGTGTCATCGGGGCTGATACATTGGTGTATTGCGGGGGGGAAGTGATCGGCAAGCCGAAAGATAAAAAAGATGCCTTGCGGATTTTGAACAAACTAAACGGCGCCTGGCAAATTGTTTATACAGGAGTAACTTTAATCCACTTAGCCAGCCATACTTTTGTGCGTGGTGTGGATAAGACCTATTGTAAGGCGCGCAAATTATCGGCAAAAGAATTACAGGAAATGGCCGGCAAACACATGGACAAAGCCGGCGCCTATGCCGTGCAAGATGATGACGACAAATTTATAGAGAAAATGCGCGGAAGCCGCACCAATGTAGTGGGCTTTCCCGTAGAGATGTTTAGCCAAATGTTACAGGAGTTTGAAAAATGAGAGAAACGGATTTGATGATTATCGGTGCCGGGCCTGCCGGGTGCAGTGCCGCTATTTATGCGGTACGCAGCGGGGTGAAAACTTTGATGGCCGGCGGTGCTATGCCGGGCGGGCAATTGTTGCAAACCAATGATTTGGAAAATTATGCCGGTTTTGAAAATCCTGTGGGCGGCTTTGAGCTGATGAGCGCCATGCACAAACAATGCAAACGCCTGGGTGTGGAAATTTTAACCGATGAGAATGTAAAAATAGAAGGGGAGCAATCTCCTTTTCTCTTAACCGCTTCCAATGGAGAGCAATACAAAGCCGCGGCGGTCATTATTGCCGCAGGAGCCAGCGCACGTTGGTTGGGTGCGCCCGGGGAAGAAAAACTTAAAGGCCACGGCGTTTCGGCCTGTGCTACGTGTGACGGATTTTTCTTTAGAGGCAAGGAAGTAGTGGTGGTAGGCGGTGGAAATACGGCCTTTGAAGATGCTTTGTTTTTATCCCAATTTTGCCCGAAAGTAACATTAGTGCACCGCCGCGAAGGTTTCCGTGCCGATGCCGTAACCATTGAAAAAGTGAAAAATACGCCCAATATTTTCATGATGCTTAATTGCGTGGTGGAAGAAGTACTCGGCGAAGAAAAAGTAACTGCGGCTGTCTTGCGCAATGTGCAAACGCAAGAAAAAACCACGTTGCCTTGCGACGGGATTTTTGTGGCGGTGGGAGCGGTGCCGCAAACGGCTTGGCTGAAAGGCTCTGCCGTTGAATTGACCGAAAGCGGACTGATAAAGGTGGACACGCACCAACGTACCAATATAGACGGCATTTTTGCCGCGGGCGATTGCACCGAGCCCGAATTCAGACAGGCCATCGTGGCCGCAGACAGTGGTGCCAAGGCCGGCATCGCGGCGGCTTCTTTTGTGAATTTACACCGCTGATTTAAGACGAAATTAGCAGAAAATACCGCCCTGAAAAATAGGCGGTATTTTTTTTGAAATTATTTTGTTATAATGAAAAGGTAAGCGGAAATGGTCCGCTTCGTGATTGTTTAGATAAATTCTCTTGTTTTTTGTATCAACGGGGGAGTTCCCCGGATAGAAAAAATGGGAGTTTTATTTTTTTATTTCAAAAAGGAGATGCTATGCTATCAAAATTCGTGAATTGGCTTAAGCCGTTGCCCGACGCGCAACCCCTAACCGACGAGCAACAAATTAAGCGCTTGTACCGCAATTGGCGTATTAAGATGTTCTTCGGCATGTATTTTGGTTATGCCCTGTTCTACTTTACCCGCAAAAACTTGGACTACGTAAAACCTGCCTTGAGTGAAAACCTCGGCTTGGACGTTATTCATTTGGGTTACATCGGCACCACCATTTATCTTACCTATGGTATCGGTAAGTTTTTAAGCGGTGTGTTGGCTGACCGCTGCAATATCCGCTCCGTCATGGCGATGGGGTTGTTTGCTTCGTCTTTGATTAACTTGGCTTTCCCGTTCTTGCCCCAATTCCAACAAGCATTGGGCAATATGGGCATTACCTTGCCGCTGGTGGCCTTGGCCGCCTTCCTGTGGGGTTTAAACGGCTTGGCCCAATCTTTAGGGTTCCCGCCGGTAGCCAAAGGGTTGGTTTATTGGTTCTCTCCTTCCGAAAGAGCCACCAAATGGACTTTGTGGTCTTCTTCCCATACGTTCGGTGCTTTCTTCGTCGGTGTGTTGATTGCCCACTTGCTCAAATTTGACTTGTGGAAAATGGCTTTCATTATCCCGGCTATTATGGGTATTACTTATAGCATCTTCTTGTTGTTCTTCTTGACCGATAAACCGGCCAGCGTCGGTTTGCCCGCCATTGAAGTTTATAAAAACGACGTGATGCCCGTAAAAGAAAAAAGCAAACTTTCCCATTGGGAAATCCTTAAAAAACACGTGCTTAAAAACCCCTTCTTGTGGGCGTTGGCTATCTCTTACATTTTTGTTTACTATGTACGTTTTGCCACGTTGGATTGGGGTACGATGTTCTTAACGCAAGAACGCGGTTTCAGCCAAGAAGCGGCCGTTTCTGCCATGAAATGGATGCCGTTCTTGGGTATGCCGGGCGGTATCATAGCCGGATACTTGGCCGATAAATGGTTCCAAGGCCGCTGCACGCAAATGAACATTATTTACTTGGTCATTTTGGCTGCCAGCTGTTGGGGCTTTTATGTCGTGGCCGGTACGGATCAATTCTTCTGGACTACTTTGTTGGCTTCCTTCATCGGGTTCTTTGTGGACGGGCCGCAAAACTTGGCCGGCGGTGTGCAAGCTTCCCGTGTAACCGTGCAAGAATCGGTTTCCGCCGCTTGCGGTTTTACCGGTATGTTCGGTTATTTCGGTGCAATGTTGTCCAGCACCGGGGCCGCTTATATCAGCAAAAGCTTCGGCTGGAAAGGGGTATATATCTCTTGTGTTATTTCTTGTATTATCGCGATGGGTTTCATCGCTACTACTTGGAAGAAAGAGTCTGCCGCCGTGGAAGCCGAAAACAAAAAAGCATAAAATTTGCTTAATCTGAACACCCCGCCGAACACAACGGCGGGGTGTTTTTTATAATCCAAAAAAAATAGGAGTTTTGGGACTAAATTTTTTATAATATGCGGATAAGGGGGAAACTATGAAAGAAATAACTTTTGACGAACATGCCAAAGAAGTTTTGCAGATTTTGCAAAAAGGTGCGTTTTTAACCACGCACGCAGACGGAAAAACCAATACGATGACGATTGGTTGGGGCTACTTGGGCTATTCTTGGCGCAAGCCTGTATTTGGTGTAATGGTGCGCCACAACCGCTATACCCATCAGCTGTTGGATAAAAATCCGCAGTTTACCATTACGTTACCGAAAGAAGATTTAAGCAAAGAATTGGCTTTTTGCGGTACCAAATGCGGCGCCGATACGGATAAAATAGCCGCCTGCGGATTCAGCCTTTTGCCGGGTCAAAGTGTGTCTGTGCCGTTGATTGCCTGTAAAGCTATTCAATATGAGTGTAAAGTGTTGTGCAAAACGGAAATGCAAGCCCCGCTGTTAGACGGCGCGGTGCGCGAACAATGGTACGAAAAAATGCCGAACGATTATCATACTTTTTATTTTGGTGAAATCACGGCTAGTTACATTACCGATTAAAAATAGTTGTTTACCCAAACGCCCCGCAAGGGGCGTTTTTTGATAAATTTTAGCGGAAGATTTCAAAAATCAAGTACAATATAGGTATGACCACACAAACAGAAAATTTCCATAGCGGTTTTGCCGTGCTTTCCGGTTTGCCCAATGCGGGTAAATCTACGTTGTTAAATGCGCTGGCGGGGGGACTTCTTTCTCCTGTAACGGACAAGCCGCAAACTACGCGCCAAAATATTTTGGCTATTATTGAAGGGGACGATTTTCAAGTAGTGTTTGTGGATACGCCGGGCTTTTTGCGTCCGCGTTATAAACTGCAACAAACCATGGCCGCCTGTGTGGACCGCGCCGTGGGGGAAGATGCAGATTTGGTACTTTTGCTGATAGATGCGTCCGCGCCGGATTTGCCCGCACATGCGGATTTATTTAAAAAAATAAGCCAGGTTTTTTGCCCGGTCTATTTGGTATTAACCAAAACGGATTTGGTTAAAGAAAAATCTTCTTTGGAAAATTTAGAAAAAGAAATAAAACAGGCTTTGCCGAATCTTTCCCGGGTGTTTTATGTCTGTGCCCCGCGTAAAGACGGCGTAGAAGAGCTGAAAACGGCCGTAGCGAAGGCGATGCCTTGCAGTCCGGCCTACTTCCCGCCCGGACAATGGACGGACCGCTGGGAACGCTTTTATGCGGCGGAATTTATACGGGAACAAATCTTTAAGCTTTATCAAAAAGAAATCCCGTACAGCACGCAAGTGGAAATTGAGAAATTTACCGAAGATTTGGGCGATAAAAACTTTATTCGTGCCATTATTCACGTGGAGCGCGAAAGCCAAAAACCCATCATTATCGGAAAAGGCGGCAGTGCCATTGCACAATTGCGTAAGAATGCCCAAAAGCGCATTGCCGAGTTTTTAGGTGCGCCTTACCGCTTGGAATTACAGGTCGTCGTCAGCCCCGATTGGCGCAATGACCGCAAATGGTTGGAAAAGTTCGGCTATATTGAAAGTGATAAATAAAATTTTCACCCATAAAAAACCCCGCTGTTAAGCGGGGTTTTTTGATACTTGCACACCAAAATTATTTTACTTCAATTTGCAATTCTACGCGGCGGTTTTGGGCACGTCCGGCAGAGGTTTTATTCGTGGCGATAGGGTCGGCTGCACCAAAGCCCTTGGCGGTAATGTTTTCCGCTTTTACGCCACGTTCTTTCAAGGCATCGGCCACCGCTTGGGCGCGGCGTTGGGAAAGGTCCACATTATACAGCGGGTCTCCCAAAGAGTCCGTATAACCTTTTACGAGCACTTTATTGTTGGGATATTTTTTCAAAATATCGGCCGTGGCATTAATTTCGTTTTTAGAATTGTCTAAAATTTTATCGCTGTTGTAAGCAAAGCGAATGGGCTCTTTGAATTTCAAAGAAATTACATTGCCTTGGCGGGCGGTATTACCCACGCTGGACAAAGCGGTAGCTTGTTCGGCGGCTTTCTTTTCAGCGGCGGCTTTTTGCTCGGCGGCCTTCTTTTCAGCGGCAGCTTTTTGAGCCTTCGGGCAATTGGCTTTGTTTTTTTGAGTGTCTTGTTTTACGGCGCTGGCTTGGCAAGACGCTTTGCGGCAGGGGGTGCCGGTGGTTTTTCTTTCACAATGACAGGCCGCTAAGCATAAAGCGGCGGCACATAATAAGGCTACTTTTTTCACGAATGCCTCCTTATAAAATAAAAACCCACTCGTGCTGACATGGGTTTTGCTACAAATTAATTCCCGGGATAGGGAAATTCTATTTCCACACGGCGGTTTTGTTCGCGCCCTTCCGGGGTGTTGTTAGATGCAATGGGCTTGTCCGCGCCGTATCCTTTGGCGGTAATTTTTTCCGCCGGGACCCCGCGGATTTTCAAAGCGTGCGCCACTTTATCGGCCCGTTTTTGCGACAGGCGGATATTTTTTTGCTCATTTCCGCTGGCATCTGTATATCCGCGTACTTCAATTTGCACTTGCGGGTTCTTCTTGAAAACTTTTACGGCTTCATCAATGTTTTTATAAGAAGCCAATTTAATTTCATCGGCATTGACGCTAAAAGCGATGGTGGATAAATACATTTGTCCCACGCGGCCGGGGTTTACATTGCCGCTGTGACAGGCCCCCATCAAAAGTCCTGCCAAACATAAAAAGACAGCTTTCTTCATGATTATTACTCCAAAATATTCCGTTCAAAACTATATTTTACAAAATTTTACAGGTTACTTTTCCTTTTTTTCGCATAAGTTCGCGGTACAACTGCGTAACGGACCTTTGAAAAAGCGGGTGCACATAATCCGGCAATAAATAGCTAAGCGGTTTTAATACAAACTCTCGTTGGGCTAGCCGCGGGTGCGGGACAAAGAGCATAACGTCCGTATCAAAAATTTCTTCATCGTCATAAAATAAAATATCCAAGTCTATCACGCGCGGGCCGTCTCTGAACGTGGGCACGCGGCCCAAACGGGTTTCTAATTCTTTGAGTTTTTTCAGTAAGTCGGCTGGTTTATAAGGTGTAGATAAAATGACGACGGAATTGACAAAATCCGGCTGTGCGTCGTATCCTTCCGGCTCGGATAAAATATACGGCGCTACTTCTTTGACTTGGCCCAAAGCACTCAGCGCTTCTATGGCGCGGTCCAAGTTTTCTTTGGAGTTACCTTGATTACTGCCCAGACCCAAAACCGCTTTTGCCATTATTCTTCGCCGCGGTATTCCACCCAGCGGTCCTCTTCTTCGTATAGTTTAATGCTGTAAAGCTTGGGCATTCTGGCTTTGACGCGGTCATAAATCCAAATAGCCAGGCTTTCTGCCGTCGGAAAAGGTAAAAAAGTGGTTAAGTCAGAGCCGTCTAAACCTTTTTCCAATTCGGTTTTGAACATATTGCTGATTTGGCGGAAATCAATTAAAAAGTGTTCTTCGTTAATATCTCCGTAAAAAGTGGCTTCGTAGCGGAAAAGATGGTCGTGCAAAGGCTCGGCTAAGGTGCCGTCGTGGCTGTGTTTGGCGTGGAAAGAACCTGCCTGGGTTAAAAATACTTTGCTCATACGTTGGCCTCCAATTCGTTAAAAAATTGTACTACTTTTAAAGTTTCGCGCGGGTCATGTACGCGTAAAATATCGGCCCCGGCGCGTAAAGCGGCAAAATTGGCGCATAAGGTTTGGGTTTTACGTTTCGGGGGTTTTTCGCCGGGTTGGCTTAAAAATTTCTTGTGAGAGAGCCCTATCAGTAGGCGTACCCCCAAGGTTTTAAATTCGTCCAAATGAGCCAACAGCCGGTAATTATGGGCTCTGTTTTTGGCAAAACCAAACCCCGGGTCTATAATGATTTGCTCCGCAGTAAGGCCGCAGTGGCGGGCTTGGGTAATTTTAGTAACCAAAAAATCTTTCACTTCGGCTATCAGATCTTTGTAATCTAACACTTGGTGCATATTAGCCGGGTCAGGGTTATTATGGGTAATTACGATTTGTGCTCCGAAATCTTTTACTAAGCGAAACATTTCCGGGTCCGGTGTACCGCTGACATCATTAATCATATTGACACCCGCTTTTAAGGCTTCTTGCGCAACCGGGAGTTTGAAGGTATCTTGGGATAAAACGATCTCGGGCCATTCTTGGCGGGCCGTTTTGACCAAATCCAAGGTGCGGGCTAATTCTTCTTCTGCCGTTACGGGGGTGGCAAACGGACGGGTAGACTCTCCGCCGATGTCTAATATGTCTGCGCCGTCTTGGATATATTGGCGGCATTTGGCCAGTAAAGTTTGCAAATTATTCTGCGGGTCTCCGTCGTAAAAAGAATCCGGCGTGGCATTGATAATGCCCATAATTTTTGCGCTCATACCAAGTCCTTACTTAATCATTTCTAAAAATTCGCTGCGCACTTCTAATTTTTTAAACGCACCGCGAATGGCGCTGGTAACCATAACGGCATTATGTTTTTCAATTCCGCGGGAACTGATACACATGTGCTTGGCCTTGCATACCACCATAACGCCGTGCGGTTGCAATGTTTGCATTAAGCTGTCGGCAATTTCTGCCACTAATTTTTCTTGAATTTGCAGACGGCGGGCATATACTTCCACCAGGCGTGCTAATTTAGAGATGCCCAACACGCGGTCCTTGGGCAAATATCCGATGCTGATAGTGCCGAAAAAAGGCTGTAAGTGATGTTCGCACGTAGAGTAAAACTCAATATCTTTGAGCACCACCATTTCTTCACAGGAGCCTTCGGTAAAGGTTTTAAGTACGTCTTGCGGTTTTTGTTTATATCCGCCGTAGATTTTTTCCCAGCTGCGTAAAATGCGCATCGGCGTTTCTTGCAGTCCTTCGCGGTTGGGGTCATCGCCGATATAGGCTAAAATTTCGCGCAGATTTTGTAAGATTTTTTCTTGCGAAACTTTGGCTACTTTATGTTTGCCATTTTGTGCGTTTGCAGACTGAGCCTTAGAAAGGGGTTTTGTTTGATGAGTTTTACGCATAGGTCTATATTCTCCTGTAAATTGCTTTGCGGTTGTAAACAAACGGCGGTGCGCTCGTTTGCGTATTGAAAATAATTTTGTAAATCTTGCAAATCGGTTTCTTGGCCGATCACTATTTTGATGGCGTGGGCTTTTTGGAGCATTTGGCGGCTGACATATTTTTTGGGGGAAATGACCAAAAAGTCAATGTTGCTCACGTCTGCATCATGTGCGCCGTTGCTTTCCATGTGCAAGCACCAACCGCGTTGTTTTAACAAGGCCGCCAGCGGAGCAAAATCCTGCTCGGTCGGCTCCCCGCCGGTGATGACTGCGTTGCGGCAAGGATATTTTTCCATGGCTTGCACAATATCGGTCAACGGCATCAGCTGTCCGTCGGAAAAGGCGTATCGCGTATCGCAAAAAGCACAGCCCATGCTGCAACCGGCCAAGCGCAAAAATACCGCCGGCATACCGGTATGGGGGCCTTCGCCCTGGATAGAATAAAAAATTTCGTTAACCTTCAAAGACGGCTGCGGCATTTTCGTTTTCCCAAAGTTCCAAAGATTTTAATTTTAATCCCAGCGGTTGTAAAGCCGTATTTACCTTTGCAAACAGGTAGGGGGCCAAGTTTTCGGCGGTGGGATTTTCTACCAAATCGTTTAAGTATTGGTGATCCGGCAATTGTTCGTCCAATAATTTTTTGAGTATTTTGAAATCATAAACCATGCCGTTGGATTGGACGGGGCCTTCTATCAGGAAAACCACCTTCCAGGTGTGCCCGTGCAATTGATAGCAAGGGCCGTCGTATTGCGGCAAGCGGTGGGCAGAACTGAATTTGCGAATGATTTTAAGCAACATACATTACCTCTGTTTTCTTTCGGGAAGAGTATTGAAAATTTGTTGGCAGTACATCATAAACAAAATAAAGACGGCAAACAAAAATAAAGGTACACCAATAAATAAATTCACCAACCACAAGGCAAACGCGGGCCCTTGTAAGAAAACGGCCCAACGGAAAATATGGGCCAAAGATACGTTTTGGCGGGTGATGCCTTTCCAAAAAAACAATACCGCCGTAGCCATACAAAAAGAGCCGAAAAAGAACATAATCAGTAGCATTGCCCCGCCAAATAAGAAAATGGTTCTCAACGCGGCGGCAATGTTGGCTTGCTCTTTTAATAAGGTTTGCGGGGTAATGTCTGAGTCCCATTGGGAAGGAATCGGCTGGCTTTGTACGCCGCCTACGGACGGAATAAATATTTCCTTTTGCCCGACCAAGGCCAATACCTGATTTTCCAAAAAGTAAGTTGGAGCGGGTGCTTGGCGGGTTTGCGCGTCAAACACAATGCCGTACGGCGTTTGCGGTATAGCAAGCAAGGTGCGTTTGGCGGGGGATTTTAGTTCGCCCTGTTCAAAGCTTAACGGGGGGAAATTATTCAAAAAAGTAGGCAGTTGCACACTGATTTGCCACGAAGCATAAAAATAAAAGCACAAAATGCTTACCAGCGTAATCCATACGCCGAACAAGGCCGTCTTCCCAGCGGATAGTAGGGCCAGGCGGTGATATGCGTGAAAATTAAATATACTATGAAACCATGCTAATAACATACCAATAGTATATAAAAAATAAACATTTGTGGGGCGGATAACACACATATAAAAATTAACTAAAAAAAGAATTTGTAAAAAATATTTTTTTGGGTCTTGACTATAATGGTTTTATTTGCTAGATTTTTAATGTATTTTAGTCTTATTTTTTATGAGGTTAGCCTATGAAAAAATTTACATTAGCCTTAGCGGCTCTTGTATTGGTCGGGCCTGCTTTTGCGGCGACGAACAATACAATTAAAATGGTGTCCTATTTCCCCATTCCGTATGCTTCTTACAGCGATATTGCTGTGGACGGCACTTGCGATGTGGGCTTGCTGAACAAGTGTTCTATGTCCGTTCCGTCTTGGACAATTGCCAATACGGATTTAAACGGCTCGGGAGAGTTTACCGCCGGGGACATGATTGTAAAGGCGGGGCCTTTGTCTTTAAATTCATCTTATTCCGCTTCCCAAGTGAAAGGTGCCGAACTGCTTGTAGGATCTGGCACTCATGGGGTGGCTACTTTAAAATTTGATGGCAATTTGAATGTTACCGATACCATGTTGAGCAATTTGAGCAATTTAGACGCTACTACCAAGGCCAATATTAAAAGCTTGACATTGGGAACTCATACTTTTCCGGCTTGTAATTATAGGAATAGTAGCGAAATCACTTGGCGATCCCTGAGAGTAGCCGGAACCAATAGAGTGTACTTAACCTGTGGTGGCTATGAGCAATTGCCGAAACCTTGCCCAGGGGAAGATAAACGCCAATGCGGTTGCGGTCCGATTTTCGGTGGGTCGTATACGTATGGTACTCAGACCCGCACTTGCAATGAGGATACCGGCGAGTGGAGCGAATGGGGCGAATGTACGGGTTATGATAAGTACGCAAGACAACAATGCGAATTTGGCGACGATGAAGAGCACGAATGCCGCAA
Source organism: Elusimicrobiaceae bacterium (assembly GCA_017501565.1). Lineage (GTDB taxonomy): Bacteria > Elusimicrobiota > Elusimicrobia > Elusimicrobiales > Elusimicrobiaceae > Avelusimicrobium. Next base: position 4,179 of record JAFVWP010000099.1, on the reverse strand, counting down.
ACAATCCAATGGTAACTATGATTGGGTCCAAGTTACCCAGTGCAGCACGGAAGATCCTAATGCTGTTTATGAATGGGTTGTAACCGGTACCGACTATTGTTATATGTGTGGTAGCTGTCCTTCAGCCAGCCCGCAGGGTGATTGCCGCGAAGCTGCCGATGAAGGAAAAGAGGGTATCGGTACTTGTTTTAACGATTCGGACACAACAACCCCTGGTGCTTCTGCTTACTCTTGGGAAATCTTGACCTGTGAGAGAGTCAGATAGTTAATCAGTACCTGTCGGTGTAAGAAATTTAAACCCCCGCGAAAAGCGGGGGTTTTTTAGTTTTTATGTTCCCTAAAATATTGTTCTAAAATCTTAAAAATTATTGTATGATAATAAATAAGCAGAATGTCTGTAAAAAAGGAGAGAAAAATGAGTGGAATCAGTATTGTGATTATCGGTTTGGTAGTAGCTGTAATTTATGGGATGTTAACGTACAATAAATTGATCGCCTTGCGCAACTATGTGCAAGAATCTTGGAGTGATATTGAAGTGCAAATGAAGCGCCGCTATGACTTGATCCCCAACTTGTTGGAATCCGTAAAAGGCTATATGAAGCACGAAAGCGCCACGTTGGAAAAAGTTATTCAAGCGCGCAACTCTGCCATGGCGCCGCATTCTTCTATGGAAGAAGTAGCCCAAAGCGAAAACGTTTTGACGGGGGCTTTGAAATCCGTTTTTGCTTTGAGCGAAAATTACCCGGATTTAAAAGCCAACCAAAACTTTTTGCAACTGCAACAAGAATTGCGCGATACGGAAGACAAAATCCAAGCCGCCCGCCGTTTTTATAATGGCAATGTGATGGCCTACAATACCCGCGTGGAAATGTTCCCCAGCAATATTGTGGCTTCTTGGTTTAAGTTTGAAACGCGTGAATTTTTTGAACTTGCCGACGGAGAAGATGCCGCCCGTCAACCGGTAGCCGTTAAATTTTAATGGCTATGTCTTTTATTGAAGAAATAATGGCGCAAAACAAGCGGCGTACTTGGCTGCTTGTTTTGCTTTTTCCGCTTGTATTTGCCGCATTGGGCTATGTGTGCCTTTTTGGGGCATTGCGCAGCTCGGCTGAGCCGGGTGTTTTATCGGAAGCAGAAGCCATTCATTATGAATCTTTAGAAATTATTCCCAGTGATACACGCTTAGCCTTTGACCGCACCAATGCCGCGGCTTTGCATTTTTTGCCGTTTTTTTGGTTGTTGGCCATGATTTGGGTATTGCTTTCGTGGTTCGTGGGGGACCATATTTTGCTAAAGGGTAGCGGTGCTGTGGAGATATACCGCGAAGACCAACCTGAAATATTTGCTTTGGTGGAAAATTTATGTGCCGTTTCGGGTTTACCTGTACCGCGGGTATTTATTATTGATGATGATTCTTTAAATGCTTTTGCCACCGGCAGAGACCCGGAGCACGCTTCCATTGCGCTGACAAAAGGAATTGTGCTAAAGTTAGACCGCCAAGAATTAGCCGGTGTTATTGCTCATGAGCTTTCCCACGTATTAAACCGCGATACGCGCCTGATGCTTATTACCATAGCGGGGATTTCTTTCTTTACGCTGTTGTCTGAAATTTGTTTCCGCTCGGCGCGTTGTTCTTCCAGAAATAGAAAGAATAGCAAAAATAACGGACAATCTTTGCTACTGCTGTTAGGTTGCTTGTTTGCGATTTACGGCTATGTTTTAGCGCCGTTGATTCGTTTGGCCATATCCCGCACGCGCGAGTATTATGCCGATGCAACAGCGGCCTATATGACGCGTAATCCGCGCGCTTTGGCAGAAGCTTTGTATAAAATCAGCCATGACAGCCGCGTGGAAGAATTGGATAAACGGGCCAGCATGTCGGCCATGTGCATTGCTAATCCGTTGGAAAAAAATAATTTCTTTGCTTATCTGTCCGGGGTGTTTGCTACGCACCCTCCCATAGAAAAGCGCATCAATGCCTTGTTGGATATGGATAAGCAAATGACTTGCTAAATAAAACCCCGCCCTAGGGCGGGGTTTTTTACAGGCTTTTATGAAAATCAAAATAAGGGGCTTCTTTTATTTCCATGGCCTTGGCTATGAGATTAATGGGGATAATATCGGCCAATGTGTTTAAATCCCGCGCGGCGTTGTTGTAGCGTTTATTACAGCCTTGAATGCGCTTTTCGTGAGAAATGATTCCTTTGCACAAATGTTGTAAAAGCTCTTGCTCGGCAATGTTTTTATCGGTATAGGCGGCCTTGAATATTTCCCGCAAAGTATGGCTGATTTGCTGTTCGTATTCCATGCGTTGGCGAATATCCGGGCAAGCGTCTGTTTTTTCCCGGAGCATTTGAAGTTGTAAAGAAGTTTCTTTGGGCAAATTTTCTACCCCCGCTGCCAACAGGCAAACCGAAGGCACTAAATCTTGCCTGTTTTTTAAGCTGATGTCTAAGCGAAGCCAAGCGCGTTTTACCGCTTTTTGCAATGTTACGAATTTAGCGTAAGCAACGGCAAAAATGCCCACCATAGCGCACATAAAACCAAACAAAAACCAAGCAATCATACCACACCTCCAAAAAACAGATTGACGGACGGCAGTTTTATAATTACAATGAGATTATAACGATAGTATATCCATTCATTTTGTGTAGTGCAAGTTCTTTTTAGTATTTTCCGATTTTTGCAGAAAACGGCCCGGTTCAAGGGCCGCGTCGGGCAAAAAAGTTGTTGAAATCTTATGTACGGAGGACGGATGCTGCTTACAATCGTGTCGTTTGTAGGTTTTACCGCTCTGGTGCTGGGAATTTCTTATTATCTCACGCGCAAGAACGATACCACGTCTCAAGAAGGATATTTCTTGGCAGGACGCGGTTTGACAGGCTGGGTGATTGCCGCTTCGCTATTGCTGACAAACCTGTCTACGGAACAAATGGTGGGGCTGAACGGCCAGGGATATATGTTTAATATGTCCGGCATGGGCTACGAAGTAGGTGCTTCTTTAGCGCTGATCATCGTAGCTTTTTTCTTTTTGCCCCGTTACTTAAAAAAAGGCTATGCCACCATTCCTGATTTTATCGGAGAGCGCTACGACGCTACGACCAAGCAAATTGTCAATTTCTTGTTCTTAGCCGGATATGTGCTCATTTTATTGCCGACCGTGCTTTATTCCGGCGCTATCGGTATGGGCGGTATTTTTGACATTATGGGGACCTTCAATATTGACTACATGACTTCCATTATTATAGTGGTGGTAGCCATTGGTATTTTGGGGGTAATTTATTCTTTGGCCGGCGGTTTGCGCATTATGGCTGTTGCCGATACTTTAAACGGCATCGGGTTGATTATCGGCGGTCTGATGATTCCTATTTTTGCGTTGTTCTACGTGGGCGGCGGAGATTTATTAGGCGGTCTAAACACCATTATAGATGCTCACCCGGAAAAATTTAACGCCATCGGCAAAGCAGGCGACCCTGTACCCTTTTTGACGATGTTTACGGGTATGTTCTTGGTGAACCTTTTCTATTGGGGGTGCAACCAAACCATTATCCAACGCGCTTTGGCGGCGAAAAATTTGAAAGAAGGCCAAAAAGGGTTGCTCTTTGCGGCTATTTTCAAATTATTCGGGCCTTTGTACTTGATTATTCCCGGGATCATAGCCTTCCATATTTTCCAAGATAATCCGTTGCAACATGGGGATATGGCTTATCCGATGTTAGTAAACAAAGTCTTGCCTTTTTACTTAAAGGGTTTCTTTGCGGCGGTATTGTTTGGTGCTATTTTAAGCTCTTTCAATGCGGCGTTAAACTCTACGTCTGCTTTGTTTATGCTTAACATTTACAAACCCTATGTAAAACCGGACGCCACCGATAAACAAGTGGTTATCGCCGGCAAAGTGGTGGCTATTATTTTGGCGGTTTTCTCTATGTGTGTGACCCCGCTGATTGCCAAGGCGCCGTCCGGCTTGTTTAACTATTTACAGATGGTAAATGGGTTTTACAATGTGCCCATCTTTACCTTGATTATCTTTGGTATGTTAAACAAAACAGCTCCCGCCTGGTCTGCCAAGATTACATTGTTCTTCTTTATCATCGTGTACGGCTTGACGCAAATTCCGTTTGCGGGTAAAGAAATGTTGCCGCTGTTGGGGTGGATGTCTTCTATCCATTTCTTACATGT
>JAFVWP010000007.1 GCA_017501565.1 Elusimicrobiaceae bacterium | reverse complement strand
ATCGCCGAAGCCCAAAAAGTGGCGGACTTCCTTAAAATACCTTTTAAAGTTATAGACTGCCGCGAAGAATATAAACAAATAGTCCTGGGCAATTTTAAAGACGAATACAAAGCGGGCCGCACTCCCAACCCTTGCATATGGTGCAACAGTTACGTAAAATTCGGCGCGCTGCCAAAAAGCGCGCGCAGGAACGGAATTGACTTTGACAAATTCGCCACCGGCCATTACGCCGTAATAGATTTTGACGAAAATTCCAAACTTTGGCGGCTTAGAAAAGGCAAAGACGACAATAAAGACCAAAGCTATTTTCTTTACCGCTTAGGGCAAGAACAACTTTCGCAAACTCTGTTCCCGCTGGGCTCTTACACCAAGCCGGAAATAAGAAGCCTTGCCCTTAAATACAATCTGCCCGTCGCCGAAAAAGCCGACAGCCAGGATTTTTACTGCGGCGATTACAACGACATCCTTAAATTTGAACCGAAACCGGGTAAAATCGTAGATAAAACCGGCAAAGTTTTGGGCGAACACCAAGGCGTATGGAACTATACCATAGGCAAAAGAAAAGGCCTTACCGGCGGAGGGAGCGAAAGGCCGCTTTACGTCGTCAAAATAGACGTAAAAAACAATCAGATAATAGCCGGCTACAAAGAAGATTTGTTTTCTTCCGAGCTTGTTGCGGATAAAGTTAACTGGTGTTCAGTAAGCAAGCCGGAGAATGAAATAAAATGCCTCGTAAAAATAAGACGCCAGCATATACCCGCTTCGGCTGCGGTAAAACCGCTTGAAGACGGCAAAGTAAAAATCACTTTTGACGAGCCGCAAATGTCCGTAACGGCGGGCCAAAGCGCGGTTTTCTATGACGGGGATATCGTCTTGGGCGGCGGTATAATACAATAAAGGGGGTTTTATGAAACGCCTTCTTACGTTCTGTTTGCTTTTAAATTTAGTTTTGTTGACGGGCTGTTCTTCCGAAACAAAAAATCAGGCTTGGTATAACAACCAGGCTTTTGTAAAGGCTTTGCTGATTTCGGATTTCAACTCCGTCAGCGGATATCTTTACACCTCAAACATAGACGTAAAAGGCAAGGACAAAAACGGCGAAACGCCCCTAACTTTGGCCGTAAAAAACACAAGCGACGCCCAAATAATAAAAGTTCTGCTTGAGGCCGGAGTAAACGCCGAAGACGCAAATAAAGAAGGATATACGCCGCTCCTTTTGGCCGCAAAGAATAATATCAACCCGAATATAGCCAAACTGATATTAATGACGGGCGCGGACATTGAAAGGGTCGATCCCTCCGGGAAGACGCCCCTTATTTTGGCGGCCTCGGAAAACAAAAACAAAAACGTGCCGCTTTTACTGCTCGCGGCAGGCGCAAAAGGCAGAGAAAGCGAAGCTTTCCGCCGGGCTGTAACTTCAAACATAAATTTTTCCGACAAAGACGTTCAGGCTTTGCTTAAAGATAAAATAGGATATACGGTCAAAATACCTTGGTATAACAGCAAAGTTTTTAAAAACGCTTTGGCTTCCGGCGACCTTAAACAAATAGCCTCAGCCGCCGCACGTACCGACCTTGCCGCAAAAGATCCTTCT
>JAFVWP010000098.1 GCA_017501565.1 Elusimicrobiaceae bacterium | reverse complement strand
ATCCACCGGAATAAATCCGGCCGGGCGCTGAATCTTGGCCAAGTCTTCAGCCGGCACATAGCCTTTACCGCGGGAAATTTCCATTTCCATTTCAATGCTGCCGCCCACTTCCAAAGTGGCCAACTGCAAGTCTTTATTCACAATGCTCACACCATCTACTTCTTCAATGTCAGCAGCGGTTACCGGGCCGGGTTTAGCGGCGCTTAAGGTAACATATTCGCGGTTTTTGTTATCCATCTTAATGCGCAAATGTTTCAAATTGAGCAAGATGTTGATGACGTCTTCCCGTACATTGGGCAAGGTGCTGAATTCGTGCACGGCTCCGGCAATGCGCACCGCTGTTACGGCAGCGCCTTCCATACCGGAAAGCAAGATGCGGCGCAAGGAATTACCAACCGTGTGGCCATAGCCGCTTTCATAAGGTTCGGCCGTAAATTTGCCGTAATACTCAGAAGCGGTTTTTTCGTCCAACTGAATTTTTTGGGGAAGAACTAATTCATTAAAAGCCATTTCAGCCTCCGCACTATTTAGAATAGTATTCTACGATGAGCTGCTCATTGACAGGGTAGGACATTTCCGCTCTGTCGGGCCATCTCAAAAGTTTGCCAGTCATTTTCTCCGCATCAAATTCCAAGAAGCTGGGGCGTTGGTTGCGTTTTTCGGTTTCCAACAAGCCTTGTTTTACTTGGGTGTTTTCGGCTAAAGCGCTGCTTAAAGCTACTTTGTCGCCGGGTTTGACTTGGAAAGAAGGTACGTTGACTGCTTTTCCGTTTACCGTTACATAGCCGTGCAAGACGATTTGGCGGGCGGTTTTCAAAGATACCGCAAAGCCTAAGCGGCGCACGATGTTATCCAAGCGGGTTTCCAATAAGCGCAAGAAGTTTTCACCGGTTTGACCTTGCAATTTGGAAGCTTTGTCGAACATATTGCGGAACGGAATTTCAGACATACCAGACTGAAAACGGGCTTTTTGTTTTTCCTGCAAGCGGATACCATATTCGGACAATTTGGTGCGGCGGACTTTGCCGGCGCCTTTTGCACCGCGAACTTTGGTGGCGGCCAACTTGTCAATGACGCAGTTGGTGTAGCATTTGGTACCTTTCAGGAACAATTTGCAATCTAATTTTCTGCATTTTTTGCAGCTAGCTTCAGTATTTCTGGACATAAATCTTATACTCTCCGGGCTTTAGGGGGTCTGCATCCGTTGTGCGGGATGGGGGTCACGTCTTTGATAGAGGAAACCGTAAGGCCGGCTTGTTGTACGGCACGTACAGCGGTTTCACGTCCCTGACCGGGGCCGCAAACTTTTACGGCTACTTCGCGCATACCCAAGGCAACGGCTTTTTCAGCAGCTTTGTTGCAGGTAATTTGAGCGGCGAACGGAGTGCTCTTTTTGGTGCCTTTAAAACCATGGGAACCGGCGGTGGACCAAGCAATGGTGTTGCCTTTGTCGTCGCTGACGGTTACGATGGTGTTATTGAAAGAACAATAAATATGCACCACGCCGAACGCAGGAGCTTTGGCGTTTTTCTTTTTGCCTTTTGCCGCAGGAGCAGCAGAGGCGGTTTTCGTTACTTTTTCTTCTGCCATATGTTAAATCCTAAAATTTAAAGTTATTTAGACTTAGAACCGACGGTTTTTCTT
>JAFVWP010000097.1 GCA_017501565.1 Elusimicrobiaceae bacterium | reverse complement strand
TGGCAAAATATCCCTTTTCTTGAGCGGTGCCGCGTTTTTGTTGCCCCAGACTTTCTGCTTCTTGCGGGGTAATATCTAATAAAGCATCAGCCGGATCCAGCTTTACATGTTTTAATAAATCTTTTAAACGTACCGGTGTAGAAAAACGAATTTGCGCATTGTAGGGCAGACAACCCGTAAATTCTCCCCCCATAATTTGCAGTTCGGGATAAGTCATAAAAGAGCTGGTGTATTCATTCTCCATACCCAACACGCCTACTTGCGGTTGCACCTTTTTACCGATGTTTAATGTAATGCGGGTGCCTTTGGGCAACGGATGGGTCGGCGTAAAGACCAGCACTTGTTCCGGCTCGTAATATGAAAACTTTTCTTTGTGTTCTTTCTCGGTGATAAAACGCACATCATAATCCAATAAAATTTTTTCTTTGATAGGGACGACCGGCTCATCTAATAAATAAGCGCGTAATTTTTGCCAACGGCTTTGTTGCGGTATACTTTCTTGTTGATAACTCAGCGTTACGCCTTCTTTGACGGAAGAAAGCTTTATTTTTTGGCTGATGGTTACATAAATCAGCGGTTTTAAATCTATCCATTGTTCATTATCATAAGGAGAAACGGCAAGGACGCGGGGTTGGCGGGTTGTAAAAGAAAAGGTATAGGGCTCTGCTAATTGCTGTTTGGATACTTCGGACGCAAAATCTCCCGAAAGAGTCACTTCGTATCGGGTGGACGGCTGCCAAGGCTCTTGTGGCTCAAACTCTAAGGTCTGCGTGCCTGAAAAGCGGCATTTACCGGGCATGGAAGGAGTAATATGCAAGGGGCAGTTATCAGAAGAAAAGGCATTTTCTTCGCTTAAAGCCACTACGGGTTGGTTAAAGGAAATGCTTATCTGGCGTAAGTCGTTTATTTGGCTTTGCCCCCTGGGGGTGGCGGAAAGCACTTTTAATTCTTGGGCAGAATAGGCATGGACCGATAAAGTAAAAATCAAAACAAAAACAGAAAAAATATTTTTTATTCTTCTCATATTAACCCCTTTTTTAGCAGATACTTTTATTGTATCTTTTTGCGCGCAGAAAAAAAGGGGTAATATTAGCTAAAAAAACCCCGCCTTTGGGGCGGGGTTTTGGTGAAAATCAGCAGATTAGAATTTCACTAAAATACCTAACTGACCTTTGGTGTTATCTTTTTGATCAAAGACAGCTTTGGCATGAGCATATTTGGCATAGCCGATACCGGCAAACAAGTCCACATATTCATTGTGGGCATAGGTGGCGGTTAAGTCAGCTTCCAAGGTGGCGGAATGGTGGCCTTCACGTTCTTGGAAGGAGAAGCCGTCCAAAGCAAAAGTCCATTTGCCGGTGTTGAAGTCCACACCCACATTGAACAAGCGCAAGCTGTGGTCCAACACATCAAATTTGTCACCGACGAGCAAGCCCGGGGTATAGTTGCCCAAGCCGTCAAAGCCGTTGGTATAGACAAAGGCAAAGCGCGGGGTGAAAGCTTCCAAGTTCAAAGCGGCATCTGCTTTTACCAAATAACCGGTACCTTGTTCTTCTTTAACCAAGCGTTCGCCGGCGAAGTTGCGGGCATATTCAGCCGCCAAGGTGAAGGCTTCGGGAGCGAAGGTCAATTTAGTACCATAGAAACCGCTGTTTTGGTGTTCAGCAGACTTTTCTGCGCTGGTTTTTTCATCGTAGTATTTCAAGTTTTGGAAGTTGTAACCATAAACTTGCCATTTGAAGTTATCGCCCAAATTCATTTTGAAATCAGCGCCATAAACTTCCCCTTCCATACCGGCGGTAAGCGGGTCTCCGGCGCCTAATACTTTACCGGCCAACATGGTAAAAGCTTTGTAATCATCAGCGTAGGTAAATTTCACCGCGTCCAAGGCTTTCCAACCATTGGATTCGGCATTGTAATGATTGGGGCCGAAATACATAACGGCGCTGTCTTCATCGCCGTAGAATTGGCGGCCGATGGTAAGTTCAAAACAATCAAACAAATTGGAAAGTACAATGTTTGCTTCGGCCAGCTCTACATTGTCCCAATAATGTTGAATATTGGAACCGGTAGGTCCGTTGGAAGATTGGCCCCATGTATTGGTATAGCCAAAGAGCAAGTTCGCTCTTACATCTTCCACTAAATCAAAAGAAGCACCCGCGAATACACGCAAGTTGGTGCCGGAGTTATACAAGTCATTAGGATTATGGTGCACATCAGAGGCGATGGTCTGGATTTCACCTTTGAGATCCACATTTTTCAGTACATCAGCGCTTGCAGGATAGACCATGGTCATCATCAACAGCAAGCCAAGTAGTTTCTTCATGCAGTACTTCCTCCTTTGTTTGTAATTAAACTACCCTACCTCCCTATTTTAAACCAAACTATTTTTTTTTGGCAAGTCTTTTTTTACAAACGGCTTGACAAGCCCTACCAATAGTAGTATTCTGTATCCCCTTTTGGGCACAAGGATAAAAAAATCTTGAAATGCCGCCTTAAAAGCAATATACTTTAAGTATCTTAACAGATAAGGAGCTTTTATGAAAAAAGGGTTTACCTTAACCGAATTATTGGTCGTTGTATTAATCATCGGCATTTTATCTTCTGCCGCTTTGCCGAAGTACCGCCGCGCCGTAGAACGGGCCGAAATGATGGAAGCCTTAACCCAAGGGAAAACAATTTACGATTCTGCCGTACGCTATAAATCCGCCAACGGAGATTCCCCCACCAGCTTTAACCAATTAGATGCTATTTTAACAGGTGTTAATAACTCCACCGGCAATACGTTTCAAGAAGGCAGATTTATTTACGAACTGCTCAATGATCACATTGTGGTAACCAAAGATGACAGAAGCTATCAATTGCAAATGATGTTTCCCAAACATTTAGACACCGGCGTTTATGCCCCTACACTCTGTTGCCCTTCCACAGCCTGGGTCTGCAAAACAGCCGCCGGAAAAGATGCACCGATAGTGGCCAATTGTTTGGAATTAAAGTAATTTTTCCGCTAAACAAAACCCCGCCGAAAAGGCGGGGTTTTTTATTTTCTTTTTCGCTTAAAAAATTTCTGTTTGCCGTGTTTTTTAGGGCAAGCGTGAAAAGTATGTTTTCTCTCGCTCGGTTGCGTGGTGCCTGTTTTTTTGCCCCCCACCTTTACCACGTTAAAACCATTTTTTTGTGCCGCATTTTGGGGCTGATTTTGTGTTGGGGCGGATTGTTTTTTCTTCGCTTGTGCTTTGGGTGTTGGCAATACTTGAGCGGACGGCTCTTTGGCGCGAATGGGTTGCCCATTTTCAGCGGGCTTGGCAACGCAAGTGACGGACTTCTTTTGGCGGCGGGCCTGTTCGGGTACAAACTTGGGAGCCGGCAAGGTGCGACCGGTTTTGGTAATTTCCGTTACTTTTCCCAAACGGCATACGCGGCAAATTTCGGTCCATTTTTCCTTGTCTTCCGTCACAAAAGAAAGCGCCGTCCCCACACTGCCGGCGCGGCCTGTACGGCCGATGCGGTGGATATAATCTTCGGCGCATTGGGGTAAATCATAATTAATCACACATGCCATATCTGCCACGTCTATTCCGCGTGCGGCCACGTCCGTTGCTACCAAGACCGGCAACAGCCCTTCCCGAAACTGCTCCATCACCTGACGGCGGCGGTTTTGGCGTAAATCCCCATGCAAAGCCCCCACCTTACAACCATATTGTTTGAGTTGTTTAGCCAGGCGGTCTGCGCCGTGTTTGCTTTTGACAAACACCAAAATAGAGCCTTTGCGGGTGTGTAGCTCATGCACCAATTGGGTTAATTTTTCCCGCGTGCTTAAGCGTACGATTTGTTGGACTACCAAATCCACCGGGCGGGTAACCGAGCCGATTTGTACGCGCACCGGGTCGGTTAAAAAACTTTGGGCCAAGGCTTCTATTTCTTTGGGCAAGGTGGCCGAAAAAAGCAAGGTCTGATGTTCGGTTGCAATAGCGGCGCCGATTTTTTTCACGTCGGGGATAAACCCCATATCCAACATGCGGTCCGCTTCGTCCAACACAAAAAAACCGATATTTTTTAAGCTCAGGCTTTTGCGCCCGATATGGTCTATAATGCGCCCCGGTGTGCCGATAATAATGCGGGGGTGGCGGCGTAAATCGGCATATTGTTTATGAATATTGTCTCCGCCGATAATCAGCACAGAAAGCAAGGCTTTTTTATCTTCCAACAAAGAATGTAAAGCATTTTGGGTTTGTTGGGCCAACTCGCGCGTGGGGGACAGAATTAAAGCCGCTTTTTCGGGCTGTTCTTGCAAGCGGGTGATGAGCGGCAATAAAAAAGCAAAGGTTTTACCCGTACCTGTTTGGGCGGTAGCTAAAACGTCTTTTCCTTTTAAGGCCGGCGGCAAGGCAGACTGCTGCACTTGCGTGGGAGTATCTATCCCCAACGCAGATAAAGCCTTTTGCAAGCTTTCCGGCAACAGGGCAAAAGCTCTCATGCGTCCCCCCCGCCTGACATAACCGCTTCGCAGTGTTCGTTTAAAGCCAGCCAACGCTCTTCCATATCGCGGATTTGGTCCCCCAACAATGCCAACTCTATGCTGTTATCGGCATCATAGCGCACCAGTAACGCATTTTCCAACTCTTTTTTACGATGGTTTAATTTTTCCATCTTTTTATCCAACTCACGAATTTCTTTTTTCAGCGGGGCTAACTCGGCCCGACGTTGGGCCGCGGTGCGGCGGCGGGCTTCGGCAGAGCCTTCTTTATCGCTGGCGGGCGAAGCACCTTTGTCATTATTCTTTAGCAAGCTGGCTTTGTAATCTTGCAAATCACCGCGGTAAATTTGGCAAGTGCCGCCTTTCACCAACCATAAAGTATCGCAAGCCATTTCTATTACGTGTAAATCGTGGGTAATCAGCACCACAGCCCCTTCATAGGCATTTAACGCTTCCAACAAAGCCTGGCGCGAAAGAATGTCTAAATGGTTGGTAGGCTCGTCCAAAATCAGCATATTGGGCGCATCTTTGGTAATCAACGCCAACAGCAAGCGGGATTTTTCTCCCCCGGAAAGTTTGCCGATAAGGGTATCGGATTTGGATTTATTTAATCCAAAAGCCCCCAATTGGGCGCGGATTTGGGTTTCGGTAGCGTCCGGCATTAAAGACGAAAGCTGTTCGTACGGCGTTTTCTCTACGTCTAATTCTTCGGTTTGGTGTTGGGAAAAATAGGCGATTTTAATTTTTTTGGCAATGGTCATCTTGCCGCCCATCAGCAATAAGCGGTGTGATAAAATCTTTGCCAAGGTAGATTTTCCGTTTCCGTTCGCCCCCAATAAAGCAATGCGGTCATCTGGCTCTATGCGCAAGGTTAAATTTTGCAAAACAGGTTTATCGTCATATCCGGCCACGCCGTCTTCTATGGTTACCAAGGCTTGCGTTAAAGGGGCCGGAGACGGAAACTGAAAATGCACTTCCGGGTCTTTAATAACAGCCGGCGGTTCTCCCATTTTTTCAATCATTTTAATACGGCTTTGGGCTTGCTTGGCTTTGGTGGCTTTATAACGGAAGCGGTCCACAAAAGATTGCAAATGCGCCACCACGCGCTCATGTTTGGCTGCCGCCAGGCGGGCACCTTCCTGCTCGGCTTCGCGGGTGCGTTCGTAGCTGTCATAATTGCCGTTATACATACGCAGTTGCCCATTGCTCTCCACGTGTACGATTTTATCGCACAAGCGGTTTAAAATATGGCGGTCGTGGCTGATAAGAAGCACACTTTTATCGGTTTTAGCCAGGTAATTTTCAAGCCAGGCTGACGTTTCCAAATCCAAATGGTTGGTCGGTTCGTCCAAAAGCAGACAATTGCTGGGAGCATACAACGTGGCGGCTAAATTGGCACGCACTTGCCAGCCGCCGGAAAATTCTTTTAAAGGACGTTCAAAGTCGCTGTTTTCAAAACCCAAACCGCTCAAAATAGCGCTGGCGCGGGCTTTGGCAGAATGAGCCCCCAAAAAATCCAGGCGGTCGTAAATTTCGGCCATTTTCTCACCGGATAAGTCTTGGGTTAAAGCGCGCTCCAGGCGGGTAATTTCGCTATGGGCCTCCAATACAAACTCCAACAATTTTTTGGACGGATCTTTAATTTCTTGCGCGACGGAAGCTATTTGGGTACCGCGGGAAATGTCTATTTTTCCGCCATCGGGAAACAGCTCCCCCGTAATCAGTTTAAACAACGTGGATTTACCGCAGCCGTTGAGCCCTACCACCCCTACTTTTAGGCCGTCCGGCAGGAGCAGATTGGCATTTTCAAACAAAGTGCGAAGCCCGAAATGAAACGATAAATCCTTAATTTCTATCATATACTTATATTATATGAAATTAAGGCTTTCTCCCGCCGAAAAGACCTGCCTTTCCCGCCGTAGCTTAGGCGAAAGCGGGGCCTAAAGTAAATTTGATAAAATAAAGGCATGGAACAACACTTTATCGCGCTGGATTTTGGCAGCGGGCAAATCAGTGCTACGCTGTCTGTGTATGATACCGCCACCGGGACCTTCCGTGTGCGGCATGCTTTGCGCGAAACGTGTCCGTCCGTTAACGGCTGTTATATCTTAGATTTTGACAAAAGCGTACAGGCGGTGGGACGTATTTTTTCCCAATTACAGGAATATGCTGATTTTTCCCCCATTATTTGTGTCGGTTTACGGGGTGATTTTTTGAGTTTCAGCCGCTCCGGAGCCGGAAAATTTTTTGATGCGGGGCGCATTGTTTTAACGCAAAAAGACGTGCAAGAAGTGGTCAATATGTCCGTCTCGGAAAGCGCAAGCGAAACTTTGGAAGTGATACACTTGTTCCCGCAAACATTTAATATAGACGGCTGTAACCAGGTGCAAAACCCGGTCGGATTGGAAGCTTCCAGCCTAGACATCGGCACTTTTATCACCTACGCATTGCGTACCCACTTAAACAATTTAAACCGCGTTTTATCTGCCGCCGGGTGTGAAGATTTTGAAGCCACCCCCACCATTATCGCTTTAAGCAGTGCCCTGTTAAAACAGGAAGAAAAAAAGGTCGGCGTTTTGCTGGTAGATGTCGGCGCGAACAATAGCGCTGCGGCCTTGTACCATAAAGGGATTTTACATGCCGCTTGGGAGTTTTCTTTCGGGGCAGAAATCGTTGTGCAAGAAGTGGCCGACGTTCTGCAAAACGACTTGAGCGAAGCCAAGCAAATTTTAAAAGATTATACCTACGGCGAAGATGAAATTATGGACGATTTGTTAGACGAAGCCGGAGCCAAATTTTTGCAAACCTTACGCAAACAGCTTTTGCAAGAACCCTTATATGCCAACCATTTCCCTGCTACGGCGGTATTTACCGGGGGCGGGGCGGGACTTCATCTTAAAAATACCGCACAACGGGTCTTAGGCGTGCGCCGTAGCCGTATTGCCACGTTTGAACATTTAATTGCAGACGGCGATGAAATGTTGGCCCCCGCCTACACATCTGCCTTGGCCGTATCTATTTACACCCAACAACACGGCGGCAAAAAACTCAAAAGCGTAAAAGACAAAGCCAACGGACTTTTGGGCCGTATGCTGGCTAAATTGGGCATGAATTAACTTTTTCAGCCACTAAAAACAGGGTAAAACATAACGTTTTACCCTGTTATAAAATACGCATAACCAGAGAACTTTTTATCTATTTTTCCAGTGTCTCTAGTATCGCCGGGATTACTTCGTACAAATCCCCTTCCACCGCATAATGCGCCATTTTCATAATAGGGGCATTCGGGTCTTTATTAATCGCCACAATCACATCAGCCCCGCTACAACCGGCCATGTGCTGTATCTGCCCCGAAATACCGCAAGCAATATACAATTTAGGCTTAATCGTACGGCCCGTTAAACCGATTTGACGGCGGTACTCAATCCACCCGTTATCCACCGGTGCGCGCGAAGCGGCTACCGCGCCGCCCAAACGTTCGGCTAATTTATACAACAAATCAAATCCTTCCGCTTTGCCCAAACCGCGTCCGCCAGCTACAATCACGTCCGTTTCGGACAAATCAAGCCCTTCTCCTTCGCTTTTGATAAATTGTAAAAATTTAGCCAAAGAAGTGTATTTTTCTGCGTCAAAAGCAAACTCTATTACTTCGCCTTTTTTACCGGGTACGCACGCGGCCTTGGGGTAAGACATCGGACGCAAAGAACACATTTCCGGGCGGGTACGCGCACAAGTGATCGTAGCCATCAAATTCCCCCCAAAGGTCGGGCGGGTGGCGTGCATTTGCCCGTCGGACGGATTAATCATCACTTCCGTAGCATCAGCCGTCAGCCCCGTACCGGCAAAAATAGCCGTTTTAGCCGATAAAGAACGGCCCAAATTGGTGGCGGGTAATAAAAATTTATTGGGTTTGTAAGCCTGTATCATGCCGTTTAAGGTTTTGGCATAGACATCATCTACATAATGTTGCAAGGATACGTCGTCACACACATACACCGCATCGGCGCCGTGGTCCAACAAATCTTGCGCAAATTTTTTCACATCATGGCCTAATAATACAGCACAAAGTTTTTCCCCCAACGCATCGGCTAAAGAGCGTCCCGCAGTTAAGAGTTCGTAAGCGGTGGGGCTGATTTTATCTTGAGCCACTTCGGCCAAAATCCATACATTTTTCCATTCTTTCATAGATAAACTCACTTAAATATATTTATTTTCCTTTAACAGCGCCACCAACTTAGCGGCTTTTTCTTTTCCATTGGCTCCGTCCACCACCACGGCATTGGTATTGCGTTGCGGAGAAAAAGACTTCACCACGCGGGTCGGACAATGCTGTATGCCCAATTTATTTTTATCGGCCCCGATGTCATCAGCCGTCCATTTGACCACTTCGGCGCGTTTGGCGGCCATGCGCCCCTTTACGCTGCGCACGCGGGGATTGCTGATTTCTTTGACCACGCTGATAACGCACGGATAAGGAAGCTGTAAAATTTCCGTGCCGGATTCGGTCAAACGCTCCACCACGATACATTGCTCATCGGCTTTTACCACTCTTTTGACAAATGCGGCATTGGGCCAATTCAGCCACGCGGAAATTTGCGGACCGATGTGCCCGGTGTCGCTGTCATTGGTTTGTTTTCCGCAGATAATCAAATCTATTTTTTGCGCTTCATTTATTTTTTCGGCCCCTTTTGCCAACGCATAGCTGGTGGACCAGGTGTCAGAGCCGGCAAAAGCCATGTCTGAAAGTTGATACACTTTATCGGCGCCGCGGGCAATGCTATCGCGCAATACGTTTTCCGCCGCCGGGGGGCCCATGGTAATCACAGACACCTGACCGCCCAATTGCTCTTTGAGTACGACGGCTTCTTCCAAAGCATACTCATCAAAAGGGTTCATCGCACTTTCGGCACCGGAGCGAATCAAACAACCGGTAGCCGGGTCTATTTTTACATTGTCGGATTTGGGGGTTTGTTTTACGCAAGCTAAAATGTGCATACTACTCTCCTTTAGCGGCGTACTCTTTAATCAAAGCCGCAATGATTTCATTCTTTTGAATGTGGGTGGTACCTTCGTAAATTTGGGTAATTTTGGCATCGCGCATGAATTTTTCCAACGGGAAATCACGCATATAAGCCACCCCGCCGCACAGGGTAACGCATTCATCGGCCACTTCCATAGCCGTATTGGCGCAGAAAAGCTTGGCCATGGCGCTGTATTTGGTCCAGCGAACGCCTTTTATTTTTTTCAGCTCGTCATGTACGGGGGTGCCGTTTTCCAAAGCGGCTTTGACCGCCGGCAAAAATTCTTCGTCCATGCGGTGCGTTAAATTATAAACCATCGCGCGGCCCGCTTCGGTCTTGGCGGCGAGTTCAGCCACTTTGTGTGCCAAGGCTTGAAAGGTAATAATCGGCTGACCGAACTGCTTGCGGGTGCGCAGATAGGGAATGGTTTCGTCCAATGCGCCTTGGGCAATGCCCACCGCCTGCGCAGCTACGCCCGGGCGGGAATAGTCCAACGTTTCCTGCACATATAAAAGGCCGCGCCCTTCAGAGCCCAACAGGTTTTCTCTCGGCACACGCACATTTTCAAAAATAAGCTCATAGGTAGGGTTGGTGCGAATGCCCATTTTTTCTTCTTTTTTACCAAATGTAAAACCGGGGGTCCCTTTCTCAATCACTAATAAAGAAATACCACGCGCACCGCGGGCGGGATTGGTGTTGACGGCAACGGTGTAAAAGTCGGCTTCCTTTCCGGTGGAAATAAAGTGTTTGGTGCCGTTTACAATATAAAAATCTCCGTCTTTAATAGCGGTCGTTTTTAAGGCGCTGGCATCGGAGCCGGCTTCGGGCTCGGTCAATGCAAAGGCCCACAGCTTTTTGCCGCTGGCTAAATCATAACACCAGCGTTCTCTTTGGGCTTCGGTAGCGGCTAAAAACATCGGTATCGCGCCCAAAGCCGTTGTGCCCGGGGTCAAAGCCAGCCCGGCGCATACGCGGGAAAATTCTTCAAAGGCCATCGCCAGGCAGGTAATCCCCCCGCCTAAGCCGCCGTACTTTTCAGGCAACCACAAGCCGAACATACCGCTTTTGCGGAACTCTTGCAAAATTTCGGGAGAAAAAACTTCTTTTGCGTCCATTTCGGCCCGAACGGGTTTTAGCTTTTTTTGTGCAAACTCGCGCGTGGCGTTTAAGGTTTCCTGCTCCATTTCATTGATTGCGTAATCCATGCTTATTTATCTCCCTTAGCGGTAAATTTACGCCGATTGGAAAATTTCTTTTTGCGGAAAAATTTATGACGGCGGTTTTGTTTTTTGGGAGCCAAAGAGCGGTACAACTGCTCTTGGCGGCGAATCATAACCGGGACGGAAAATTCGCCAAAGTCGCGCCGTTCAATATTTTGTTTAAAGCGCTCGCGCAAGCCTTTATTGCGCAATAAAGTGCGTATTTTTTCGGCGATGGCATTGATGTCGTTGGGTCTGACCAAAAACCCGGTGCGCTCATTGGTTACCACTTCGCTCGTGCCGTCCACATCATAGCAAACCGCGGGCACCCGGTGGGCTTGCGCTTCCAATAAAGACATCGGCACCCCTTCACGCAAAGACGTGCTGGCATAAACATCACTCATGGCTAAAAGCTCATCGCTGTCTCCGCGCCACCCCGGGAAAATCATCTGTTTTTCAATGCCCAAATGTTTAGCCAAATTGGTCGCGGCGGTTTTGAGTTGTCCGTCCCCGGTGTAAATGAAATAAACATTTTTCATTTTTTCCAACACTTTATTAGCCGCCAACACAAAGTGAAGCGGGTTTTTAAGCGGTTTGAAATTGGCAATAGCCAACACTACCCGCGCGCTGGAAGGGATTTTTAGCGAAGCCTTTTTAGCCGCTACATTGTAGTTGGACGGGAGTTTGCGTTCAAACTCAATGCCCGCGCGGATAATTTCGGTCTTGGTGTCTTTGCCGATGCCCAGCTGTTCGGCTTCGGCGGCGTTTTTCTTGGAAACAAACACCAAAACATCGGTCAGTTTCGCGCAGAATTTTTCCGTCTTTACAAAGAAATTAAAATGTTTTTTGCCGTGTTCTTTGGCAAACCCCAAGCCGTGAAAGGTGTGCACCACTTTGGCTTTGCGCCAAAAAATGCGTGCCGCCAGGCGGCCCAAAATGCCGGCTTTGGGGGCGTTGGTATGCACGATATGCGGGCGGAGTTTGCGCATTAAAAGCCCCATTTGCACCATCGCCACAAAATCATGCAGGCAGTAGCGCGGGCGCACATCGTGGCGCAAGGCCGGGATAAAGTGCAAGTTCTTAAATTCGCGTTTTACTTTTCCGTCTAAACGGCCGCCTTTTCCGGCTGCCAAATGCGTTTCAAACTCACGTTTGTCTAAGCGTTTAATCGTGGTGAGCACGCTGTTTTGCGCACCGCCTTGATCCAACGCGGTAATAAAATATAGGATTTTTGTTTTTTCCATTAGTGTACTTCTCCGGTATAAGTGTCTAAGATACGGGCATTCGGGAAATAATATTTGATAATTCCTTGATAATCACTGCCGCCATGCGCCAAGCCTTCTGCGCCGTTCACGCACAGGCCGACCCCGGTGCCGCTATCGTAGCCGCGCACCAATACGCGCACCACGTTTTTGCCTTTATACATGGGCACAAAGTCAAAAAAGGTGGAACGCATCGTCCCCGCGCTGAGAATATAACTCACTTCTTGCGGGGTTTGGGCATCATAAGAGCCTTTGCTACCCGTAAAGCGCATTGACAATACGCGCCCGTTGGGTGAAAGTTTCAGCGGTGTCATGGCCCGCAGTTTGCCGAATTTCCCGCGCGCTTGTAAACGCGCTTGTATATCTTTTGCATCGTACAAATAGATCCATTTCACTTGAGCCCATTGGGTTTCGTCTGCCGGGCGGGAATACAAATCCGCCGGGGGGCTGGAAAGAATGTATTTGGACAAATTGGACGGGGAATAGGTATAGTCAGGGCGGTGTTGGGTATTGGCAATATGGTCAAACGTTACACTGCCGCACGCGCCGTAATAACCCAAGTCCGTGCCGGACAGCTCCAACCCGCGGGAAGCTTTAGCCGCTTCCAACATAGCCAGAATGGTCAGGTTAATCCCCTTAAATTTGAAATAAACGTCATTATCGGTAATATGATAAACTTGCCCTTGCTTTTCTTGGGCGGCTTGCTTTAAGGCCGCGCGGAACACCACCGACAAAGCCGCCAAAGCCTGCGGATTTTGCACATTTTTGGCTTGCGTAGCCAGCAAGGCCGGGATTAAATCTTCGGCATACACTTCATTGACCAACATCATGCCGTCTTGGCCCGGGATAATAATCAAAGAGCCTTTAAGCTCTTTATCGCTAAAATCGGTAGCAAATAAATCCGCCGCGGCGGTCTCTTTGACCACCAATGTTTTGCTGTCTTTTTCGGGCCGAATGGTAAACGGACGGCGGGCCGAAAACTCTACATGTCCGTATTTATCTTTTAAATCTACGGCTTTGGTTTGCGGGTTAAACTCCAACACGCGCGTAACGTAAGACGGCGCTTTAAGCACTTCGCCCAAGCGTTCGTCGGTTACAGCCAAAATGCCCGAACCGATGACATTTACTTTTTGCAAAGCTACCGGCTTTTGCCAGCGGTCTGC
>JAFVWP010000096.1 GCA_017501565.1 Elusimicrobiaceae bacterium | reverse complement strand
TATGATACCGGCGGCTTAACCGACGGAAAATTAGCAGAAAAAAAGATTTGCAAAGGGGCCTTCTGTCATGCGGCTTTTTTGTATGGGCAAGCCTGTTTGGACGTAGCTTTGCAACAAGGCATTCAAGTCCAAAATCCTGTTTTAGATGCCTCCTATGATGTTTATGCCTTGAAGGACAAAGGGCTTACTTTTCGGGTGCCGCGCCTGGTAAAAATGGTGGGTGCTTCGGCAGAAGGGGCCGATAAAGTATATGAATATTTAAGCGGTATTTTACGCAACCGCGATGTTTGCACACAAGCCGATAAATCACAAGAGTTTGACATCAAACAACCCAAAGCCAGCCAATGTAAAGCCGCTATGGAGTCGGTGGAAGGGGTGGCAGTGTTGGGGCAAATGTATCCGTCGCGTTTTTCGGCTCGGGCGGCTGATGATATTTACCATTTTGTCAATGCCAAAAAGCGCAAGCCTTTGGGTAGCGCAGTGGTGTATCAAGGGGTTTTGGCTTTGATGGGGTTAAATACCGAATATTCTTATCGGTTGTTGGAAGAATTTTTAACGCAAGAAAGCAAACCTACTTTCGGCGGTACTTTATTGCAAGAGTTGGGTGCTTTTACTTTTGAAGGTGTGGGGGAAGTGACCCATGCACGCCAAACAGACGGCCATTATTTAAACAGCTATACCATGCGCTTTAGTTATTTAGATGAAGATTTAGCGCAAAAATGGGGTTTCGGCAAATCTTGCCAACGCATTGAAAATGCTGTGAATCAGGTGCAAAACAACTATCAATGCCCGCAAGGCAATTTATATGAAGACATCGGCCATGTAATTGCGCGTGATTTACAAAATCCGTTGAGTGTATCCTTGGCAAACAAGATTTGGCAAAATTCGCAAGATACCCATTACTTTGGCCGTTATCCTTCCCCGCTGATTTTTGGCTTGTTGACCGGAGCAGAAGGGGCTTGGAGTAAAAAATACGGCGGTGCACAAGCTAAAGAACAGCTGATGCAAATGCTTTCTCAAGATTTTGCCGATATGAACGAAGGTACTTTGCGCCGCCGAAAATATTATGCCGCCCAGGCTTTGGAACAATTGCAAAAAGAAAACCTTACTCAAAAATATCAAGTGCGTGATGAAGAAAAATTTGAACGTTACCAAAAGCAACAATGGCACCGGGAAGTTTTAGGCGCGGCGGATTTAGTAGTGGCATCTATTTTGTGTGCTAAACTTTTATTTTCTTTGGGCAGTTTGGGGGTGCAAGGGGTAAAGGCTTTTCAAAAAGTAAAGCATTTGCGCAAGTTTAAAAATACTGCGGTTGCCTTGCCCAAACAAGCCCCTGTAACGGCTGTTAACGCGGCCCCTGCTCCGGTCCAAGCCGCCGCATCTGATGTGCAAATTGTAAAAGGAGCCGAAGGCACTGCGGTATGGGTGTTACCGGGGCAAGAAGCGGCGGGCGGCGTATTGGCCCGTCCTGCTCAAATTGCCGCTACCGGAGAAGCCAGCACCGAAATAACTTTAAGCTCTGCCAAAGCTAACCAACAAATCCGTTTTGTGCAAGATCAAGTGGCACGTTTTACCCCGACAGATGAAGCTTTGTTTAATGAAATTTTCCGCACGGATATGGCCCGCGCTTTTAGTGCCGCGCGTGCCCAAGGGGTGCAATTAAGTGTTATAGAAAGAGAAAAAGTTTATTACAAAGCTTATCAAGCCGTATTACAAGCCCAACAAGAAGCACTTAACACCGCCCGATTGGATATTTTGGCAAATGAAATGTTAAGCGGCACGCGCGGAAGCGGAAAGGTAATTCGCCACATTCCATGGAAGGTGCGTTTTCAAGTACAAGCCGATGCTTTGTGGCGCAATATCAAAGCGGGCGTGACGGGCATGACCGATAATCTGCAAAGTATGACGGCTTTTACTTCGTCTGTATTGGTTGGTAATCCTTTGTTTTTAACCAGCACCACTCAAGTCGGCTCTGCGTGGGCGGGCTTGCGCAGTCCGATTGCCATTGTGGCCGATTATAGCGCCGGTATGGGGGGAAAATTGACTACGCTTCGGCCCCTTACTTCTAAGGCTGCCTTGGCGGCAGAAAGAAATGCCGCTGTGGCTTCTACGTTGGGTTATATGGCCCGCGGAACAAGTGTAGGCCGTTTGTCTGCCCCGGTGCGTATAGAGTCTGCTATGAAGTTAAGCCCTTATCTGTTGCCTGGTGGAGTGGCGGGATTTTCCGAAGGGGCCTTCAAACGCCGTCAGGTGCGCAGTGCTTTTGAAAAAGAGCCTTTGGCTGCGGCCCGTTATTTTGGGGTGTTGCAAGATATTTCCGCGCGGGTAGTGCCTACCCGGCAAATGCTTTATCTTTACCAACAGGGGCGGGAAATCAATGCCTTCTGCACAGCGGGCAAATTCAATATAACCGATTTTGATAAATTATGGCGCACCGACGATTTATGGGACGAATGGGGCGAGAAAATGCTGG
The DNA here is from genome assembly GCA_017501565.1 of Elusimicrobiaceae bacterium. GTDB lineage: Bacteria > Elusimicrobiota > Elusimicrobia > Elusimicrobiales > Elusimicrobiaceae > Avelusimicrobium. The sequence goes on along the minus strand of JAFVWP010000096.1, from coordinate 7,416 downwards.
CTTTGAGTTTATCGCAAGCATCTTCTGATTTGGTCAAAAAATCTTATGAGCAGGCGGCAGCACAATTCAAAGAAAGAAAGGTGGTGAACTTTTCTGCGTTGTTTGCCCATGCTTTACGCCAAAACTTGGGGGATAAACCGCAAGATTTAGCCATTGCTTTGCAAGGATTAGACTTTGAGCCCATGTTGCCCGCGCCTGCGTTTTCTTTAGAAGATTTGAAATATAGTGCTGAAACCGATGGCAAGGCTTCCCGCCAGGATTGGATTGATTTTATCCTTTATACGCATCAGCAAATGCAACACTTGGTAGATGCTTGGTATGGGGTGGCGCAATTTTCCATTTATGACCTGTTTCACGACCCCGCCTTAGCGGCGGCTGCCATGCAAGATGCTATCCGTTATAATGATTTGGAAGAAGAGTTGATTTCTGCCAAAAAACATTATGGTATTTATTTTTCTTCTGCGGAAGATTTGCAAATTTGGCCGGAATTAAACATTTACGAAAGATTGAATATTTTTTCTTTCCATAATCGTTTACACATGACGGAAAAATATGTGTCCGATATTCAAGAAAAATTGAAAGCGGAAAAAAATGATAAAGACGGCGTAAAAAAAGAATTAAAAAAATACGTAGATTTGTATGATAAATTCTATCTGATGGCTATTCAATCTTTTGAAGGTTTTGCGTTGCCGCTGGCCAGCCGCTTGCGCATACGCGTACACAGAATGAAAGAACTGCAAACCTTTACTGCCTTGCAACAAAAGGAAATAACCGATATAGAAGATGCCCTTTATACGACGTTGGACATTACAAGCACGCAAAACTTTTTATTGACCAATCGTCTGAAAAGTTTGCCCTATGTGAATGAATTGCCCAATACTACGTTTTTGTTGGCAAGCAGTTTCCGCTATGACGAAGCCTGGCAAAGAAAAACAATGTTCGGATTTTCCAATTTTAACTTTTTATATGGCAAATCTTTGGCAGATGCCATGGCGTCTTTTGTGCCGAATGAAGAGAATGTATTATTAATCCACACCCACGGCGGGATTAATAAGTATGGTTTTTGGAAAGGCCCTTTAATTACGCGCCCCAACCAAGAAAAAGCCATTTATGCTATGTCTGCGCAAGATTTGTTGGAACAGGTGGACGCGTCCGGCTCGGCGCATACCTCGGTTTATATCAATGCTTGTTTCTCCGGCAAGTTGTTAGATGATGTGCAACGATTGCAGGAAGAAAACCCGAATTTAGGCAAAAATATGGACCTTTTTACCACGGCCGCTCTTTATCAAAGAAGCTATCCGGAAGACTTACCCGCCACGTCTGTGATAGGCACTGCGCGGCAAAAACTTTTTGACAAAATGCTTTTGCGCATGAAACACAACGGAGACGGCATCGGCGGGCGTGCTTTGGTGGACGGAAAGTTGATTTATCCGTTGGGGGTAGCCGTAAGCAGATTGGAAGAAAAAATGGTTACCGGCCAGGACGTAACCGAAGAACTGATAGAGCTGTGGGAAGATTTGTTTTTACTGCAAAACATTGCCGATGCCGATCATCCGCACGACTTGCACCATGCCATCGGAGCCTTTGAATTAAAACACCCTGACTTAGTGCAATATTTAGGCTCTGACCCGAAAGTTACCAAACAAAAATACAATGAATATATGTGGGGCTTTGGCTTTGAACACGTCCGCGGTATGGACGAGCGTTTCCCGTATATCCAACTCAAACACGAATGGGTGGACCATGTGGCCGGGGTCGCGCAAGAACTTTTTGACCAAGCGTCTGAAAAATAGGCGGGCTATTTAAGCTATAATAATTTTTTGGAGGAAATATGTCTAAATCAAAAGTTTACTTTACCAATATGCGTACGAAATTGGGGGAAGGATTACCTAAAAAATTAAAACGTTTGATCAAACAAGCGGGAATAGAACAAATAGATTTTAAAAATAAATTTGTAGCCATTAAAATCCACTTTGGAGAGCCGGGTAATTTGGCTTTTTTGCGGCCTAATTATGCCACGGCTGTGGCAGAAGTAGTAAAAGAATTGGGCGGAAGACCCTTTTTGACCGATTGCAATACTTTGTATGTCGGCGGCAGAAAGAACGCTTTGGACCATTTGGAGTCGGCCGCTTCCAACGGATACACTGCGCAAACAACGGGTTGCCAAATTATTATTGGCGACGGATTGAAAGGAACGGACGAAACTTGGGTGCCTGTGCCGAACGGAAAATATGTAAAGCAAGCCAAAATCGGTCATGCGGTTATGGACGCTGATATTGTTATTTCTTTGAACCATTTTAAGGGCCATGAATGTACCGGCACCGGCGGAGCTTTGAAAAATTTAGGCATGGGGTGCGGTTCCCGCGCCGGAAAAATGGAAATGCACAGCGCCGGGAAACCCTTTGTTCATACGGAAAAATGTGTAGGTTGCGGTGCGTGTGTCAAAATTTGCGCGCACGATGCCCCTAAAATTACCGATAAAAAAGCTTTCATTGACCCGGCTAAATGTGTGGGTTGCGGCCGTTGTATCGGGGTTTGCCCGGCCGATGCCGTCACGCCGCCTAACGACGAATCCAACGATATTTTAAACAAAAAAATTGTGGAATATTCCTGGGCTGTCTTAAACGGACGTCCGCACTTTCACATCAGCTTGGCTATTGATATTTCCCCGTATTGTGATTGCCATGCGGAAAACGATGCTCCCATCGTGCCCGATATTGGTATGTTTGCTTCTTTTGACCCGGTGGCTTTAGATACCGCTTGCGGAGATGCCGCCAACCGCCAACCGGTAATGCCCGACAGCTTATTGGCGGAAAGAGAGCACTGCCATCACGATCATTTTACGGATTTGACACCGGTAACCAATTGGCGCGTTTGTGTAGATTATGCCCAAGAAATGGGGCTGGGATCTACCGAATACGAATTAGTTGAAGTGAAATGATTTTCTTTGAAGAAATTGCTCAAACAATCGCGGCGCGGGCGGCACAAGCCCCCGCGCCGTTTTTGGTGGGTATAGACGGACGTTGTGCAAGCGGTAAGACGACGTTGGCCGCCTATCTGCAGGAAAAACTTTCGGCGGCTGTGTTGCACATAGACGATTTTTATTTGCCTTTTTCTCTTCGTAGTGAGCAACGTATGCAGCAAGTCGGCGGGCATATAGATATAGAGCGTTTACGGGAGGAATGTTTGTCGGCGGCTTGTTTAGCAAAGCCTTTTTCTTACAGGGCTTTTCGCCCGCACACCCAGAAGTGGCTGACTCCCCAAGAAATAAAATCCAATCAAATTTACATCGTGGAAGGCTCTTATAGTTGCTTGCCCGGTATAAAAGATGTGTATCACTTCAAGATTTTTTTAACCCTTTGCAAACAGGTGCAAACAGCCCGTCTGCTCCAACGGGAAGGATCCGAAAAACTGCAAACTTTTTTAAATCGGTGGATTGTGGCAGAAGAGCAATATTTTTCACTTTGCGCCACTGCGCAAAGTGCCGATAAAGTATATGACACTTCGGCTTGGTGGTAATTAAAAATCCGGATTATAGGCCCATTGCAGTAAGGCCTGTCTCTGACGGGCGCGGCACTCTTGGCATCTTGGCGGGCAATGTTTTAATACTTGGGCTTTATGGCGGTAAAAAGCGCGCCAACGCGCTATCTGTACGGCATCTATCGGGGGAAGCCTTCGCCCTAAATAGTAGCGGCAGTACCATTGAAACCAGCCACGTACGTCGGGTCCTAAAATCCAACCTTTCTTTCTCCAAATGCTTAGCCCTTGGCGGGATTTGACTTGAAATTGATTGCAGGAAATATCTGCCGCTTGGGCGTTAAAGCGTGCGCGGACAAACCATTGCGGGGGGAATTCTTCCCGGCAATCGGTGATATAATGCCCCTCAAAAACGCCGCGCTCAAGCATTTCTTGTGGGGAAAGCTCCGGCGTAAAATTAGGGTCAAAATTTTGCCCCGGCGCACAACTTAACAGGTAGTGATACCCGTTTTGCATTTTGTCGTACACAAAAATAGACGCGCCCTTATCAAACTTTTGTTTCATACTTTTTTTTAACAAAAAGAATCGGGCGCGCCAAGTAATTTTTTGGATTAGCTGTTTTTTGTTTGCAGTAATTTTTCAAAAATTTCTGCCGCCGAACCTACCATTTCCGCACAAGGACGTTTTTGATAGTATTGGGGGGTGCGCGGCTCGGGCGTGGGGGATTGGGCCCCCGGAATGCCTAAAAGCTCGCGGCAGATGATGGAGCCGTTTTGTTTTTTAAATTCATCGGCTAATTGTTGTACCAAGGCGTAGTGGGCCGCCTTGGCGGCTTGGTCTTTGGGGTCTTTCGGGGCATATTTCAGGCCGACAGCCATCAAAAGCCCGCTGAAAGCACCGCACACTTCGCGCATTCTGCCCATACCGCCCCCGAAAGGAGTGGCAATACTCGTGGCGGTTGTCTCGTCAATGCCTAATTCTTCGGCAAAGGCCAGCAGTACCGCTTGGGAACAATTGTATCCCTGTTTAAATAAGTCCATCGCTTTTTCTTTTTTACTCATATTTATATTATAGAAATTCCTGTTTGTCTTTGTTTCAAACTGCTACAATAAAAGAATGAAAGCCACCATTATTACCATTGGCGATGAAATTTTACTCGGCCAAATATTAGATACTAACTCCCGCTACGCCGCGGATTTATTGGCACGCGTCGGCGTGGAAACAATCGGCATTTACTCCATAGCAGATGCCCCATCAGAAATAATAACTGCGCTGGACTTTGCCTTATCCAAAAGTGACGTTGTCCTTTTGACCGGCGGTTTAGGCCCTACCAAAGACGATTTAACCAAAAAAACATTGGCCGATTATTTTCACACACCCTTGGTTTTTAATGAAGAGGCCTATCATTGGGTGGAAGAACTTTTGCGCTCTTATCCCCGGGCTAGCATGAACGAGTACAACAAAAGCCAAGCCTTTTTGCCGCAAGATTGCACCATTTTGCGTAACTTAAAAGGTACCGCCAGCGGTATGTGGTTTGAGCGGAGGGAAAAAGTGGTCATCTCCTTGCCGGGTGTGCCTTTTGAAGCAGAAGCCTTACTTCAGCAAGAAGTGTTGCCACGTTTGGAAAAAAGATTGGGCAACGAGTTACTAAAATATAAGATGTTAGGTGTTTTTGATGTGCCGGAAGCGGCTTTAGCCATGCATTTGCGCGATTATGAGAATTCTTTGCCTTCGGGGATTTCGTTGGCCTATTTGCCTTCGGCCGGATATGTGCGCTTGCGTTTGACGGCTAAGGGCGTGGCGGTGGAGCAGTTGGAGCATTTTTGGCAATGCTTGCTCAAGCAATTAAGCCCCTTTTCTATTGAATGTTGTGAAGAATTTTCACCGGAAGAAATGTTTGCTAAAAAACTACGCCAACACCCGGTAACCATCGCCACGGCAGAGAGTTGTACGGGGGGAAATATCGCACATTTAATTACGGCGGCGGCAGGGTCTTCTGCTTATTTTTTGGGCGGTATTGTTTCCTATGCCAATGAAGTAAAAATAAATGTGCTCGGTGTTCGCGCGCAAGATTTGCAACAATATGGTGCGGTAAGCGAAGCGGTAGCTTTGCAAATGGCTGAAGGAGCCCGAAGGGTAACCGGGGCCGATTATGCCGTGTCCACTACCGGAATTGCCGGCCCTGGCGGCGGCAGTATCCAAAAACCGGTCGGTACTATTTGGATCGGTGTGGCCGGGCCGAAAGGCTCTTGGGCGAAGGAATTTCATTTCTCGGCGGTACGGGAGCGGAATATATCCAAAGCTTCCGTCAAAGCATTGGAACTTTTACTAAAAGAAATAGAAAAAAATAAAGCCTGAAAAATCCCGCGTAAAGCGGGATTTTTTTAGTGTAAATGTTTGATTCTTCCGGCGTATTTTTGGGCTAATTTTGTATTGTGTTCGTCTCCGCCCGCATTACTGCTGCGATAGACGGGCAAATCCTGTCCCTTTTCTGCCAAGATTTGGGCCGCGCGAAATAAAACCGCTTGAAAAATAGCAATTCCTGCAATCGTAGAAACGGGAGCCACTTGTATTTGATTGATTTCTAAAGCCGTTTCATTGGCCGGGCATTGGTTATCCAACACGATGTCGGCCACGTCTTTTAGCATTTTTCCGCTGGGGTGGCGCGATGTGCTTTTTTGATGGGCCGAAGCCGCGGTAATGGCGATGGTGGTTACTCCGTATTTTTTTGCGTACAAAACCGCATCAATACCGGCGGGATTTTTGCCGGAGTTGGACGCCACCCAAAGAATATCTTGCGGTTGAAAAGTGTGTCTGTCCATGACGGCGTTGGCGTAATTCGGCATGCGTTCCAAAGCTGTGCCTGTGTGTGCTCCGCTTTGAAACATCAAGGCCGGATCTAAAATTGCATCTACGGCGGCAAAACATCCGCTTCTGTGAAAAGCATCTAAGGTAATGCTGGCGCTATGCCCGCAACCAAACGTATGAATGATGCCGTCATTTTCCAGACAAAGAGCCACTTTTTGTGCGGCATTTTCCATGGCTTGGGCCTGGGTTTGTTCTATTTTTTGTAACAATTTATTTACTTCGCTAAAGAATGGATTTTGTAATTGCATATTTATTCCTTGAATCAGTTTTTATTGTAGCCGTACGCGCGCGAGAGTAAAACATTTTTCCAATAAGATTCTCTCTCTAAAATGAAATCTTTACTGACAATCTCATTGAAATTTTCCAGAATGGTGTAGTTGAAATATTTTTTGATATGTTCAAAAGGTAAATCTTTCAAATCTTTATTTCCGCCATGCCCGCTATGCACATAATTGCTCCAACGCTGCAGCAACATGCCGTTATCTCCGGTAGCGGAGCCAACATAAAGTTTTCCGTTAGAACTATCGGTAATTAAATAAATTGCTTTTTGGGATTTTAAGGCATTGACCCAATCCGCTTTTGCTCGGCTGATAATCAGTTGCAATTTGCTCCAGGAAAGAGAAACTTTATTATACCCGGGAAAGGCATCTCCGTCGTAAATAGTGGGTAAAATTTGCAATACTTCCAACTTTTCTTTTAGTCCTGCCGCTTTGCGAATCCCGGTTCTGTCTGAACGATGATATTTTATGACTACTCTCCCGTAATAAGGTTTGTAAGCGGCTAATTCTTCCCCTTCATAATGCACACCGCCAAAATCCGGCAATACTTTTGTTATCTTCTTTATTGTCGTTAAGAGCCAACAATCCTGTTGCATATCTATCAAACAAACAGCATAATCGCCTAAGCGAAATCTTTGCTTGTTTTCTTCCCAAAAGAGCCAAGCGGTGTTTACGGCTTCGGGGTTGCATTGCCAAATGTCTAATGGATCTTCGCCTGCAAAATTTGTTTGATTAAATTTAATTTTTACTTGGTCTAAATCCAATGGAAAAAGATTTTCTAAAAAAAGTTTTG
>JAFVWP010000095.1 GCA_017501565.1 Elusimicrobiaceae bacterium | reverse complement strand
CGCACCTTAAAAGTGCGGGAGTTTTTTTGCATAAAAAAACTGCCAAATCTAAATGCACTTGGCAGTAAATTTGGCAGTTTTTCGTCTTAAAAATGCTCCCCGAGTAGGACTCGAACCTACAACCTACCGGTTAACAGCCGGTCGCTCCACCATTGAGCTATCGGGGAATAAATCTGTTTTCTGACTACCTATTTATTTTACATAAAAAAAAATAATTTGTAAATATTTTATTTTTTCCGACGAGAAAATTATTTTTGTGACCAAATATGTTCGGTCCTGCGCGGGGGCATACCGGGTTTATATTCCAGCAAGAGAACCTTTTTCTTTTTGACTTTTTGCAAGGGCGGCAGCGGTGCTTTGCCTGATGTTTCCGCCCAAAAATCATTCTTTTGCCGTCCGATTAAGCTGATAATAATTAACGCCCCGAAGAGCACCGCCATCATATAAAGCGTTTGTTGCAGACCGACAAAATGCATAAAAACGGCAATGGCCAACACGCAAACACTTTCCACCCCATAAGAAGCCGTACCGAAAATGCCTAAAATTTTTCCGCGTAAATTTTCCGGTGCGCGCAATAAAATAAGCGTAGAAATCATCGCCGAAAAAGCCCCGAACGGGATACCGCACATCAACGTAGCCGTGAGCACTACCGGTTTGGAAAAATTGTAATACAGCACTAAAACCGATAAGGTATAAGCGGCATAATTAGCGGTTAACAAAGTGAAAAATTTAAACTTGCGTGCGGTATTGGCAAAATGCAACGCTCCGATAAAAGCCCCCAAACCGAAAGCCGCGCCCAGAAGACCTAAGTAAAAAGGGGTATGGTTGTGGTGAAAGATATATCCCGGCAAAATTAAAAGTTCCCAAGATTGGCCCAAGATAAAAAAGGGCATGGTAAAAAGAATGCTGTTTCTGAGTACGCGGTCTTTTTTTAAGACGGCCCACGCATCGGAGAAAGTAGTAGGGTTGGGGTGGGTGCGGCGGTTTCTGCGGCTGTAAATGGTTAGGCTTAGCAGTACAATAAGCGCGCACATGATGACCACCGCCACCCAAGATAAATACAGACCGCACAAGGCAATGCACAAACCGCCCAAGACAGGGCCAAAAACGGACATAATGCCGTCTAATGCTTCCACCACTCCCGTGGCGCGTGGCAAAGGCACTTCTGCGTAGCGCGCGAAAGTAGGTGCTAAAGCGGTGCGTGCCAGCTGGCCCGGTGCATCAAAAAAACAAGTCAAAAAGATAATCAGCCCAATCAGCCACGGATAGGCAATATTACAGGCAATAAGCACCGGGATAGTACCTAACAAAACAAATTGCGTTACTTCACAACCGAGCATGGTTGGGGAGCGGCCGAGTTTATCAATAATTTGTCCGCCGAAAAGGGAAGAGAAAATATTAGGCAGAATGGAGCAAAAACCGATAAACCCCGTCCATAACAAACTGCCGGTGGTGCTTAACACATACCATGGGAGTAATAACTGCATAAATTGGTTGACCAAAGAAGATGTTCCTTCGGCGGTCCAAAGCAGTTTCATCGGAGTTTTGTGGGTAGCCCATCTAGTCCATAATAACATATTCCCTCCTTGGAAAAATTATATAAAATGAAAGTGTAAAAAGGGGGAGATTATGGCTAATTATAAAGATTATTACAAAATTTTAGGTGTAAGCAAAAATGCGACCGATGCCGAAATAAAAAAAGCGTTTAAATCGGCCGCGCGTAAGTATCACCCGGATTTGCACCCCGAAGGGAAAAAAGCGGAGATGACGGAAAAATTTAAAGATGTTAACGAAGCGTATGCCGTCCTTTCCGACAAACAAAAACGCACCATTTATGACCAGGTAGGCCAAGAAGGGTACCAAAATTATGCCCGCGGCGGCGGTGCGCAAGGCTCTTACGGCCAAGGTGCCAACCCATTCGGCGGTGCTTATCAGCAATATAGCGGCGGCAACGGAAATACTTATTATAACTTTAGCTCCAACGGCGGGGGAAACTTCGGCGGGGCAGACTTTAGTGATTTTTTCCAAAGTATTTTCGGCGGTATGGGCGGTTTTGGCGGTATGGGTGGAAATATGGGCGGCTTTAGCGGCTTCGGCGGTGCGCGTGCCGGTGGCTCGGGCCAAAGAAACGGCGATGTGGAAGCGGAGCTTGCACTTAATCTAGAAGATGCCCACCGCGGCGGCCCTATGCAGCTTACTCTGCCCGGCGGGCGTAATGTGACGGCTAAAATTCCGGCGGGCGTCGGTGACGGAAAACGCATCAAATTAAAAGGGTATGGTAATGCTACCCCGCGCGGTAACGGAGATTTGTATTTAATCATCAAAATTCGTCCGCATTTGACGTATCGCTTGGAAGGGGAAGATTTGTATGTGCCGGTTACACTCATGCCGTGGACGGCGGCCCTGGGCGGTACGATTTTTGTGCCTACTTTAGACGGCCCTGTAAAAGTAAAAGTGCCGGCCGGCACCCACAATGGTAAAAAATTAAAGCTCAGCGGAAAGGGATTAAGCGCAAAAGGCAGTTTGTATGTTACGTTAACGATAGATGTCCCGCGGACATTGAGCAAAGAGCAGAAAGAGCTGTTTGCCAAGCTTTCGCAAATCAGTTAATGGTTAACGGCTTTTTTGTAAACCGCATAAGACGTAGCGTTTTATGCGGTTTTTTGTTGCTTGTTTTCCGACGGAAAAAAAGAAAATACTTGACTCGTTTTTTTTTTTTTGATTTAATTAGCATATAAGCTAATTAAATCAAAAAAGGAGAGAACGTATGAACAACCTGTCTAAAGTGGTATTAAAGCTGTTAAAACATAAAACTAGTAGCCCTTACTTGCGTAATAAAATTAAGGAAGATCCTGCGCAGAAAAAACTCAGCATGCCCCTTGGATTTAGCAAAGGCTTTACACTTATTGAACTTTTGGTAGTGGTTTTAATCATCGGTATTTTGTCGGCGGTGGCTTTGCCGCAGTATCGCGTGGCGGTTAAAAAGGCTGAACTGACCGAAGCAATGATTTGGGCCAAAACCATCAAAGAGGCGCAACAGCGCCATTATCTGGCTAATGGAGAGTATGCCCAAGATTTGCAAGATTTGGATATTGGTTTGCCTGCCAATTGCACATTAGCAGGATTAAACTATGTTTGTGGAAAGTTAAAACTTAGAACCACACAGACTCCTTCGGTCTATGTATATACCAGAAACATAGGTGTTGAAAATTATTATAAAGAAAATCTGCGTTTATGTCTTTGTGGGCAAGATGACCCGATTGGGCAAAAAGTTTGTAAAAGTTTTGGCGGAGAAATTTATCATTCCGGCGAGACGATGTATTATACCATGCCATAATTTTTATACAATAAGTAAATGAGAAATTTACTTCATAAAATAGACCCTTACCAACAAAGCTTTTTATATTTTAAGTGGGGATTTTGGACACTTCTTATATGCCTGGCGGCGCTTGTTTACGGCTGTATGCACGCACAAGAAGCGTTTATTAAGGGAGCTTTGGATAATATATTTGTCTATCTTCCTAATTATTTAACGCATGAGTTCTCTCACCGGTTTTGGTGTGCATTAGGTTGGCAATGGTGGTGTTATGCCAGCGGAAACACGATGGAAACGCTGATAGTGCTGGCTTTGTGTTTGGGCTCTTTGCGCTTGCGCGGGGGAAGGTATTTACTGCCGATACTGACCTATTGGTTGGGTACTACTTTATATGGGGCGGGGGTATATGCGGCCGATGCGCGTGCCTGTAAACTGCCGCTTACATCTTCAGACATGATGACTAATTTTGCCCCCGGTGAAATAAAAGGGGATTGGCACTATATTTTAGAGCCGTTGGGACTTTTGCCATACGATGTGATTATCGGAAAAGTGCTTATTTTTGGCGGGGTGTTTTGCTTGGTGTTGGCCCTGTTTAGCCTATGGTATTATTGGACCCACCACGAGCAATATTTAAACGACGGCCAATGGCATTAGTCTCTGCATTGTTTTTGATACGCTTCTTCCAACAAGGAGCGTATTTTTTTGTCTTGGGTCCATTCTCTCAATTCTTTTTCCTCGTATTTACGGCAAACGGAAACCCCGTATTTTAAGAGCAATTCTACCGCGGCGGGGTCTTTGGTTTGCGTAACGGCATAAAAAAGCGCATCGGTGCCAAAGTCCGAAAGAATATGAGGGTTTGCCCCTCGTTTGAGCAGATATTCTATTAAAGAAAGGCGTTGCTGTGCGGTAGAAAAATCGGTCAGAAACGCTAAAATCAGCGGGGTGGCGCCGGTATCAGTTTGTATATTCGGGTCTGCTTCTGCGCGGACCAATTGGGCGGCATATTCGGCATGGCCGTCTCTTACCGCCACAAAAAGTGCGGTCCAATTTTTGTCGTTTACTTGGTTGATGTCTTGTTGGGTGTTTTGTAAAAGATATTGCAAAATTTTGTGATTGCCTGAAGAAGCCGCCGCTTGAAAAGTGGTAAGCCATGTTTCGTGATATTTTTTGGCCGGGTCGGTGACTTGCAAGGTCCATTGCGTGGAAACCCCTTTTTCAACGGCATCTTTTACTTCTGCCAAGTTCCCTTCATAGGCCGCCCAAAAAAGTGCTTCGGCTTTTTGTTCGAGATCTGCCTTTAAATAAGAAAAGAAAAATCCCAACACACTCAATATAAGTAAAAGTAAAATTGTCCTTTTCATGCTCTTATTATATAAAATAAAGCTCCCCTGTCTGTAAAAGCAAACAGGGGAGTTCTTTTTTGAAAAAGAAATGCTATTTGATTACTTTTTCGTTGGCTTGAGTGGCGGCGAGTTGTTTATACAAGTCGCGTCTTGACGCTATAAGAAAACCCCTGTCTTGCTTTCGCAACACAGGGGCTTTCAATGCTTGAAAAAGAAATACTATTTGATTACTTTTTCGTTCGGCTCAATGGCGGCGAGTTGTTTATACAAGTCGCGTCTCCAAGCATATTCGGATTCGGCACGTTTGATGAGTTCTTGTGCGAGCTCCGGATTGTCACGCATTAAGCCTTTAAAGCGGTTTTCTCCGCTCATATAGTCCGCTAACGGCAAGGTCGGCGCACCTAACGGGCTGTCCACTTTAAGCGGATTTTTGCCTTCGTAGCGCATTTCCGGATTGTAGCGGTACAAGATCCAGCGTCCGGCTTGTACGGCACGTTTGGCTTCGCCCATACCTTTGGACATATCAATTCCGTGCGCAATGCAGTGAGAGTAGGCAATGACCAACGCCGGACCATCGTAAGCATCGGCTTCGGCCAAGGCTTGAATGGCTTGGTTCATATTGGCACCCATGGCCACTTGGGCTACATAGATGTTTCCGTAGGTCATCGCAATCATACCCAAGTCTTTCTTCGGCATGGTTTTACCGCCCGCGGCAAACAAAGCTTTGGCACCCAAGGGGGTAGCTTTGGACATTTGACCGCCGGTGTTGGAGTACACTTCAGTATCCAAGACCAAGATTTTTACGTTCTTGCCGGAAGCCAATACATGGTCCAAACCGCCGTAGCCGATGTCGTAGGCCCAGCCGTCACCGCCCAAAATCCATACGGATTTGCGGATCAGGTAATCGGCAAAGCTCAACAAGCGTTTGCATTTTTCGCATTCGGGTCTGCCGGCCAAGATTTCTTTCAAGGCAGCCACGTTTTTGCGTTGTTCTTCTACTTCGGCATCGGTTTTTTGCGGGTTGTTTAAGATGCTGTCAATCAAGGCCGTATGGTCTTTTTGACAATCTTCTTTCGCTTTTTGGAGCAAAGCTACCGCATCGCTGTGGAGTTGGTCGTAAGCTACGCGGATACCCAAACCGAATTCGGCATTGTCTTCAAACAAGGAGTTGGACCAAGCGGGGCCTTTGCCGTCGTCGCGTTTGCAGTACGGGGTGGTGGGCAAGTTTCCGCCGTAAATGGAGGAACAACCCGTCGCGTTGGCCACGGCCAAGCGGTCACCGAATAACTGCGTCAAGAGTTTTACATACGGGGTTTCACCGCAGCCGGCACACGCACCGGAGAATTCAAACAAGGGTTGTTTGAATTGAGAACCTTTGACGGATTCTTTCTTGGTGGTTACTTCGGCTTGTTTCAAGCCCAAGAAGAAAGCAAAGTTATCAATTTCGTTTTCGCGCACGTCCAATTGATGCACCATATTGATGGCTTTCTTTTCGGGGTTTTCTTTGTTTTTAGCCGGGCAGTTGTAGATACAAGCGCCACAACCGGTGCAGTCTTCTACCGCTACTTGAACGGTGAATTTTTTACCGGCGATGTCGCCTTTGCCGTCGGCAGATTTAAAGGTTTTCGGAGCGTCTTTCAAGGCTGCTTCGTCATAACCTTTAATGCGGATAGCGGCATGCGGGCAGACCAAAGAGCAGAAACCGCATTGGATACAAACGCTGGGATCCCATTGGGGCACCATAACGGCGATGTTGCGTTTTTCGTATTGGGTGGTGCCGGTGGGGAATACACCGCCTTCGGGCATAGCGGAAGTGGGCAATTGGTCCCCGCGTCCGGCAATCATTTCGCCCAAGACGTCTTTTACAAACGCAGGAGCATCGGCCGGTACGGCGGCTTTGGTATGCAGGGTGGAGGTTACTTCAGCCGGATATTTTACTTCGTGCAAACCGGCCAAGGCAGCATCTACGGCCACATAGTTTTTATTGACGATTTCTTCGCCTTTTTTGGAATAGGTTTTCTTGATGGCTTCTTTAATGTCGGCGATGGCTTTTTCGGTGGGGATTACGCCCGCAATACCGAAGAAGGCCGTTTGCATGATGGTATTGGTGCGGCTGCCCATACCGGTTTTCAAAGCAATTTCGGAAGCGTCAATGGCATATACCTTGAGTTGTTTATCAATGATTTGTTTTTGTACTTCGGCGGTTAAGTGGTTCCATACGTCTTCAGCCGGGTACGGAGCATTGATTAAGATGGTAGCGCCTTTTTTGGCTTTGCCCAATACATCGTATTGAGCCAAGAAATCAAACATATGTACGCCGATGAAATCCGCTTCTTGAATGAGATACGGAGCGCGGATATAGTTTTTGCCAAAGCGGATATGAGAAGTGGTCATAGAGCCGGATTTTTTGGAATCGTACACAAAGTACCCTTGGGCAAAGAAACCATTGGCGCTGATGATTTTCATGGTGTTTTTGTTGGCACCTACGGTACCATCGGAGCCTAAGCCGAAGAACATGGCTTCAAACACATCGCTGGAAGAAGCCGTCATTTTGGCAGCGGGCAAGGAAGTGTGGGTCAAATCATCGTTAATACCGACGGTGAAATTCTTTTTGGGTTCGGGCAAAGCCAAGTTTTCAAATACGGCTTTAACGTCGGCGGGGGTGAAATCTTTAGAACCGATACCATAGCGGCCGCCGATGATGAGCGGAGTAGCGGCGACTTTGGCTTTGGCTTCGGT
>JAFVWP010000094.1 GCA_017501565.1 Elusimicrobiaceae bacterium | reverse complement strand
TAGTCTTAATCATCGGTATTTTGTCGGCGGTGGCCTTGCCGCAGTACCGCATTGCGGTGGCTAAAAGCAGGGTAACGGAACAAATGGTTCTTTTTTCTTCTGTTATGAAAGCCCAACAGATTTATTATATGGCAAATGGTACTTATACTACGGATTTAAGCAATTTAGATATACAGATTCCGAATGATTTTGTGAGTTGTAAAATGCACGAAGGGACAGGAAGTTTTGTTTGGTGTCAGATTTGGGGCGATGCAAAAGCTTCTTCAACGGGAGTTTCTTTGGAATATTCTTTGAATAAACAGGTGCCCACTAATAATTGTATAGCAGTAACAGCATTAGGCGATAAAGTATGTAAAAGTTTTGGCGGAGAATATAAAGAAACTCACACAAATGGAGCTCGTTATTATTCTTTTGATTTATAAAAAAACCCCGCCAAAAGCGGGGTTTTAAAATCCTTATTTTTCTGCTGTAACCCTTTTCCACGCGTTTTCAAAATCTGTGGGTACAGGTGCTTCAAAATGCATAGAACGGCCGTTTAAGGGGTGTTTAAATTCCAAACGGCGGGCATGTAGCATAAGTCTGTCTGCCGTGGCCCCTTTATACAGCCAATCGCCAAGCACCGGATAGCCAAGCCAACTCAAATGCACGCGCAATTGGTTGGTGCGGCCCGTACGCGGGAAAAGTTCCACGTAAGTAAAGCCGTTTTTGCGCTCTAAAACATGATAATCGGTAATGGCTTCCCGCCCGACATCAGATGCTTTTATTTTACCGCCCGCCACGCGCCCGATGGGCACATCAATCGTGCCGTTATCATCAGGAATTAATCCGCAAGCAATAGAGTGATAAGTTTTGTTGACTTGGCGTGTGGCAAAAAGTTCCACCATCGCTTCTTGAAAATCTTGGTTTTTGGCAATAAGCATTACCCCGCTGGTTTCGCGGTCCAAGCGGTGGACCAGGCCCGCACGCGCGCCGGACACGTCAAAGCCTTTGGGGAGATTTGCCAAAATAATGGAAACCAACGTTTCTTCGCTGGCGAAAACTGCTTCGGGGTTTTCTTCCCAAATGGGGCTTTGCGGATGCACAAGCATACCGGCAGGTTTGTTGATAACAAAATAGTCTTTTCCGTCGGCGATAATAAGGTCGGAAAGTTTACTTTTGTGGTCTTGGGCGCTAGGTAATTCTATTTCTACTTTTTCTCCTTCTTGCAAAGGCCAGGAAGGTTTTACTTTCTTTCCATTGACCAAAATTTTGCCGTCTTTAATCATTTTCTGCACTAAAGCGCGCGAAAAATCGGGCAATTCGTCCGTAGCAAAAATATCCAAACGTTTGGAATATCCGGTAAATTCTAAAATTTTTTTATCAGCCATGTTTTTTTTCCTTTTTTAAAAACCGCCACACCGCCGCAACACATACAACGGCGATGACACAGATGAGCTGTGACGGAGAAAGCCCCCACACATAATCCCCGCGGAAATCCCCGCGGAAAAACTCTATGCAAAAACGTATTGTGCAATATCCTATCACATAGGCTGCAAATACGCCGCCGTTTTTGTGCGGTTTTTTATAATAATATTGCAATATAAAAAATAAAATTAGGTTCGCTCCCACTTCGTAAAGTTGGGTAGGGTGCAAGGGGGTATGGTGCAAATGTTCAGGGACCAAAGAATGCGGGTGCGTAAAAGAAACACCCCAGGGCATTTGGGTCGGTTTTCCAAAGCAACAGCCCGCCAAAAAACAGCCTATTCTGCCGATGGCATGCCCCAAAGGTAACCCCACCACAAAAAAATCAGCCGTCTGTAAAAGGGGCAACTTTTTCTTTTTGATGTAATAAATCAAAGCAATAACGGCCGTCACCGCGCCACCTAAAAAGACAAAGCCATAGCGGAAATTTTTAAGTGCAAAAATAATGCGTTGGCTAAAATCCGCACCCAATTCTTGCCAAGAAACAATCAGAAACAAAAGTTTAGAGCCTGCCAATGCCGCTACAAAGGCGATAAAGATAATATTCCAAAAAGTGTCTTTGTCTAATTTAATGAAGTGTAACCGCCGGAAAAGGTAAAAAGATGCCGTCATATAGGCCAGGGCCGTCATCAGCCCGTAGCTGGCCATTTCAAGCGAACCGATTTTAAAAAGAATAGGGTGCATTATGAAATTACCTTTTCATCTTTAATGGCATTGCGCATAAACGGATTATTAATGCGCTCAAAGCCGATAAAGCTGGAGCATTTTCCGCCGTAGCTGTGCCCGGCAAAAACTTGCGTATCTTCCGGCAGTTGGGATAGTTTGAGCAGGCTTTTGCGCATTTCACGCGGGTCCGAAGACGGCAAATCTACGCGTCCGCACGCGCCCGGGAAAAGTGTATCCCCCGTAAAAAGCGCCTGGCCGATTTGCAGGCAAACACAGCCCGCCGTATGGCCGGGAGTGGGGATAATGTGAATATCAAAAGGGCCTATTTTAAGATTTTGCTCACCGCTGTATGTATGCAACACTTCCGGCGGAAGCGCGCTTAAAGCAATATCGTTTTCTTCCAAATAAGCTTTTAAATGATGGGCGCGCAGCAGCGTTTCGCTGTCGCGTACGTGGTCAAAATGACCATGCGTAAACAATACCGCCAACAGATTTAATTCTTTGGTTTTTAAGGTATGCTCCAAAAAATTCATATCCCAGGCGGGATCAATCAGCAAAGCGTCTTTGCCTTGCGTTACCAAATAGGTGCAGTTGGCCATCGGGCCTAATTCTAAGACATCAATATTCATACGTTTATTTGTGTTTAAAGCGAAATTCCGTTTCGGAATTGCCGGACATGTGATATTTCACGCGGGCCAAGCGTTCCATGGTGGCCGGGTCTTGCTTTTCCAAACGGGCTTTTCTGTCTTCTAAAATTTGATATTCGTGGTCTAATTGTTGGCTTAATTTAGTCAAGCGCTTATACTCCATTTTATTATGGATTAAATTGCGAAAGCTGCTTCCTAAAAACCAAACAAAAGCTATCACCCCTGCCAGGCAGAGAAGTAATAGCTTTTTGTTTCTCATGATCAGTTGATTCATTTCTTAAATACTTTATCCTTGGCGTAGGACGCTTTTTTGCCAAGTTCGTGCTCTATTTGCAATAGGCGGTTGTACTTGGCGGTGCGTTCGGCCCGCGCGGGAGCCCCGGTTTTGATGGCCCCGGCATTGGTGGCAACCGCTAAATCTGCAATAAAAGCGTCTTCCGTTTCTCCGGAGCGGTGCGAAATAATACAGGCATAATTCGCTTTTTGCGCTTGCAAAATGACGTCTATTGTTTCGCTGACCGAGCCGATTTGGTTGAGCTTAATCAAAATGGCGTTTGCCGCTTTTTGTTCAATCCCCATTTGTAAACGTTGCGGATTGGTAACAAACAAATCATCACCTACCAAGCGCGTTTTTTTGCCCAATTTTTGGGTGAGATATTGCCAACCCGCCCAATCGTCTTCTTGCAAGGGGTCTTCTATGGAAACAATGGGATATTTTTGACACCATTTTTCATAGATTTTGCCCAGCTGTTGCGCGCTGTATTGCTTTTTTTCAAAACAATAATTTCCCTTTTTATAAAATTCGCTGGCGGCACAATCCATCGCCAGGCTCATTTGGCTGTGTTGGGCTTTCTTGCAAGCGGTAACCAATACTTTTAATACGTCTTCGTGTTTGGCAATTTTAGGTGCAAAACCGCCTTCATCTCCTACGGCAATTACTTGGCCTTGTTTTTTCAAAATGTCTTTTAAGGTGTGATACGTTTCGGTAGCCCATTGCATCGCCTGCGAAAAAGTTTTCGCTTTTGTAGGGACAATCATAAATTCTTGAATGTCCAACCCCGAGTCTGCGTGTTTGCCCCCGTTGATGATGTTTAACATCGGCGTAGGCAACAGATAAGTTTTGGATTGCAAATGATATACACGTCGGATATGTTCGTAAAGTGGCAACTTAGCGCTGGCGGCTCCGGCACGTAATACAGCCATGGAAACAGCTAAAATAGCATTGGCGCCCAATTTGCTTTTGTTTTCGGTGCCGTCTAAAGCCAACATGCTTTGGTCTATCAGACGAATGTCATCGGCTTGCAAACCGGTGATTTTTTTAGAAATTTTTTGGATATTGGCTACGGCTTTTAATACCCCTTTACCGCCGTAACGTTTGCCGCCGTCGCGCAATTCCAATGCTTCGTGCGAGCCGGTGCTCGCCCCGCTGGGCACCATCGCAGTACCGATGGAGCCGTCTTCCAATAAAACATCTGCTGCTATTGTGGGAAACCCGCGGGAATCTAACACTTCCCACCCGGTTACCTGTTTGATTTTAGCCATACTCTCCCCCTGTTTTGCCAAATGGCTAGATAATGCTGTCTATGATTTTTTTGCCTTCTTTAATGAGTGTTGCAGGCAATTTTTCATCGGGCGCTTCTGCATATAAACGGATGCGCCGTTCGGTGCTGGACGGACGAATAGCCAACCAGCTACCACCCTTCAAAATAAACTTAAACCCGTCTGTGGAGTCAATGCGCCAAACAGAGGTTTTATTGATGGATAAGGGGGGCTTGATGTCCAAGCGTTCCATGATGCGGTTGATTTC
>JAFVWP010000093.1 GCA_017501565.1 Elusimicrobiaceae bacterium | reverse complement strand
GGTTGCCCCTTGACCTCTATCTTTGACGCCAAAGCCGGTATCCAATTGACCGACACCTTCGTAAAAGTCGTTTCTTGGTACGACAACGAAATCGGTTATTCCAACAAAGTGTTAGACTTGATCAAACACATGGCTTCCGTCAACAAATAAGTGTATTTACAAGCAAAGGCGGCTTGCAAGAGCCGCCTTTGTTTTATCTAAAGATTGTTAGGGGTAAAAAAATGAATTTTGACAGCATTAAAAAAGTGCAAGACGTAGATTTGAAAGGTAAAAAAGTTTTGGTACGCGTAGATTACAACGTACCCTTAAAAGACGGCAAAGTAGATAACAACAAACGCATTGTAGCTACCGAAAAAACCATTAAATTTTTGTTAGAAAATAACTGCCGCATCGTATTGATGGCCCACTTGGGCCGCCCGAAAGGCAAAGCCGTACCCGAATTTAGCTTGGCCCCCGTGGCTGAAGAAGTACAAAGAGTTTTCGGCGTGCCTGTGCACTTTGCCAAAGATTGTGTCGGCCCGGAAGCCGATAAAGTGGTAGAAAGCGCTAAAAACGGAGAAATCGTACTCTTAGAAAACTTGCGCTATCACCCCGAAGAAGAAAAGAACGATCCCGAATTTGCCAAACAATTGGCTAAACACGGCGAAATTTTTGTGCAAGAAGCTTTCGGCACCGTTCACCGCGCCCACGCTTCCACCAGCGCCATTGCCGACTATTTGCCCGGTTCTATGGGTTTCTTAGTACAAAAAGAAGTGGAATTCTTGGGCAAAACCTTGGCCAACCCCGGCCGCCCGTTTGCCGCTGTTATCGGCGGTGCGAAAGTATCCGACAAAATCATGCTTTTAAACAATTTGTTGGATAAAGTAAACGTGTTAATCATTGGCGGCGGTATGGCTTACACTTTCTTAAAAGCCAAAGGCATTGAAGTAGGCAAATCTCTCTTGGACGAAACCAAAATTGAAGAAGCCAAACAAGTAATGGCCAAAGCCGAAGCCAAGGGCGTTAAGATATTAATGCCGGTAGATTACCGCATTTCCAAAGAATTTTCCGAAACGGCCGAAGCCGTCATTTCCGACACGATTCCCGCCGATATGGAAGGTATGGATATTGGGCCGAAAACCGAAAAATTGTTTGCTGACGAACTTTTGAAATGCAAAACCATTTTCTGGAACGGCCCCATGGGCGTGTTTGAATTCCCGAACTTTGCCAAAGGCAGCTTTGCTATTGCCCAAGCGATGATTGATGCCACCAAAGCCGGTGCCGTATCTATCATCGGCGGTGGTGACAGCGTAAACGTCATCAAGAAAGGCAAATTCAACCAAGCTGAATTCTCCCACGTTTCCACCGGCGGCGGTGCTAGTATGGAATTTGTGGAAGGGAAAGAATTACCGGGTTTAGTGGCTTTAGCCAAATAAACACGGAAAGAATTTCCAAAACAACTGAAAATCTAGTTACACAAACAGCCCCCTGCGTAAGCGGGGGGCTGTTTATTTTTTCATAAAAAAGTCCAATCAAATGATGAATAAAATAATAAAAACTCTTTTTGATACAAAAACTATGCCAATCAAAAAAATTTTTAAACTAAAAGTAATATATCATAGTATTTCCGTTTTCCTCACTGCTTGATTGTCCCGTTAAGGCTTTGCAGAGCGCATTTGCTCTTTTACTCTCTTTAGGAGCGGCCCAACACTGATGTTGTTTAAGGTTAGGGTTATGATGAATAAAATCCCGAACATATCCGTCCCCAACATTCATCTGGCAAGCTGTATATACACTCGTTATCCAACAGAATCCCCATTTATAATAGTAATACTCAATATCTTCGCTTGGTTGTTGCGTAGATTTCGGTTCAGGAACTTGTATGTCCAAATCTGTAAAACGTCCGGCATAAACCCCATTTGCCAAATGATACATTTTCTGAGACTCCCAAATCTTTTTATTCAAAGATAATATTTGTATATAGCGCGTTTTATCCACAGCTTTTTGATACTGCGGTAAAGCAATTGCTGACAAAATACCAATGATTAAAACAACAACCAACAATTCTATCAAAGTAAAACCTTTTTTCATTATTATTCTCCTTGCGGGCTGATACGACACAGCAAACGGCATTTTATTTTGCCCGCGCTACCATTTCATACAAAGTGTAGCAAAAAAAAAAATGAGTCAAGCTTTTTTTGGGGAACTTTTTTATTAACAAAAACGGAGAAAAATTCCGAAGTATATCAAAAATTGCTATAATAAGGATAAGATTTTTACAGGAGATTATAAATTATGCAAACGTTGCTTCTTGTTGTTCATTTTGTTGCGTGTATCATGTTGATTTTACTCGTTTTATTACAAAGCGGAAAAGGTTCTGCCGCCGGTATCTTCGGTGCTTCCGGTGCGGACAATATCTTTGCCAGCCCGACAGCTTTTAACGCTATCAACAAATTAACCGCCGCTTTAGCGATTACCTTGTTCTGCACGTCTATTTTGCTGACGATTGCTTCCAACCGCAAATCTTCCGGCTCTGTGTTGGATAAAGTAAATTTGCCCGCCGCTCCGACGGCTCCCGCCACTCCGGGAAAATAAAAATTTAATCTACAAAAAGCCCCGCACAAAGCGGGGCTTTTTTATTTACTTTATTATCAAACAGAGCAAGTATAGTTATATCTTTCTTTTAGCCATTGACAAACAACCTGTTTATCAGCATTTCTTGCCAAACCTCCAAATGCACAGCTTTCGACATTCCAAGTCTTTCCTACATCGTTTGATTGAAACGCGCAACCCCACACAAAGTCACCACTTGGGTCTGTACATAACCCTTTACCGGATACTACGCTTATGCCACAACCAAAACCGCCAACGTCTGTACTACAATGAGCCGCCCAAAGAAAATCATTCTTGCAAGAACTTCCGTCTTCACTGAGAGTATCTGCTTTAAAATCAATATCCAAAACTCCGCCAGGGTTTGAACCTGTAAATTCTGTCAGGTATGAAGTCGGACTAGCCAACCCCCAAAGGGCTATTCCTTTTTGAAATGTATTTAATACTATATCCATTTGAACTAACCGGGCTTTTATTACCGCTTTTCTATATTGCGGCAAAGCCACCGCCGACAAAATACCGATGATTAACACAACGACCAATAATTCTATTAATGTGAAGCCTTTTTTCATTTTTCTTCTCCTTGCGGGCCGATACGGCGCAACAAACGGCATTTTATTTTGCCCGCACTGCCATTTCACACAAAGTGTAGCAAAAAAAAAAATGAGTCAAGTATTTTCTTTTCCACCGACGGAGATAATGTTCTTTTTTACATTGCTAAAAAAGAACCAAAAAAGCT
>JAFVWP010000092.1 GCA_017501565.1 Elusimicrobiaceae bacterium | reverse complement strand
GCCAGAAAAGTTTTTGAAGGAGAATACGTACACGATTTATGAGTAAAATCAATGAAAATTATTTAAATTTACAAGGCAGTTATTTATTTGCCGAAGTAGCCAAACGTACGGCGGCTTATAAAGCGGCCCACCCGCAAGAGCAAGTCATCAGTTTGGGCATCGGCGATGTGAGCCGTCCGTTGGTGCCGGCCGTAGTGGACGCGATGAAAAAAGCCTGTGATGAAATGGGCCAAGCGGGTACCTTTCGCGGGTATGGCCCGTATGAAGGGTATGACTTTTTGCGCAATGCCATTGCCCGGCACGATTATCAGGCGCGCGGAATAAATATTTCTGCCGATGAAATTTTCGTCAGCGACGGCGCCAAAAGCGATGTAGCCAACTTTCAAGAGCTTTTTTCCGCAGACAGCCGCGTAGCTTTGCAAGACCCGGTATATCCGGTGTATTTGGATACCAATGTTATGGCGGGGCGCAGTGGCATTTTTGAAGAAGGCCAATTTAAAAACATTATTTATCTGCCGTGCGTGGCGGAAAATAATTTTGCGCCTGAATTGCCCCAAGCGCATGCCGATTTGGTTTATTTGTGTTCGCCCAATAACCCCACCGGGTCGGTGCTTAGTGCCGAACAATTAAAAAAATGGGTAGAATGGGCCTTGGAGCACCAGGCGGTTATTTTGTACGATAGTGCGTATGAAGCCTTTATCCGCCAAGACGGAGTGCCGCATAGTATTTTTGAAATCCCGGGTGCGGAAAAATGCGCGGTGGAATTTCGTTCTTTTTCTAAAACGGCGGGCTTTACCGGTACGCGCTGTGCTTACTGCGTAGTGCCTAAAGCTTTGCAGATTTATGACGAAAACGGCACCGCTCACAGCGCAAACGCTTTGTGGATGCGCCGCCAAAGCACCAAATTTAACGGCGTGCCGTACATTATCCAACGCGGCGCCGAAGCGGTATATTCGCCCGAAGGCTTGCAACAAACGCGGGAAATTATTGACGGCTACTTAGCCAATGCACGCGTGATAGCGGGGGCTTTGAAGAAAGCCGGGTTTACCGCTTACGGCGGGGAAAATGCCCCTTATATTTGGCTGAAAACTCCGCAAGGGGTCAGCTCTTGGCAGTTTTTTGATTTTATGTTGCAGGAACTGCAAATTGTCGGCACACCGGGCAGCGGTTTCGGCCATAGCGGCGAAGGATATTTCCGCTTGACAGCGTTTAATACGCCGGAATTGACCGAACAGGCGGCCCAGCGCATTTTGAAATTAAAATAAAAAAGGAGACAAATATGAAAAAAGGTTTTACCCTAATTGAAGTATTGGTGGTGGTAGTGATTGTGGGTGTTTTGGCATCTTTAGCTTTGCCCACCTACCGCAAAAGTATGGAAAAAGCCCGCGGCACCGAAGCAATGAATATGGTGAAAGCCGTCAACGATGCGGTCTATGCTTACGCGGCCGAACGCAATAAATGCCCCGAAAGTTTCAACAAAATTTTGGTTAAAGTGCCGGGCGTAAGAAATAATGATTTGAAAATTACAGGCAAATATTTTGTCTATCATTTAAATGCGGCTACCAATGCCCCTATTCCGGGCACGAGTTGCGGCGGCCTGTTGGCGGAAAGAATCGGCGGGACGTATAAAATATGGAACCCATATGCCGATACAACCGGTAATCAAAGACGCACCTTGGCTTGTACGGCTTCCACCTCCACAGGGATAGAAATGTGTAAAGCGATGGGCATTTATGTAACCACAAGCCCCAATTAAGCCTGTTTTACAGCTGTTACCAAATTAAAATACCGCGCAGGAGTTTATGCCTTGCGTGGTATTTTTTGTCGGAAAATGATGTTTTAAAAAATAAATTTATCGTCGGGAAAAAGAAAAAGCTTGACTCATTTTTTTTTTTTTGCTAAACTTTGTGTGAAATGGCAGCGCGGGCAAAATAAAATGCCGTTTGCCGTGCCGTATCGGCCCGCAAGGAGAAGAAAAATGAAAAAAGGTTTTACGTTGATAGAACTTTTAGTGG
>JAFVWP010000091.1 GCA_017501565.1 Elusimicrobiaceae bacterium | reverse complement strand
AGACCTTTTTCTTTGGCGGCATTATATGTTCTTTAATCGTTTCTTATGCCGTGGCCATGTTCTTTGATTTACCATTGTATGACTTGTTAATCATGACAACGGTGGTTTCAATTGTGGCTCAGCTCGGAGACTTGCTCGAGTCTAAAATCAAAAGAGTGGTCGGGGTAAAAGATTCCAGTGCTTTAATTCCTGGACACGGCGGATTGTTTGACCGCTTGGATAGTTTGATGTTGGTAATGATTGCCGCTGCTTTCGCTATCATTATTTCCGGAGGAGCTACATTCTGATGACGGAAAAAACAGTTTCAATTTTGGGGGCTACCGGTTCTATCGGCAAAAGCACCGTGGACGTTTTGCGGCATACCGATATACCTTTTTCGGTAAAAGCTTTGGTCGGAAATCGCAATATTTCTCTTTTGGCAGAGCAGGCAAAAACTTTGCGGGCGGAAATGGCGGTTACCGCTGATGAAACTAAATATGCCGAGTTAAAAGAATTGCTTGCCGGAACTTCGGTGAAGGTCGGAGCCGGAAAAGCTGCGGTTTTAGAGGCGGTGACAATGGACGCAGACTGGACTATGTCGGCTATTGTCGGAGCGGCAGGGCTTGAGCCTTCGGCGGAAGTAATTAAGCGTGGTAAGACCTTGGCTCTGGCAAATAAAGAAACTCTGGTATGCGCCGGAGATATCGTTATGGATATGGTGCAAAAGTATAATACCACTTTGGTGCCGGTGGATTCCGAGCATAGCGCTATATTCCAATGCTTAGAAAATAATCAGAAAAATGCGGTTGATTCGTTGCTGTTGACGGCTTCCGGAGGTCCTTTCTTCTTAAAAGACAGGGAGTATATGGAAACGGTTACGCCCCAGCAGGCTGTTGCTCACCCAAAGTGGAATATGGGGGCAAAAATATCCGTAGATTCTGCAACAATGATGAATAAAGGCTTGGAAATTATTGAAGCTCATCATCTGTTTGCGATGCCCGCAGAAAAAATTAACGTGGTAATTCACCCGCAATCAATTATTCATTCCGCAGTTGCTTATATTGACGGTTCGGTTATTGCCCAGCTTGGGAATCCGGATATGAGAGTCCCTATTACTTATGCTTTCGGCTGGCCGCAGAGAATTAGTTCGCCGGTGGAAAAACTGGATTTACCAAAGATTGCTTCTTTGAGCTTCTTTACTCCCGATGAGGAAAAGTTTCCGGCTTTGAAACTGGCAAAACAGGCTCTGAAAGCCGGAAGTGAGGCTACCAATGTTTTAAATGCGGCAAATGAAATCGCCGTTGCGGCTTTCTTGGACAGAAAAATCCGTTTTTTGGATATTGCCAAAGTCGGGGAAAAAGTACTAGAAAACATAAAGACGTTTAAATTAAACTCTGTTGACGATGCGGTGGCTTTGGATAAAAAAGCCCGTGCCGAAGCAGAGATTGTTGTACAAAGTTTGGAACCAAAATAATGCAGGAAATATTAAGTTTTATCGAGTATACGGCGGCTTTTATCGTAGTTTTATCCATTGTGGTTTTTGTCCATGAAATTGGGCATTTCTTGGTTGCCAGAATGTGCGGAGTCCGGGTGTTGGAGTTTTCTATCGGTTTTGGGAAAAAGCTT
>JAFVWP010000090.1 GCA_017501565.1 Elusimicrobiaceae bacterium | reverse complement strand
TAAAAACTTCAGCAAATTAAGCGCACAGGCAAAAATAAACGAGGCTTTTGCTCTTTACAAACAATCCACCGATATGCTTGCATACGAGCAGCTCCCCGATTTTAAAAAATCTCCCAAACAAGTTCAGGCTTTAATAGCCACAGAGTTAAAATCTATAAACTCAAGATTAAAAAACGGCCCGGCTTACAACAGTTTTGTGTCGCTTCAAAAAGAGATTAACCGTATCAATAAAAATAAACGCGACGACGCCATTTTAATGACCATATTCACCTTGGTAGCTTTGAGGAAATTTAACGGCGCTTCAATCGCCGCGCCTTCTTCGGCTTTGGCTTTTTGGTCGCTGCCGAGATTCGCCTATTACGGCAAAAAAATATTAAACTTCATAGGCGTTGTGGCTATATACTCCGCCATTGACAGCGCCAATTTAAACGCAATAAATACTTCCTTTGAAGAAATGCTGACCAGATTTACCGTCTTGGAAGACAATATGGCCTTTCTGCAAAAGCTTATAAAAGACGGAGAAACAAACGTCTTCGGCAAGATTGAAGATCCCATTCCCTCAGCTTGGAGTAAAGATCCCTATGACACCGGCCACCAAACCGCTTTAAGAAGGCTTTACGGCCAGCGCGTCGTAGACACTTACTTACAGTATTCCACCGTGCATTATAAATTTGATTTGGCTATGCTTGACGTATTTAACTTGTTCTCGGATCAGCAAAACGTCATATTTGACGTTAATGTATTTGACCAATACAAAGCGCAGGACGGCGAATGGGTGCAAGTGCCCGGCAAAAGCAATTCCCTTAAGATAAATGCGTCTTCTTCTTTAGTGGACAGGGGAAAGAAAGGGGAGCCTTCCCTTTTGATACAAAACTTAAGCAAACTGCCGGCTTCCCTCTACTATAAAAAGACTTATTACAAAAACATAGGAGACAGAAATGCGCCTATTATGATACCGGTAAACCCAAGCGGCATAATACGCACGAAAGACAGGGTTTTAATGGACTGCAACTTTGATACCGGCAATCTTAAAACAAACAGATTCACCAATGAAACCCGCGGTAATAATATGGAATTTCTTTTAGACGGCGACTATTACATGAGGATCGAACCCGTAACAAACGTTTACGATATGGGATACAGAGGCAAACCGACAACATATGTTTTTGAAGATATCAACACCAGAGAACATTCCTGCGAAGGAAAGACTGTAGGCCTAATGATCGTCTAAAACGAATATTGCATATTATACAAAAGGCCCGGCTTAAAACCGGGCCTTTTATTCTGCCGATTTATTAAAACTTTAAATACCGAAAACCTTTTTGCCTTCTTCCAAGATTTTGGATAAATGCTCCTCTCCTTTAAAAGTTTCGGCATAAAATTTTACTATCGCTTCCGTACCCGAAGGCCTTACAAGAAACCAGCCCTCTTCCAGAGAAACCTTTACGCCGTCGCCGGTGCGGATTTTAAGAACCTTCTCCCCCGCGACTTCTTTAAGATAGGAAAGGCTTTCTTCCGTAAAACCCTTAAGTTTGGCTTTAACCTCATCCGTTACGGGCATATCAACGCGAGTATATACGGGATTGCCGTAAAGCTCGGTAAGCTGTTTGTAAAGCCCGGCGATATCCTGGCCGGTGGCGCTCATAATTTCAAGCAGTAAAAATACCGCAAGCAGGCCGTCCTTTTCCGTAACCCAATTCGTTACGGACATTCCCGCGCTTTCTTCCCCGGCCATTAAAAGCCGCCCGGAAAGCAAACCGTCGACAAAATATTTAAAACCGACGTTGACTTCCTCCACTCTTAAACCGCGAGCCGCGGCGATTCTGTCAATTAAGTGCGTGGTGCCTATCGTGCGCCCGGCGCAGCGCGCGCTTGAAGATTTGTTCTTGGCCGCCAAATAATCCAACATAACGCAAAGCGCGTGATTGGGCGGAAGGAGCCCGCCCTTTGCCGTAGCCGCGCCGAAGCGATCGGCGTCAGGGTCGCAGGCGCCGGCAAAATCATATTTGCCGCTCATTACCAGATCTATCAGCGGGGACATAGGATAT
>JAFVWP010000089.1 GCA_017501565.1 Elusimicrobiaceae bacterium | reverse complement strand
GTGTATCGGCTAGCCTTTTTGGTTACTTTTTTGGCGATGAAAAAAAGTAACATTCTCCCGTCGGGAAAAAAGAAAATACTTGACTCATTTTTTTTTTTTGCTACACTTTGTGTGAAATGGCAGCGCGGGCGAAATAAAATGCCGTTTGCCGTACCATATCGGCCCGCAAGGAGAAGAAAAATGAAAAAAGGTTTTACGTTGATAGAACTTTTAGTGGTGGTCTTAATTATCGGTATTTTGTCGGCAGTGGCGTTGCCGCAATACCGCAAGGCGGTGATAAAGACGCGTTATTCTACTTTAAAGGTATTGGTGCATAGTATAGCGCAAGCTCAAGAAGTGTATTATATGGCTAATGGGGAATACTCAACCGATTTTGCTAATTTAGATATAGACCCCGGTGGAACTTCGGCTTCTGCAACTGAAAGGACTTTTGATTGGGGAAGATGCAACTTGGAAGGTCCCGAATATGGCTCTCGTGCTATATGCAGGAACGGCCAAATAAATATGGGTTATATGGTGGTGTATAAGTACTCGTTGGATAGGCCGGGTAAGCGGGAATGTGTGGCTTATAATACAGATTTAAATTCTCCGCAAAATCAAGTTTGTAAACAAGAAACACAAGACCCCAATCCAATAAATCAGGGCACTTACTACGAGTGGTACTACCAGGACTAAATATGTCCTTGATCGGAAAGCGTGGCTTTGTCGCGCAGTTTGCGGTGATAGGTAACGGCAAAGCGGTGTACTTCGTCGCGTATTTCCATCAGCATATTTAAGGCCGGGTCTCCTACGGGCAGTTTGATACTTTCTTCTTGCCCGGGCACATAAATCCCTTCATGCGTTTCTGCCAAAGAAATCATCGGGATATACAGCCCCGCTTTTTCACACGCATTGAGCGCGGCGGTAATTTGACTTTTGCCGCCGTCTAATAAAATTAAATCCGGCTTTTGGGCGGGGTCTTTTTTGATTTGGCGCAACCGGCGGAATACGCTTTCTTGCATCATGGTAAAATCACTGCCGCCTTTTTCGGGCAGTTTGGAGCGGATTTTAAAACGGCGGTAATGCTCGTGGTTTTTTTCTCCGTTGATATAGCACACCATACACCCTACGGCTTCGCGGCCGAATAGGTGGGAGTTGTCAAACGCTTCTATATGAGCGGGCAAACGTGTAAGCCCCACGATGTGGGCCAGGCGTTTTAATTTGTCTGAATTGGCAATGGTTTGGGTGATTTTTTCGTCTTTATACTCCCCTACTATCACACGCTCGCGCATGTCGCCCAATGCCTGCAAAAAATTGCGGTATACGGCGGCTTGTTCGTATTTCATTTCTTGTGAAGACGCCTGCATTAACGCGGTGATTTGTTGGGTAATATCTGTAAAATCTCCTTCTAAAAACAAGGCCATGCGTTTGGCTATTTGGCGGTAGTCTTCATAAGAAATTTTACCCGTACAAGGCGCCGGGCATTGACCGGTGTGAAAATACAAACAAGTATTGATTTTGCGCGCATCTAATTCTTTATCGTGCGAAAAACTCCACTTACAGGGGCGCAAGGGCGCATACTTGCTTTTCCATAAAAAACGCATCAAAGCGCGCACAATGCTGGATTTGGGATAAGGCCCGAAAAATAAATCTTTACCGGGTGTTTTTTTGCGTACAATGCTTAAGCGGGGGAAATCTTCACTCATAGACAGCTTAAGATAGGGGTATTGTTTGCCGTCTTTTCCCAAAGAATTAAAAAAAGGTTGATACTTTTTAATCAGCTTTTCTTCCAATACCAATGCGTCGCGCTCCGATGCGGTGGTAACATAATCTATCTTCCAAATCATCGGCAGCAAGCTGGGCAGTTTCCACCCGCGTGAGTATAGGTTGCTGTCTTGAAAGTATTGTTTTACGCGGTCTGCCAGGTTTTTGGCTTTGCCTACATAAATCACCGCGCCCTCTTTGGAGCGCATGATATATACACCTGGCTTTTTGGGTAATAGTTCTATTCGCGGGTCCATGGCTTATTTTAGCATTTATAGCATTTGCCAAACAGGGGGAAAAAATGGTTTAATATATACAAGAACTGACGGGGCTTCTGGTGTGTGAAGCGGCCCGGAGTTTGATTTTTGGTTGACCCCCGTCTATAAAAAAGGGTACAATATATAACAAGAGAGATTTCTCGCGAGGAATTAATTAAATGGCAAAATTGAAAACTGGTAGACATACCGGCGCTTTAAAAGCGCAAAGACAAGCTGAGAAAAGAAATTCTCAGAATAAAGGCCTGATGAAAAAAGTGCGCGTAACCACCAAAAAAGTGCTCGCTGCTGTAAAGGCCGAATCCGCCACCGTAGCGGAAGACTTGAAATTGGCTGCGTCCAGCATTGATAAAGCCGCTAAAAAGAAAACCATTCATTGGAAAACTGCGGCCCGCAAAAAATCCCGCTTGGCCAAAGCTGTAAACAAAGGCGCCGAAGCCCCGGCCAAAAAAGCCGCCGCTAAAGCCAAATAAGTCTGAACGGACAAATTTAACCCGCCTGAAAAGGCGGGTTTTTTTATGCTATGAAAAGATAGAAAAAACAACCGGCTTTTAGCGGCCGGTTGTTTGGGTATTTAAATGTTGTTGCGTGTTGGGTCTGGAGTGTTTATCCAACCCGCCTTTTACTTGTTTTTGCTTGCTTTTGGGCGGGCATCTGCTCAATACCGCTTTTGGTGTTTTACCGCGGGCGTCCTGCCTTGTTTCATCGGCTCCCATGCGCAATAAAGATTCGTATAATTCATGTTCGCAATGTCCGGCAGCCAAGTGTAATGGGGTGGCGCGGTTTCGGTCCATGGTGGGGGTATTGATAAAGCGGTCAAAGTCCAATTCCCAATCATCTTCGGCTAAGTCCAAAATTAATTGGGCCGTGCTAAATTTTTTGTGAAGAATAGCCTCGTGCAAAGCAGTATGTCCGACCTTGTTTAATTCCGTCCATTTGGCCCATTGATCGGCTAGTAAATTTACGACGCGGTTTTGGCCGTGTATAGCCGCTACGGCGAGCAAGGTATTGCCATGTTTGTCTTTTTTAAAAATGGCGGAGCGGTTTGCTTTTAACTCTTTTTGCAAACACTCCACGTTGCCCGTGCGCGCACAAAGCACTGCTTGGGCTTCTTTGGCTTCTTGAGCTGCCAGCGGTAAGCTCGTTAAACAAAAAATCAATAAGAAGAAATGTTTATACATACCTATTTTCTATAAAATTACCCGCCAGAAATCAACTTAAATCTATCAGGTGCCAATTTTTTTGGTAAAGCTCTTGTAATCTCTTTCTAAAAGGGGCATGCTCGGGGCGTTGGAGTAAGGGATCTTTGGTTAACAATTCATCGCGGTCTTGCAAGGCCCATTGTAAGATATTTTTATCTTTAAGTAAGTCGGCCGTTTTAAACTCTGATTCTCCGCTTTGGCGCGTGCCCAAAATTTCCCCGGGGCCGCGCAGTTGCATATCCCGCTCGCCGATTTTGAATCCGTCACAGCTTTGACAGATGATGCTGAGCCTTTCGCGTGCAAGGCTGCTTTTGTTTTGTGCCACCAAAACGCAATAACTTTCGTGCTTTCCGCGCCCGACCCGTCCCCTTAATTGGTGCAGGCTGGCCAGACCGAAACGTTCGGCATTTTCTATGACCATAATGGTTGCGTTGGGTACGTCTATGCCTACTTCAATCACCGGGGTAGCCACCAAAATATCCGTCTTATGCGCGGCAAAATCTTTCATGATGCTTTCTTTTTCACTACGGCTCATTTGCCCATGAAGCATGGCTAATCTAAATTGTGGAAAAACTTTTTTTAACTTTTCAAATTCTTCGCTGACGGCTTTTGCCGAAATGTTTTCGCTTTCTTCAATCAGCGGGTAAACAATGTAGGCTTGGCGGCCTTTTTCAATTTCTTGGGCCACTAAATGATGCGCTTGGTATTCATCGGCTTGGCGCGTTTGAATGGGTTGGCGCCCGGGGGGAAGTTCGGTCAGGGTGGATACTTCCAAATCGCCATAAAAGGCCAAGGCCAGGGTGCGCGGAATGGGGGTGGCGGTCATGGTTAATAAATCCAATTTGGCGGTTTTTTCTTTTAATTTTCCGCGTTGCTTTACCCCAAAGCGGTGTTGCTCATCAATAACGGCCAATTTTAGCGCATGAAACTGCACATCATTTTGAATCAGTGCATGTGTGCCTACTACGATGCTAATAGAGCCGTCTTTCAATCCGGCTAATATTTTTTTCCGTTCGGCGGTTTTGGTGCTGGACGTTAAAAGAGCCACCGGCACGTTAAGTTTTTTGAGTGTTTTTTGAAAAGTCAAAAAGTGTTGTTCTGCCAAAATTTCCGTCGGGGCCATAATGGCACTTTGGTATCCGTTTTCGGCGGCTAAGAGCATGGCCGATAAGGCTACAATGGTTTTGCCCGAGCCGACATCGCCTTGCAGCAGGCGGTTCATGGGTAAAGGGGATTGTAAATCGGCAAAGATTTCATTGATTACTTTTTTTTGGCTGTTGGTAAACTCAAAGCCCAGATTTTGGCGAAAAGGCGTTAAGAGATGTTTTTTGATTTCATAAGAATAATCTTTTTGCGCCACTTTGGTTTGGGTGCGCTTGACACCCCAGGCCGTTGCCAAAAGCAAAAACTCTTCATAAGCCAGCCTGGCGCGGGCATTTTCCAATTCTGCCAAACTATTGGGAAAGTGAATAGCGCGTAAAGCTTGGGAGCTGGCTAAAAAGCGGTGTTTCTCCGTTAAAAACGGCGGTAAAATATCCGGTTGGTTTTTGGCGTCCGCTTCCCGCAGGGCTTCTTGCATAAATTGGCGGAATTGCTTGTTGCTCAGCCCTTCGGTCAGCCCGTAAATGGGGGTAATGCGCCCCGCATGCCAAGCGGTGTCAGTTGCCTGGGCCGGGTAATATTCTTCCACGCTGATTTTATTGTCAAAGAAATCATTTCTTTTTTCCCGTCTGCCGATGACCCATATTTCGGCATTCATTTTGAAATCCTTTTTAAGCGCGGCAAAAGGGTCAAAGCGCAAACTATGGAAAGAACGTTTTTTAAACCACGTACACTCTATTTGGTTGTTTTTTTCATCCGCTAAAAAGGTTTTAAAAATCAAAACGGAGCGGGCCGGTATGCTTTGCACGCGTAAAACTCTGCCTTTAAACACCACCAAAGACGGGGGATTTAAACCCGCATTGGGGGCATCTTCGCGGCGGTCCTGATATGTGCGCGGATAATAATGCAATAAGTCCGCTATGGAAGAAATTTCCAAGCGTTCAAAAAGTTTGGCCTTTGCCGGACCGATCCCTTTTAAAAATTGAATGCTTCCCATACGTTTATTTTACAAATATTTGATACAATACAGAAAAAAAGGAGGCAATATGAATTTGGAATCCATTTCAATAAATATCAGTAATCACCTGATGGGCCTGGCCGAGCAAACCGGACGGATATTGGGTGCTTTGGCGGGGGCCTTGTTGATTTTGGTGGTGGGGCTTTATTTGTCTCGCTTTGCAGGCTCTTATATCAAAAAAGTTTTGCACAAAATTTCTTTTGATGAAAAAACAGACAAGTTAGGTATCAATGAGTTATGTATCCGTTTCGGTTTGGGCAAATCTCCCACCTACATTATTTCTTTTGTATTGGCTTGGGCCGTTATTTTTTATGCGGTAGTGCTGGCGGCGGACGTATTACATTTGGCCATCATTCGGGATTTGTTTACCCGCTTTTTGGAGTTTATTCCTACTTTGTTTGTGTCGGTGTTTATATTGTTTGCAGGCCTTTTGTTGGGCAAACTGCTTGCCAATATTTTGGAAAATTCCGCCAATGCCAACGGCCTGAAGGGGGGGAGTATTTTATCCCGCGCGGTGTATGGCTTTGTGGTGTTTTTCTGCACATTAGTTGCCGTAGAAAATTTGGGCATTGCCAGCCAAATCGTAAACAATGTAGCTGCTATTATTTTGGCTTCTTTCGGCTTGGCTTTTGCTATTGCGGTGGGGCTGGGAGCGCGTCCTTTGGTGGAAGAGTATTTGCGTGGTATTTTGGAAAAGAAAGAAACGAAAAAGAAATAAAAGGTTTCACGAAAAAGCCGCCCTTTCCGGGCGGCTTTTTTAATCGTCACAATTTATTTTTTCATCAACAATATAGGGCGGCCTTGCCTTTACTTCCACAAAAATACGGCCTAAATATTCTCCGATGACACCTAAAGAAATAAGCTGTACTCCGCTAAAAAATAAGATAGTTACCATCAAAGAAGAATATCCGCTGACCGGATTTCCTAAAAATATTTTTTTACCGGCTACTATCATTGCATATATGAAAGCAAAAACAGATAAGGC
The DNA here is from genome assembly GCA_017501565.1 of Elusimicrobiaceae bacterium. Lineage (GTDB taxonomy): Bacteria > Elusimicrobiota > Elusimicrobia > Elusimicrobiales > Elusimicrobiaceae > Avelusimicrobium. The sequence continues at coordinate 19,142 of JAFVWP010000089.1, read as the reverse complement.
AAGGCCAAAATAAGTCCATAATTTAAGCGGTAAAGAGCCCGATGCCGTAATACCGCTTAGGGCAAAGTTCCACAATTTCCAATAATTCCATTTGGTTTTTCCGGCTGCTCTTTCGGGGCGGACATACGCAACGGACGTTGTTTTGAAACCTACCCAACTAAACAGCCCCTTCATAAATCTTTCGCGTTCCGGTAAAGAGAGTACGGCTTCGGCTACCCGTCGGCTGATAAGACGGCAATCTCCGGCATCTGGCGGGATAGGGCGTTCAGCCAAAGCATTATAAACGCGGTAAAAGGCTCCGGCGGATACCCGCTTAAAGAAAGAATCTTTTTGGCGATCTTTTCGGCAAGCGTAGATGGTGTCATAGCCTTGTTTAAATTTTTCTACAAAATCAATAATCAGCTCCGGAGGGTCTTGCAAATCAGCATCCAAAACGATGGTGGCATCTGCTTTGGCGGCTTGGGCCAGGCCGGCTGTAAGGGCGGCCTCTTTGCCAAAATTGCGTGCTAAGGATATGATTTTAACAGGGGTGTTTCCGTCTGCTAAGTCTTTTAATAAACGCAAGGTGTCATCGGTACTGCCATCATTAACAAATATATATTCAAAGCAAAAATCCTCAACGGATTGTATGACTTGTTGGGTTTTTTGCCAAAAAAGCGGCAGTACTTCTTGCTCATTGTATAGCGGAACTAAAAGCGCAATTTTTTTCATGGTTTTATTATAGTAAAAAACTATCGGCCGGCAAAGAGCGTAAAAAGAATCCCTTTGAATAAAGTTTTAGGGTCAGAAGCGGAAGATGTTTTTAAGGCTTTGTCGGCCTCTATAATGCGGTCTAATGTTTTCAAAAAAATCTCTTCCGAAGGGAAATTTCGGGCATTATTGACCAAAGAATTTTCCCAAAACATCAGCCCCGCCGCACGTGAAATTTCCGCCGGAGCCATACCGGCATTGGCCATGCGTTTGATGCGCGCCATTTTAAGAATCGGATAAGAAATTTTGCTTAAAACGGCCACCGGCTCTTCGGCGCTGTCTAAGAGTTTTTCTGTCAAGGTAATGGCTTTTTTCTTGTTTAAATATAAAATAGCATTGGACAAATCAAAGGGGTTTTCTTCTTTAGAAAAGCCTACACAGGCTAAGACGTCTTCTTTAGAAATGTTTTTATTTTCGCGTTCAGCGGTATAAAGGGATAATTTTTCTATTTCTTGCGCCAAAGCATTTAAATCCGCCCCGACGGCTTCGCACAAGGTTTCAACGCCGTCATATTCAGCCTTTAAGCCGTTTTCCTGCATGCGCTCGCGGACCCACATGGCTAAATCATCGCGTTTGAGTTCGTCAAAGTTAACCAATTCCCCGTTTTCCGCCGCCGCAGCCGCCAAAGCCTTTTCGGTTTTGAATTTTTTGCTGTCATTATGCGTTACAATAAAAATGGTGCTGTCTAACGGGTTTTCCAAATAACGGATAATGGCTTCTTTGGGGTCTTTGCGCAGTTTTTCTATACCGGTCAGTATTACTAAGCGTCTGTCTGCAAAAACCGGCGCCGTATTGGCTAAAACCAAGGCTTCGCCTATGTCGGCTTTTTCGGTATTGTTGGAATAGAAGTTAAAATCGTCCGGTTGCACGAGCGCCGTAATTTTTTTGATAATTTCCTGTTTGCGGAAAAGGTCTTCCCCCGTGAGTACATACACAGGGGATAGATTACCTTTTGCTAAAGCTTGGTTTAATTTGGTCGGCGTTGATTTGGGCATTATTGCGTGATGGTGGTATATTGCGGATTTTGCATTACTTTCTTTTTACTTTCGCTCATCACCGAGCCAAAGCCGTCCACGGTGCGTTTTACGATGTCTTTGGAAAGTTTTTCCCAAATGCGTTCGCGCGCCTGTTGTTCGGTCAGCCCGCCCGGTAAGGTAGAGGCGGAATAGGTCTGCGTGCCCAAGAAAGCAGGCTCTCTCCAAACAGGGGCATTGGTGGCTTTGTCCATAAGTACTACGTCCAACCAAACGTCCATTTTATAAACGGTGGGAATGAGTTGGCTGTCGTACTGAATGGGTACGTTTAAATAACGGGTAATGGTAGTAACAATAATGCCTTCCGCGCCGTTATTTTCATTGACCACCTGGTAGCTGCCGTTTTTAAGAAATTCGTCATACAAGCGAATGTAAAGCTTGTCTTCCATGGCGAAAATTTCCGTTTTGTTTAAAATAGGCCGAATGGCTACTTTTTTAATGTGTTGGGGCATGATTTGCGCTTGGGGTTTGTAAAAAGCCCCTTCGCTGGCACAGGCCGCCATACACAAGGCGCACAGAGCGGATAAAAAGAGTTTTTTCATCGGATTCTCCTATTTTTTAGGCGCGGCAATAATGCTGATAATACGCGCCGGAACGACGATGATTTTTTTGATTTCACAGCCGTCTAAATATTTTTGCACTTTTTCGGAAGCCAAAGCCGCCTTTTCCATTTCTTCTTTGCCAGCCGTGGCAATTACTTTAATGCGGTCACGCACTTTTCCGTTTACCTGCACGCCCACTTCTACCATTTCCATAGCCATTACCTGGGCATCGGCTTTCGGCCAAGCTTGTTTAACCAAAAATCCGCTATGACCGCTGGTTTGCCAAATTTCTTCGGTAATATGCGGGGCAAAGGGGTGTAAAAGTTTTAAGAACGTATCAAACGTATCGTGGCTGACGGCTTCTAATTTGCTGATTTCATTGAAGAAAACCATCAAAGAAGAGATAGCGGTATTGAAATGGAAATTTTCAATATCTTCGGTAATCTTAGCGATGGTTTTGTTCTTTAAAATTTCAATTTCTTGCGGATTATTGGCGGTAGTCAATTTAACATTGTCATTCCACATCATAATGCGGCGCAAGAAACGTGCAATGCCTTCAATACCTTTCATATCCCAGGGTTTGCTGGCTTCAAAAGGGCCCATAAACATTTCATACATGCGGAACGCATCAGCGCCGTATTGGCAGAGAATGTCGTCTGGGTTGATGACGTTTTTCTTGGATTTAGACATTTTTTCCACCATGGGGGAAAGCTCTTCCCCGGTGGTTTTCAAAAATGCTTTTCCGTCTTTGAAATCTATTTCTTCATAGGCATGATAGTTGCCCATTTTATCGCGGTAAGAGAACGCTAAAATCATGCCTTGGTGGCGCAATTTTTGGAAAGGTTCTTTGGTGTGTACTACGCCCAAATCGTACAATACTTTGTGCCAGAAACGGGCATATAACAGGTGCAGTACCGCGTGTTCAGCCCCGCCGATGTAGCAATCTACCGGGCCGTAGCCTTTTTCAATTTCCGGGTCCACCAATGCTTTATCATTGTGCGGGTCCATGTAGCGCAAATAGTACCAGCAAGACCCGGCCCATTGGGGCATGGTGTTGGTTTCGCGCAAAGCCGGTCCGCCGCATTGCGGGCAAGTGGTATGCAGCCACTCTTCGGCATTGGCAAGCGGAGATTCTCCGGTACCGGAAGGTTCAAAATTTTTCATATCCGGCAAGCGAAGCGGCAATTGTTCTTCCGGTAAGCCTACTACGCCGCATTTTTCACAATGGACCAAAGGAATCGGCTCGCCCCAATAGCGTTGGCGGGCAAAGACCCAATCTCTGAGTTTATAGGTGGTTTTGCCTTGGCCTACTCCTTTTTCTTTCAGCCATTCAATCATTTTGGCTTTGCTTTCACGCACGCGCAATCCGTCTAAAAAGCCGGAGTTAATCAGTTCGCCGTCCCCGGTGAAAGCGGCATCTTTAACGCCTTGTTCAGACTTGATGACTTCAATAATTTCCAAGCCGAATTTTTTGGCAAAGGCATAGTCTCTATCGTCGTGAGCCGGTACCGCCATAATGGCCCCGGTGCCGTAGCCCATGAGCACATAGTCAGACGTCCACACCGGTATTTTTTTGCCGTTGACGGGATTAATGGCATAAGCGCCGGTAAATACGCCGGTTTTGTCTTTGTTTAAGTCGGCGCGTTCTAAATCGCTCTTATTGGCCGCTTCCGCCTGATATTGGCTGACGGCCTGTTTTTGTTCTTCACTGACGATACGGCTTAAAATGGGGTGCTCCGGAGAAACGACCATGTAGGTCGCGCCGAAAAGCGTATCCGGGCGGGTGGTAAAGACCACTAAATTATCTTTTGTGCCGTCAATTTGGAACGTTACTTCGGCCCCTTTGCTTTTGCCAATCCAATTTTTTTGCATGGCCAAAGTACTTTCGGGCCAATCCAATCCTTCCAAATCTTCCAATAAGCGTTCGGCATAAGCGGTAATTTTCAAAATCCATTGACGCAAATTTTTGCGTTCAATTTGCGTGCCGCAACGTTCGCATTTGCCGTTGAATACTTCTTCGTTGGCAAGGCCTGTTTTGCAAGAAGGGCACCAATTGATGGGCACCGTGGATTCATAAGCCAAGCCCTTTTTGAAAAGTTGCAGAAAAATCCATTGGGTCCATTTATAATATTCGGGGTCGGTGGTGTTGGTTTCGCGCTTCCAATCGTAAGCCAAACCTAAAGATTTAATTTGGCGGCGGAAATTATCCACATTTTTACGGGTGGTTACTGCCGGATGAATACCGGTGGCAATAGCATAGTTTTCCGCGGGAAGGCCAAAAGCGTCCCAACCCATGGGGTGGAGTACGTCAAATCCGTTCATTAGTTTATAGCGCGTTAGAATGTCGGAGGCGGTGTAGCCTTCAGGGTGGCCGACGTGTAAGCCCGCACCGGACGGATACGGGAACATATCCAGACAATAAAACTTTTTACCTTTCGGCAGTCTGGGAGTAGAGAAAAGGTTTTCCTTTTCCCAACGCGCTTGTTGCTTTTTATCAATTTCTTGGAAGTTTTCGGTACTCATATTCTTATTGTAACAAATCCAGCGGACAACGGCGAAGAAAAATTATCCTCTGGGGTGATATTTTTTGTGTTTTTCTTTTAAATCACTTACATCTAAATGGGTGTAGATTTGCGTGGTAGTTAAGTTGGCATGGCCCAACATCTCTTGCAAACTGCGCAAATCTGCCCCGCCTTGCAGTAAGTGGCTGGCAAAAGTGTGGCGGAATAAATGCGGATGCAACGGCTGGGTAATGCCTGCTTTTTTGCCCAAAGATGCCAAATCTTTCCACACACTGACGCGGCTTATTTTTTTGCCGTGTTTATTTAAAAACAATTCCGAGCCGACTATTTTGCTGGCAAAATGTGCTTCCCGCACCGACAGATAATGGCGCAAACGCTGGCAACAAGCCGGGTGAATCGGGACGAAACGTTGCTTGCCGCCTTTTCCTAGTGCCAACACCCAGCCTTCATCGGTGTTTACATTTTCCAAACTTAAGTTGATGAGTTCGCTGACGCGAAGCCCCGCCGCATACAAAAGCTCCACAATGGTAAGGGTGCGGATTTCGTCAAACTTTTCTGCCGGATAAGAGAGCAAACGTTGCATTTCTTCGCGCGAAAGTTGCTCCGGCAACGCTTGCGGAAGTTTGGGGGATTTTAGAAAGCGGGTTGGGTCTTCTTGAATGCGCCCTTCTATTAATAGGAATTTATAAAAACATTTTACCGCTTCCTGTTTGCGGAAAACACTCAAAACGGACAGCTTTTCGTTTTGGCGCAGTTGGTAATTGTAGCTGTCCAAAAATTGCGGTGGTACCTTTTCGGGGGAAAGCTCATTGGCGGCGCAATATTCAAAATAATGCGCTACATCGGCAACGTAGGCCATCAAAGTATTGGGGCTTAACTGCCGCTCAAAAGTCAGGTGATTTTTAAAATCTTCCAATAAAGGCTCCATGCTTGCTTCTCCGCGTTTAGTTAACATAATATTTTATACATTATAGATTTTTTATTTGTTTTTGTTGAAAAAAGAAAAAGATTGACTCATTTTTTTTTGCTATACTTTGTGTGAAATAGCAGCGCGGGCAAAATAAAATGCCGTTTGCCGTGCCGTATCGGCCCGCAAGGAGAATAAAAATGAAAAAAGGTTTTACGTTGATAGAACTTTTGGTTGTTGTTTTAATCATCGGTATTTTGTCAGCCGTGGCCCTGCCGCAGTATCAAAGAGCTGTGTTTAAAGCCCGCATGGCAGAAGCATTTACCAATCTGAAAACTATTTCCGAAGCGGTAAAATTATGCGAATTGGAAAATGGGAGAATTGACATAAGTAATAATGAGATTTGTCAGTCTGCAGAGAATTTAAGCATAAGTGTTGGAGATGTTGTATTCCGTACTGCATTTGAAACGGACAAATTTTTATTTTCTATTGATCGTGGAGGACTATCCACGGAAGATGTGGTAGCCAATGCTTATGTTAAAGATTTTGATGTTTGCATGTGTATTTATGATGACGGACATTTTACGGTAAACAATGCGGAAGCGGGGTGTCGTAATGGTAGTAATTTCCCCGACTTTGATGTTGCCAAAGTCTTAAATTTACCTCCTGATGAATTTTGTAATTGCTGCTAAGTATCTATAACACAAAACACCCCGCTTTTGGCGGGGTGTTTTCTTTTCTTGTTATAAACTTTTCAGCTTAAAACTTATTTTTTAGCCGTTTTTTTGGCGGGTTTTTCTTCGGCGCCGTCTTCGGCTTTGGGGGCTTTGGAGCCGTCGTAATGGTGGCCTAAATATTTGACGTACAATTTGTCTTCAATTTCGGCCGCCAATTGCGGGTTATCTTTTAAATATTGGCGGGCATTTTCAACACCTTGGCCTAATTTTTCATCGCCGTAAATAAACCAACTGCCGCTTTTCTCTAAAATGCCGGCTTCTACGCCTTTATCCAACAGACAGGCTTCGCGGGAAATCCCTTCGCCGTGCAACATGGTAAACTCAGCTTGGCGGTACGGGGGGGCCACTTTGTTTTTGGTTACTTTGGCGCGTACGCGCGTGCCGATGATTTCATCTCCTTTTTTCAAGTTTTCAATACGGCGAACGTCAATGCGTACGGAAGAGTAAAATTTCAAAGCCAACCCGCCCGGCGTGGTTTCGGGGTTGCCGAACATAATGCCGATTTTCTGGCGAAGCTGGTTGATGAAAATGATACTCGTTTTGGTTTTGTTCAAAATGCTGGTGAGTTTGCGCAAGGCCTGACTCATGAGTCTGGCTTGCAAGCCGACGTGAGAGTCGCCCATTTCCCCTTCAATTTCCGCTTGCGGCACCAAGGCGGCTACGGAGTCTATGACAATCAAATCAATCGCGCCGGAGCGAACTAATTTTTCGGCGATTTCCAAGGCTTGTTCGCCGCTGTCGGGCTGGGAAATTAAAAGTTCATCAACGTTCACACCGATAGACGTGGCATAAACAGGGTCTAACGCGTGTTCGGCATCAATAAAAGCCACTACGCCGCCGTTTTTTTGCGCTTGTGCGGCTACATGTAAAGAAAGGGTGGTTTTACCGCCGGCTTCGGGGCCGTAAATTTCAATAACGCGCCCGCGGGGAATACCGCCTACACCCAAGGCTAAATCCAAGGATAAAGCCCCCGTAGGAATGGCATCTACTTTTTTTACATTGGCGTTTCCTAAAATGGAAATGGCTTCTTTGCCGAAGGCTTTTTCAATTTGGCCTAAGGCCAGGTCTAATGCTTTTTGTTTGTTTGCGTCCATAAATCCTCCAAAGTATAAAATGGTTATGCAGCCGCAGGCTCTTGCACCGCAGCGCAAGCAAAACTCAGCCGGTTGGTTTCTTTTTCTAAGTTTACAATAATTTGCGTGCCGGCGGGGTATTGATTCAATAAAATATTTTCGGCCAACGGGTCTTCTAACAAACGTTGTAAGGTGCGCAATAACGGCCGCGCGCCGTATTTTTCGTCAAACCCTTGGGCAATTAAGAAATCTTTGGCTTCTTGGGTCAGCTGTAAGGTCAAACCGCGGTCGTCCAATTTGCTTTCCACTTTACCCAACAGCAAATCCAAAATTTCGGCAATGTGTTGTTTGCCCAAAGAGTGGAATACTACAATTTCATCAATACGATTGATAAACTCCGGGTTGAATGTTTTTTTCACTTCGTCCATCACGTGTTGGCGCATTTCGGCGTGTTGTTGCTCGGCGCTGGCGGTGGCGGTGAAACCCAAGCTGTTGCCTTTGTTGGTTATTTCCCGCGCACCTACGTTAGACGTCATGATAATAACGCAGTTTTTAAAGCTGACTTTGTGCCCTAAATTATCGGTCAGGGCGCCTTCGTCCAATACTTGCAACAAGATATTGTAAATGTCGGGGTGGGCTTTTTCCAGCTCGTCTAATACCACCACGCTGTATGGGCGGCGGCGTACGGCTTCGGTCAGTTGGCCGCCTTCTTCATAACCTACATATCCCGGAGGTGCCCCGATCAAGCGCGAAACCGCAAATTTTTCCATATATTCGGACATATCCAAACGAATCATCGCTTCTTCATCTCCGAATAAGAACGTGGCTAAACTTTTGGCCAATTCGGTTTTGCCTACCCCGGTGGGCCCTAAGAATAAAAATCCGCCAATGGGCCGATGCGGGTTGCCCAAGCCTGTGCGGTTGCGGCGAATGGATTGGGAAATGGCACGTACGGCTTCTTCTTGCCCGATGATGCGTTTGTGCAAGTGTTCTTCCATGTGCAAAATTTTATCGGTTTCGCTTTGCGTTAAACGCGTAACGGGGATACCGGTCCATTTAGACGCCACAATAGCAATGTCTTCTTCCGTTACTTCCACGCGGCGGGCATTGCGCTCTTCTTGCCATTTGGTTTTTAATTCGTCCAATTGTTTTTTCAAAGTTTCTTCTTCGTTTTTTAATTGGGCGGCTTTTTCAAATTCTTTTTTGCGAATGGCATTTTCTTTTTCCGCAACGGCCGCTTGGTATTTTCGTTGTTGGTCACGCACGTCTGCGGGCATGGCGGAGTTCTTTAAGCGCGCGCGGGCGCCGGCTTCGTCAAACAGGTCAATGGCTTTGTCCGGCATGGCGCGGTCGGTGATATAGCGGTCTGCAATCGTGGCCGCGGCGCGTACGGCTTCGTCGGTAAAGAAAACTTTGTGGTGATCTTCAAATTTAGGACGGATACCGGTTAAAATGGTGATGGTCTGCTCTACATCGGGCGGTTCAACCGTAACCGGTTGAAAGCGGCGTTCAAATGCGGTATCGGATTCAATATATTTTCTGTATTCGTCAAAAGTGGTGGCTCCGATACATTGTATTTCCCCGCGGGCCAAAGCGGGTTTTAACATATTGGACGCGTCCATAGACCCTTCTGCCGCTCCCGCTCCGATGAGCGTGTGCAGTTCGTCAATAAAAATAATGCTGTTTCCGTCTGATGCGGCTTCGTCAATGATATTTTTAAGGCGTTGTTCAAATTCGCCGCGGTACTTGGTGCCCGCTACTACGGAAGCCAAATCTAAGCCCAACAAACGTTTGCCGCTGAGTACATCGGAAATATCTCCCGCGGCCATTTTTTGGGCTAATCCTTCCACAATAGCGGTCTTGCCGACCCCCGGTTCGCCGATTAAAACAGGATTGTTTTTGGTGCGGCGGGCCAAGATTTGTACCAAGCGTTCTATTTCATCTTCCCGTCCGATGACAGGGTCTAACGCTCCTTTTTCGGCCAAGGCCGTCAGGTCCCGCGTGTATTCATCTAAGGTAGGGGTTTTGCTTTTGGCCGGTTTTTCGGGCGAAACGGCAGAAAAATCTTCTTCCTCTTCTTCGTCATCTTCTTCTTCCGGTTCAAAGTGGCTGTGAGAAATTTCTTCTTTCAAATCCGCCGGTTGGGCCCCTTCCAAAAAATTTAAGGTGCTTTCGCGCACGGCATTAAGCGTAACATTTAAATTCTGCAAAATGGTGCCGGCCATGCCTTCTTCTTCGCGCACTAAACCTAATAAGATGTGCTCCGTGCCGATGTGTTCGGTCCCTAAAGATTGGGACTCTTCCACCGCAAACTCCAATACCTTTTTGGCGCGCGGCGTGAAAGGGATTTCTCCCAACAGCATGACCGCATCGCCTACGCCCACCATTTTTTCAATTTCCAGGCGCACCTTGCGAAACGTAATGCCCAAAGAAGATAAAATTTTATTGGATACGGTGCCGTCTAAGGACGTTAAACCTAGTAAAATGTGTTCCGTGCCTACATAGTCGTGATTAAGCCGTTTGGCTTCTTCCTGCGCGATGAGAATGATTTTTTGCGCATTTTCTGTAAATCTTTTTGCCATCTTAAACCCCTTTTCAGTAAGTACCTAACATTATATAAAAAAGCAAGCTCAAGCGGGGGGCAAGCAAAAAGGGCTAGAAAGCGCCCCCCGGTAAGGGTTTTTGCTATAATAAGAATATATGAACGAAGAACTCTTGGCGCGTGCGCGCAACATAAAAGTAGTACTTAACGATATTGACGGCATTTGGACGGACGGCAAGCTGAACTTTTACGTTACGGCTGACGGCCGCGTGGAAGAAATGAAATCTTTTAATGCCCAAGACGGCATCGCGGTTATGATGTTACGCGGAGCGGGTATTAAGACCGGGGTTATTACCGGGCGCCGCCATGAGACCACTTTAACGCGTGCGCGCAGCTTGGGTATGGATTACTTTTACCAAGGATTTTTAACCAAATTAGGTCCGCTGGAAGACGTGCTAAAACGGGAAAATATTACCGCCGAAGAAGTGGCTTTTATGGGCGACGATTTAACGGATTTGCCCCTGTTGGAAAAGGTAGGCTTGGCTGTTTCTGTGCCTAATGCAGTGCCGGAAATTAAACAAGTAGCGCATTTCGTTACCACCCGCACCGGGGGGGACGGCGCATACCGCGAAATGGTGGATTTAATCTTAAAAGCACAAGGCAAATTAGAGCCTGTTTTAAACGCATTCCGCCAAAGCTCTTGGAAAAGACCGCCGGCTAAAGAGTTGCAAATCGTAACATCGCAAGAAGGAATTTCTTAATTATGAAAGGTAAGTTTATCGTATTGGAAGGGCCGGACCGCTGTGGCAAGTCCACCCAAGCTAAATTACTTTACAATTATTTATTGGAGCAAGGCTTTGATGTAGTGCTCACACGTGAGCCGGGCGGTACGCCGGCGGCGGAAAAAATCCGCCAAATTGTTTTGGAGCCGGAGTTGGATATTCGTCCGGTGGCGGAGCTGATGTTGTACGAAGCCAGCCGTGCCCAACATACGCAGGAAAAAATTATTCCCGCTTTAGAAGAAGGGAAAATTGTTATTTGTGAGCGTTACACCATGTCCACTTGCGCTTATCAAGGTTATGCGCGCGGGTTGGATTTAAAAATGATAGAAACGCTCAATGAGATTGCCACCACCGGCCTAAAGCCGGATTTGACGTTGGTCTTTTTGATGTCTGATAAATATTTTTCTTCCCGCGGAGAATATTTGTTTTCCGACCGCTTGGAACGGGAAGACCAAGAATTTAGAAAAAATATGCGCATCGGTTACAAAAAAATGGTCAGTGCCACGCCTAATGCCCATTTGATAGATGCCGATGGCGACGTAGATGCTATTCAAGAACAAGTGGTTGAGCTGTTGAAAAAACATCATATTACAGATTTATGCCCTTCAGTGAAATCTTAGCCCAATCCGCCGCTACGGACTATTTGAAAAAGTGTATCCTGGGGAAAATGCCTCAGGCCATGTTGTTTTGCGGTCCGTCGGGAGTGGGAAAGAAAAAAACCGCGTTGGAATTTGCAAAAGCCTTAAACTGCTTAGACGAATCAGCCCGCGCAAAAGGCGATTGTTGCGGTGTGTGCGCGCATTGCCAAGCCATAGACGGCGGCCGGTATGCCGATGTGGTGCTGGCTGATTTTGTCTATCAAACGCGTTTGGAATTAAAAGCCGAACCCACAGACAAGTCTTACGAAGAAGATTTTGAAAAAGAATTGGCCAAACAACAAAGCATTAAGGTAGATACTATACGCGATATTACCGCCAAAAGCCAACAAAAAAGTGCGACGGGCGGTTGGAAAGTGTTTATTGTGGACGAAGCCCAAACCATGCAGGCTGCCGCGGCCAATGCTTTGCTGAAATTTATTGAAGAGCCGCCGCAAAAAACTTTGTGGATTTTGTTAACTGATAAAAAAGCCGCTATGCTTAAGACCATTTTATCGCGTTGCCAACCTTTGCAATTTGCCCCGCTTCCGCAAGAAGCCGTAGAGCAACTTTTGCAACAAACCATGCCGGAAACGGAAAATATTTCTTTGGCGGCACAATATGCCGGCGGTTCGCTGACGCGTGCTTTTCGCGCGGCGGAAGCGTTGAGCCTTTTGCAATCGGCGGAGCAAGGGCCCGCCTGGCCGGCGGCTGTTGCGGCGGCAATGCCCCGTACGGCGGTGGCGGCACGTCAACAGGCTCAAGCGGTTTTGGACGTGCTTACTTTGGCTACGCACCGCGCTTGGGTGGCCTGTGAGAAAGAGCCGCAACGCAAGAAATTGCAACAGATTTTAAAGAAGTTAGAAAATTACAAAATTGCTGTTACGCGCAATGTATCACCTGCCATAGCAGTAGAAACGGCTTTAATGAGTTGGGATAAATGCAATATCCCTCTTTTTAGCTGACGGAGAGTATTATGAGTAAGAAATTTTTTATCACCACCCCCATTTATTATGTCAATTCCGTACCGCACATCGGGCATGCTTATACGACGATTGCTTTGGATATTTTAGACCGTTATAAACGCCAAAAAGGTTTGGACGTGCATTTTCTGACCGGTACCGACGAACACGGCGCTAATATTGAAAAGTCCGCTTGCGCCCAAGGCGTAACGCCGAAAGAATGGACCGATAATGTGTCCGCCCAATACAAAGAAATGTGGAAAGCGTTAAATATTTCTTACGACGATTTTATCCGCACTACCGACGCCAAACACGAGCATGTGGTGCAGGCAATTTTTGAAAAACTTTTAAAACAGGGCGATATTTATAAAGGGTCCTACTCCGGCAATTATTGTTTGTCTTGCGAACAATATTACGATGAAAGCGAAATGTTAGAAGGGGGGCTTTGCCCGGTGCACAAACGTCCGCTTACCGAAGTGCATGAAGAAACCTATTTCTTTAAACTTTCCAAATACCAAGATGCACTGCTTAAATTTTATGCCGACCATCCGGACTTTTTAAGCCCCAAATACCGCGCCAACGAAATTATTAATTTCGTCAAAGGCGGCTTGCGTGATTTATCCGTTACCCGTACCAAAGTAAAATGGGGGGTGCCTGTCGTGTCCGACCCGGCCCATACGGTGTATGTGTGGTTTGATGCGTTGATTAACTATGTGTCCGCTACCGGGTTGGGTACATTGCTTTGCGAAGATAAAGCCGAACATGAAGAGCAACTTAAAAAAATCGGCGCACAATCTTTTGAAGATTTTTGGCCGGCGAATTTGCACATGGTCGGAAAAGAAATTTTCCGCTTTCATAGTGTGATTTGGCCCGCGATGTTGATGGCGTTGGGATTACCTTTACCGACAAAAGTTTTTGCTCATGGCTGGTGGACCGTGGAAGGGGAAAAAATGTCTAAAACCTTAGGCAATGTGGTGAACCCAGTGGAGCTGGCCGATAAATACGGCGTGGACCCGGTGCGTGCTTTCTTGTTTAGAGAAGTGCCTTTCGGGCAAGACGGCGATTTTTCTATGCAAAGTTTCAAAAACCGCTACAACTCCGATTTGGCGAATAACATCGGCAACTTGTTGTCACGCACCTTAAATATGGCGGCTAAAAATGTAGGAGACCTTCCCGCCGAAGCCGCCGCCCAAAGTGCTACACACAAACGCGCTTTGGAGGTGGAAAAAGCCATTGACGGCCATTATGATGAATTGGCCTTTGATAAAGTATTGGAAAATATTTACGGCTTTGCCGGGGAATTAAATAAATTAGTAGATGAAAAGAAACCCTGGGAACTTGCCAAAACCGATAAAGAAGCCGCCGCGGCGGTACTGCTGGAATTGGTCTGCGGATTGCGCTTTATTGCACAATGGATAGCACCTTTTATGCCGGGCATTGCCCAAGAAATGCAACGCCGTTTGGCTCCGGGAAAAATAGAAAAATACGCGCCGCTTTTCCCCAGACTTGAAGATAAATAATCAGTCATTAAAAAAAGCCCCGGTTTAACATCGGGGCTTTTTAGTTGAATATTAGGCAAAGGTAGGTTATACTATAAGTACATCTTAAAAAGATGCGCTTATTTTACTATTAAGGAAAAGTTTATGAAAAAAGGGTTCACACTCATAGAATTATTGGTGGTGGTATTGATTATCGGCATTTTGTCTGCCGTTGCTTTACCGCAATATACACGCGCGGTGGAAAAGACGCGCGTTTTGGCAGGTTTCCCCGCCGGAAGAGCTATTATAGATGCGATGGACGAATACTATTTAGCCAATGAGCAGTTTTCCGGAAATTGGGCCAACCTGTCTATTAATTTGCCCCCCGGTGCTACCGATGAAAACGGAAATGTTTTAACGTCACTTCCTACGTCCATGGATAAATATTTGTATTACGATGTGGGGACGGCGGCCAAAAAGCATTACCGCTTGCAAAGTAACGGCCGTTTGCAATATAAGGTGTATTTATCACAACCGGTTACTTTGTATTTTTACTCACGTTATGCTACTTCCGATGCGTATAAAAATTTTCGTGGCAGAATTACTTGTACGGGTACTTCCAACAAAGAAAAAGAACAATGTAAGCGGTTGGGTGCGGTCTTATTATCCGGCAATACGTATGCTTTTTAGATAAAAAAGCCCCGGTTTTAACCGGGGCTTTTGTTTTGAAAAATATTATTTTTTCAGTTGCACTTTAGCCATCATATCATACATAATGATACTGGCCGCGGCGGAAGCGTTTAAGCTTTCCACTCCGCCTTTTTGGGGAATGGAAATAATCTGGTCGCAATTTTCAGCTGTTTTTTCGCGAATGCCGGTGCCTTCAGAACCGATGACCAATACCGCCGGAGAGGCGTAATCGGTCTGGGTAATGGGTTGGCCGTCCATATCGGCGCCGTAAATCCAAAAGCCTTCTTCTTTTAAGTCCAACAAAGCATTGGATAAATTGGCCACTTCTACAATGTTCACGTTTTCCACTGCGCCGCAAGCCACTTTATAAACGGCAGGGGTCAACCCGACGGAGCGGCGCTGCGGTAAGATAATGGTGGAAAAGCCCAAACAAGCCGCACTGCGGATAATGGCCCCTAAGTTTTGCGGATCTGTCATTTCATCAATAGCCAACCATAAATCTTTTTTATTTCCGTCCGCTTCGTATAAAGCGGTGGAAAGCTTCATCAATCTTACCGGTTGGGCTTTGGCAATAACGCCTTGGTGATTGGCCCCTTTGGTCAGGCGTTCCATAATTTTCAAGTCCATGCGGTCAATTTTTACATTGTTTCTCTTGGCCAAACGGATAATTTCTTCCACGGCGCGGTGGCCGGCTTTATTATCGGCTACGTACAATTGCACCACATTTCTTTTTTTGCTTTTTAGGGCTTCCATCACGGCGTGAATGCCGTAAAGGGTGTCTAAATTTTCACTCATTTCTTTCTCCTTCTCTTATCCGATTTGGGCCGACCCGAAGCTCATTCCTACTTCCAAAGCGGCTTTTACTTCTTCGCCATGCGGATCTACCAATTTTAATTGGCTGACGGCATCGGCAATTTTTACTTCCGTGATGCCGAAATTACGGAAAGAAGCCATATAACCGAATTTACCTTCCAGGACCATATCAAAGGCTTTAGCGCCGTAGAGAGTAGATAACCAGCGGTCAAAGGCAGTGGGGGTGCCGCCGCGTTGCATGTGGCCCAACACGCACGCGCGGGATTCTATTTTAGCGCGGTCTTCAATCATGTTGCTGAGCTTATAAGCAATGCCGCCCAAGCGAATCGGGTCCGTGCTGGCTGCTACGGTGCGGGTGATGGCTTGCTCGCCTTGTTCGTTTTTGGCCCCTTCGGCCGCTACGACAATGCTGAAATTTTTTCCTTGCGCTCTGCGTTTTAATAAATAGTCCACAATTACATCATCGTTGTAGGGGATTTCGGGAATCAACACAATATCCCCGCCGCCGGCAATGGCCGCTCTTAACGCAATCCACCCGGCGTAACGGCCCATCGTTTCAATAATCATTACGCGGTGATGGCTTTGGGCGGTGGTATGAATGCGGTCAATCGCTTCGGTAGCGACCGTAAGGGCAGAGTCAAAACCGAAGGTTTGGTCTGTGGCGGAAAGGTCATTATCAATGGTTTTGGGGACGGCGACAATCGGCATGCCGAGTTCTACAAATTTTTGGGACATGGTCAATGTGCCGTCTCCGCCGATGGTAATTAAAGCGTCCAATTGGTTGGCATGAAAGTTATGCAAAGCGACGGAAGAAAGGTCATTAGGGGCTTCGGGCGTGCCAAACGGGGGCAAGGTGTATTTGAAAGGATTGGCAATATTGCTGGTGCCCAAAATCGTGCCGCCTAAAGTTAAAATACCGGAAACTACGTCCGGGGTGATTTTAATAAATTCATTGCGTACAACGCCGTCAAATCCGTTTTTAAAGCCTATTACTTCTACGCCTTGGCGCAAGGCATTTTTGCTAACGGCACGCACAACGGCGTTCAAGCCGGGGCAATCGCCGCCGGCGGTTAAAATTCCGATTTTTTTGATGTTCATACAGGTTCCCCTTTATTAAATAAAGCGCGAAAACCACGCCAAAATCCAAAGCACAAAAAATTGCGCATCAATCAGTGTCTCTTCTTTAATCCCGCGAGACGCCGAATGGCTATAATAGTATATTACCACAAAAATAGTGTAAATATTACCGATTAGCAACATGGCCACCAGGCCCGGCTTCCATGTAATACTTAGCAGCGTAGCCAAGACGGCGGTTAAAGCGGTCAGCAACCCCATAACGGCCAACTTGGTTTTTCCGATGCCGAATGCCTTGTAAAAACTTTCTTTTCCTACCATCAAATCTTTATTGGCGGATGTAAAGCCCAGCGTGACGGAGCGCATAAAAACCAAAAGTACCGCATAAAATACAGCCAAATAAGAGGCTTTTCGCAGTAACATTTCATTTACAAATGCCGGCAAAAAAGCACAAGCATAGCCCCAACCCAAGGCGGTAAAAAAGTCTTTGGTGCCGGGTAAGGATAAGATTTTGGATTTTAAGAAATGGCGCGACGGATATAAAAGCCCGGCAATAAGTAGCGGTGCGGTAAGCAGAAAAGCTTGCCAACTCATCAGGGCCGCCAAGGCCAGGGCCACCGCGGCGGCAGTATACCATATCGTCCATTTTATTTTTGGGAAAGAATGGGGTTTTTCATCATAGGCTCTATTGATGGCCGTCAAGCTGTATACAAAGAACCAAGCAAATAAAATTTCCGGCCAATGAAAATGTAACCCTTCCAACTTCATACAAACATAAGTCAAGGCCGCCGCGGCAAAAGCACTATAAATGGAAGACGATACTAATTTGGCCCAGAGCTTTTGGATAAAATGGGTAAAGGATAAACCGCGGTTTTTGCGGGTTTGGCGCACCCATTCGGCCACTTGGTTGATGACCCAATTGGGAGTAGAGGCTCCCGCCGTGATAAAAATATTTTTTGCATGGATTACTTGCTCGGGTGTTAATTCTTTTTCCGTTTCTATGTGCAACACTTGCGGAGCCAGCTCTTTGCATAGCAAAGCCAGGCGCGCGGTATTGGCGCTGTGTTTGCCACCAACGACGATGACCAATTCCGCACTTTTTGCCATTTGCATCGTTTCGCTTTGGCGCAGTTTGGTGGGGTGGCAGATGGTGTTGGATATTTGGCAAACATCGGCCTTGGATTTAATAATTTCGGCCGTTGCAAAGAAAACACTTTCCTTTTGGGTGGTTTGCGATACTACATTTACCTTGTCAAAATGCGGCAGTTTTTGGGCTTCTTCCGGCCCGGAAACAACCACGCCTTTTCCCAAAGTACACCCTAAAAGACCGATTACTTCGGCATGACCGCCGTCCCCTACAATAATGGTGTGATAGCCTTGTTGGGCATAAGTGGAAATGACGTCATGCGCATGCTTTACCAAAGGGCAAGTGGCATCTACCACTTCCATACCGCTTTGCATCACTTCCGCGCGGAAAGCCGGGGTAATGCCATGAGCCCGAATGACCAACACGCCGGATTTATCGGCAGCTTGTTCGGGTCTGTCTACGGAAGAAATTTGTTTGGCGGCCAACATATCCGTCACTTGTTTGTTGTGGATAAGCGGCCCCAAGGTGTAAATGGGTTTTTTGCCGGAGACTTCCAACTCCAACACCTTATCTATTGCGCCTTTAACCCCCGGGCAAAATCCGGCGGATTTGGCTACGATGACGTCTTGTTCTTTGTCCATATCTATATTATAGAAAATAAAACAAAATAAGCGCCGTGTTTTCTAAGCGAAAAAAATAAAACTTGCTTTCTTTTTTTTTTTTTGCTAGCCTTTTTAGTGAAAGAGTACCGCGTCCGGTACGTTGTTTTGAAAATGCGTTTTAGAGCTGTTTTTGGCTGATAAAATGCACGTTAAAAAGGATTCACGAACGACATCTCTTTTGAGAAATTGGTTCCTTGAGAGATGCCACCCCGGGGGGAGACCCCCGGGGGAAAATTTTGAGATTGGAAAAGTCGGAAATTCGCTTAAACTTACGTATATAAGGTATTGAGGGATATTACCATGAAACTTAACAAGAAAAAAGCATACTCATTGAGTGAGCTTTTGGTAGTCGTGATGGTGGTGGGTGTTTTGTCTGCGGTAGCAGTACCGAAGATGAAACAAGCGGTAGAAACCCGCCGTACTACCGAAGCTGAAAATATCATTTCTGCGGTCCGCACGGAGCAGGAACAGCGCTGTGTGTTTGGTAAAGAATACCAAACCACCACGGCGAAGGTGGACGTGTTGGCAGACGCTAAGAAAAGCCCGAACTATACATATAGTCTGCAGAGTACGGGCGTAGCGGCGAAAGCCAAGAGCGGAAAGGATTATACGATTAAAATGAAATCGTATAAGACGGGGCAATTATGTTGTGAAGGTGCGTATTGTGCCAATTTAAACAAATCGTACCCATTATGTGACAATGTAAGTGTACCGGTAGATGAGTGTGCGGGGGATACGTCTTGTAGTTCAGACCCGGACCAGCCGAAATGTTGTAATCCTTCGGAAGAGAAATGGGACGGGAGCAAATGTGTAGAGTTGACGCCATGTGAAAAGACGCCGAACTCTTGTGCG
>JAFVWP010000088.1 GCA_017501565.1 Elusimicrobiaceae bacterium | reverse complement strand
GTAAATGGGAAAAAGCTTTACAAACTATCGCCAAAGAAAAACCGGACGTCATTTTTGTGTTGGGAGATTTATTTGAATACGGCCCAAATCCTGACCGATATGCCCATGCTTTGGCTGAACTTAAAACTCCGTATGGAACTTTTGGCGTCTTTGGCAATCACGAATACTATACAGGTCTGAACAACTCATTGGATTTTTATAAAAAAGCCAACATTACTTTATTAAACAATCAAATCCACACTCTGCCTAACGGCGTGGAAGTTATCGGAGTAAAAGATATTGCCACCGCGCGGGTATCCCCCGCGGAACTAAACCGATTATTAGCTTCTTCTTCCGATAGAAAAACGCGCATTTTGCTTAGCCATCAACCGCTACTGACAGAAGAAGCGGCGGCCCAAGGGATTGACCTGATATTAAGCGGCCATACCCACAAAGGACAAATATTCCCTTTCAATTTCTTGGTAAAATTAAAGTATAGTCATATTTACGGTTGGTATCATTTACCGCCGAAAACAAATTTATATGTAACATCAGGTATGTTTTATTGGGGAATGCCGTTGCGGCTTTTTACGTCGGCAGAAATACCCATGATTTATATTCAAGGAAATGAGTAAAAAATTATTCTTTTTAAGTGCTTTGTTTTTATGTCTCTCTGCTTACACGGCAGCGGAAACGGTACGCTTTGAAGACCTTTCTTTGGAAGAAAAACTCGGCCAAACCTTGACCGTATTTGTAGATGTGGACAGTGCCGAAACTTTTCGCCCCGTCATTGAAAGCGGCAAAGTGGGAGCCGTGCTTATTCAATGGGGAAACTACTCCTTAGCTCAAACCAAAAAATTAATTGAAAAGTTGCAAAGTTGGGCCGCCAAAAGTCCTCATCAAATTCCGCTGCTGATTTCCATTGACTACGAGGGAGGTACTGTCTATACACCTATTACATTAGGGTTTGACTATTTACCTACCAATATGATGCTTTCCGCTTCCGGAGACGAAGAAAGCGCCGCTACGGTAGCGTACTTGGCAGGACTAGAGTTAAAAAGAACCGGTATACATATTAATTTTTCTCCTGTATTAGATGTGAACAGCAATCCGCACAATCCCATTATTGGGGTTCGCTCTTTTGGCTCAGATCCGGCTAACGTAAGCAAAATGGGCATTGCTCTGATGAACGGATTTAAAGCGGCCGGCATCATCAGCGTGGCCAAACATTTTCCGGGACACGGAGACACCGCCGAAGATTCCCACTATCAAGTACCGGTGGTAAAAGCATCTTATCAAGAATTGGAAAAAACACATTTCCTGCCTTTTAGAAAAGCCGTAGAGCACGGCGTACAGGCCGTCATGACCAGCCATGTGATTTATCCGGCTGTGGACAACAAAAATATTGCTACTTTTTCCCGTCCGATCGTACAAGATTTATTGCGTAATGATATGGGTTTTAAAGGCATTGTGGTAACGGACAGCTTAGATATGAAAGGAGCCACCGCTTTCTGTACCATTGCCGATTGCAGCGTACGGGCTTTAGCTACAGGCAGTGATTTGATTTTGCTAGGTCGCTATATCAAACCGCAAACGACTTTTTCCAAGATCTACAAACAAATCTCCCAAAGTCAAGAATTGCAAAAACGCGTCCAAGAATCAGCAGAGAAAATTTTTAATTTAAAAAAAGAGTTAGGGCTTTTGGATCATTCCATCGTCACACCGGACCCCATTGATAAAGCATACCAAGACG
>JAFVWP010000087.1 GCA_017501565.1 Elusimicrobiaceae bacterium | reverse complement strand
GTGTGTAAACGCTGGGAATGTGGCAAATTTTAGATGCATCTACTCCAAGTTCTTTGAGCAATGCATAGGTAATATAAGAATTGCCTGTATTGCCCGCGATAATATCCATAAATGTATTAAAATTTGAAATATCTTGTTGTTTTAGGCAAATGTTTGAATTGATAAAAAATGGGTTAAATTGACTCATATTTTATTATCCTCTAATTCTTTGCGGTCTAAAAACGGAAATAAATCTTCCAGGCTGGGGCTGACCATAGTGCCGTCGGGCAATTTGCGCGCGGAAAGCTTCGGCGCAAAGATATATCCCGGGGAAAGCATTACTTCACACAGCACCGGCCCCGGCATATTCAAAACATCTTGAATTTGCTTTTCCAAATTTTCGGCTTTTTCTATGCGGGCGGTTTGCAAACCGAATACATCGCCTAATTTTACGAAATCAGGCAAGGTTACCCCGCTTTGGCGGGTGCAAGCCGTCATGCGCCCTTCAAAAAAGTTCTTTTGGGTCTGTTGGATAGAGATATAGCCGTCATTATTAAACAAGAAAATTTTAATAGGCAAATGATAATGTTTAATCGTTTGCAATTCTTGCAAGTTCATCATAATACTGCCGTCTCCGGCCAGGCAAA
The DNA here is from genome assembly GCA_017501565.1 of Elusimicrobiaceae bacterium. GTDB lineage: Bacteria > Elusimicrobiota > Elusimicrobia > Elusimicrobiales > Elusimicrobiaceae > Avelusimicrobium. The sequence goes on along the minus strand of JAFVWP010000087.1, from coordinate 16,114 downwards.
TGGTGCGGGCTTGGTTATTGGCAAAGCACGCGCCGATGGCGGCGGGCAAATCGTAGCCCATGGAAGCATCACCCGAATTCCAAATATAGCGTTGGCCTTGTTTTACTTTACCTACTTGAAAAGGTAAGAGAAACGCCGTTCCGTTCCCCCCTACCACTACTTCATTGGGGGCAAATTGTTCAATAAGTTTTTCCACAAAATAGTATGGCTCAATGGGGTTGGCGGTCACGCGCGGAGCTTCGGTTACGGGCGGGTATTTGGCTTGTATTTGGCGGCACCACGCGGTCCAATCTTCGCGTTGGGCGCAAACTTTGGTGGCGGCTAAGGCTTGAATGAATGCTAAGCAATCGGCATGGATTTTTAGCGTGGGCTTTAACGTCGGCTTATCCAACTCGGCGCGGTCAATATACACGCAAATTAATTTTGCGTTTTTGGCAAAGTTTTCCCAATTGTAGCTGACCTGGCGGATATTATTGCGTGAGCCTATGCTCAAGACCAAATCCGCATTCTGTAAAGCAAAGTTTCCCGCGCGGTTGGCTACGGTGCCGATGCGTGCTACAAAATGCGGGTTGTCCTGCGCTATCACATCAAAGCCGTTCATCGTGGTTACTACCGGCACTTGTAATTGATTGACCAAATCTAAAAATGCTTGTTGGGCACCGGCTAAGCGTATCCCATGGCCGGCAATAATTAAAGGCTTTTTGGCTTGTTTTAACAAAGCAGCCGTCTGCTCTACCTGTGCGGAAATATCCGGTAAATTCAACGCATCTTCTTGCGGATTGTATTCTTTTAACGTATTTTCATCTATTAAGGCCGCTTGCACATCTAAGGGAATATCTATCCACACCGGCCCGAAACGTCCGTGTGTGGCGATATAGATGGCTTTATCCAGCACATATTTGGCATCTTGCGGCTCCGTCAGCGATACGGCATACTTGGTCAAAGGTTTGACACAAGAAATAATATCTACTTCCTGGTCCCCCAATTGGCGCAAAGGCAAATGCGCACAGCTGGCCAAGGTGGTCGCTCTTTTGACCTGACCGGAAATATAAAGCACAGGCACGCTGTCGGTCCATTCCCCAAAAACGCCGTTTAAGCAGTTTAATCCGCCGGGGCCGGTGGTAATATTTACCACGCCCAATTCCTGTTTTACGCGGGCATAGCCTTCTGCGGCGATAGAGCAGGCTTGCTCATGGTGATTGCATACATAATTAAGATATTTTCCGATGCTGTCGTTTAAGTGCATGGCGCCGCCGCCGGAAACCATAAATACGCATTTTACGTTGTAATATTCTTTTAAGCGTTTTGCAATATAATCCGATACTTTTATCATAATAATTCCTTTAATTGGGCTAAAGCCGTTATATGTTTACACGGGTAAGGGTTGGCTTCACCATTGGTTACCAGCAAAGCGTGTGCCCCAAAATTTTCGGCCATCTGTATGTCGCTCTTATATTGGTCCCCCACCATTAAAATTTCTTGTGGGGTTAATTCAAATTTATTGGCAATCCATTTAAGCATCACCGAATGCGGTTTGCCTACAAAAACGTCTGTTTCCTTTTGCAGTACAAATTCTGCCATTTTTACCATTGCGCCCGCACCCGGCGTTTTCCAGCCGTTTTCTATGGGGTAGGACCTTTCAAAATTAGCCGCAATAAACAGATAATCTTTGGGTAAATAATTGAGCGGATAATCTAAATCTTTCAGCGTGGCTTTTGGGTCGTATCCTACCACAAAGGCTTTGGCTTTTTTTGAGTCGGTACTGATTCCCTTTTCATGCAAGAATGTTTTTAAAGAATCCGTCCCGATGGTAATGGTTTGATGAAGGTTGTGTTTCAGTAAATATTCCGCTAACAAAAAACTGCTGGTCAGCACTTCATCGGGTGTTAAATGAATGCCGCGTTCATGCAGTTTTTCATAGATTTCCAAAGGGGTCTTGGCAGAGTTGTTGGTCGCAAAAAACACATGGCCGGCTTTTTCGCGTGCATAATCTATGATTTGCACCGCTTGATCAGCCAAATTTTTGCCGAAATAAATAGTTCCGTCCAAATCAAAAACGACACATTTTACCTTTGAATATATTTTCTTACGCATACACTATTTATCCTTTAACAAAAGGTTTTTATCCAGCTGGGTTTGGCGGCTTTGGTAATAGTCAAAAAGCTCTTGGACTGCTTGCTCAAACGGCGTAAAGCTCAGCTGCGGCATTTCAGCCCGCAGGCGGGCATTATCCCCCGAATAATTTAAGCCGTATCCGTCTTTGGCTACCAGGATTTTATTTTCTTTTTTCCATAAGCGTTGTACGGCTTGCGCGGCCGATAAAAGTTCCGTTTCTTCGTCAGGCGTTACATTGTAACTTTTATAACGAGGTGTGTTTTCAATAAAATACTCCAAAACGGGCATTAAGTCTTTTACGTACAAATAGCTGAAACGGCGGTTTTGGCGCAAGGTAATGGGCAAATCAAACAGCGTTTTGCAAATAGCATTGGAAATAAAGCGGATTTCCCAATCTTCATACTTGCCGAAAATGCCAAAAATATTCAAATCCACCGCATTGGGAATATGGGCTAATCTTTGGTGTTGGACGTATTTGCAAAAACTATGATCGTCTTTCCCGCAGTTTTGCCCGATTTGCTCTTCTTTTACCAAGCGGTTGTCGGCGGCTACGTCATATACGGCCCCACTGCCCAAGTTGATTAATTTTCCGAATTTATCCGTATGGCGAAGCAAATTTTCAAACATACGGATATTGGTGTAAAAAATTTGGGTCGGGTCTTTGGCGTTGCGATGGCTGGGTTTCAGCGCGCCGTGAATGACTGCATCAAAGCGGTGCTCTTTAAAATAAGCATCTACCGAAGCGGTATCGGCTAAATTTAACTCAAAACTGCGCGGTGCCACCAACTGATACTTTTCGGACAAAAAGCTTTCTTGAATGTTTTTGCCGATAAAGCCATTCCCGCCGGTAAGAAGTATTTTTTTCGTCATTATTTTATGTGTTCTTTTACAAAAGTATGTATGACTTCGGCCGTTTTAGAAAGCTCTTTTTCCGTCAGCGCCGGGAACGTGCCCACCCAGAACGTATTGTTCATAATAAAGTCCGTATTGGGGAGCAGGGCATACTCTTTTTCGGTCAGGTCGCAAGATTTCAATACGTCCGAATTTCCGATACGCAAATTGACTTCATTATCCACCATCATCGGTTGGCGCAGTAAATTGCCGGCAAATAATTGGCGCGTACCTACGCCGTTGGCTTCCAAATATTCCACCAATTGTTGCTCGGTAAAAGGTGCAGTGGGCTTTACGGAAATTAAGTAACCGAACCAAGAAGCTTTCACGTCCTTAGCCACTTGGGGCAAGATTAAATAATCGGTTAAATCCGATAAGGCTTTGGTTAAGAATGCGGCATTATCGGTGCGTTTTTGGATATAGGAGGGCAACTTTTTAATTTGGCTAACGCCCAGAGCGGCTTGCCAATCAGTAATTTTCAAGTTAAACCCAATATGAGAATAAGTATATTTGTGGTCGTAGCCGAAAGGCAGATTGCCCAATTGCATATTAAAGCGGTTTTTACAGGTGTTATCTACCCCGGGTTTGCACCAACAATCCCGTCCCCAATCGCGGAAAGATAAAATAATGCGGTAAAGCTGCGGGTCATTGGTTACTACGGCGCCTCCTTCCCCCATGGTTAAGTGGTGGGCCGGGTAAAAACTATATGTGCCGATATGTCCGATAGTACCTGCTTTTTTGCCTTTCCATTCAGCCCCTAAAGCATCGCAAGAATCTTCAATCAACCATAAATTGTATTTTTCGCACAGGGAAAGGATTTTTTCCATATCAAACATATTCCCCAAAGTATGCGCTACGAAGATGGCTTTGGTTTTGGCAGAAAGGGCTTTTTCTATTTGATTGGCGTCAATGTTGTAAGAGCCTATTTCGCAATCTACAAACACAGGCACCAAGCCTTGTTGCAAAATGGGGTTTACGCTGGTAGGAAAGCCCGCCGCCACCGCGATTACTTCGTCTCCTTTTTTAAGCCGTTTTTCGCCCAATTTATGAGAAGTCAAAGCCGACAGAGCCAATAAATTCGCCGAAGAGCCGGAATTGGTGGAAAGGGCAAATTTGACACCCAAAAATTCGGCAAATTCTTTTTCAAATTGGTCATTAAAACGCCCGGCCGTCAGCCACATATCCAAGCTGGCATCTATCATGTGAAGTAAGTCGTTTTCGTCCAACAATTTACCGGAGGGCGGGATATATTTAAATTCTTTCTTACCGCCGTGTACCTGGCGGAAATACCGGCTGGCGGCATCTTTAACGGCTTGTCTTAATTCTTTTTCCATACAATTCTCTCTTCATATTCGTGGATTTGGTGTAATGTAAACGGCAACATCGGTTCTGCTTGATAAAAACGTTTATACCAATCAATGGTCTTTGCCACGGCTTCTTGGGCGGTGTAGGTAGGCTCCCAACCCAATATTTCCTTGGCTTTAGTAATATCCAATATCAGCAAATTGGCTTCGTGTAAATCATCGCGTTTGTGAATTTTAACGCTACCGCGCCCATATTCTTTGACCGCTAATTGGGCGACATCCGCTACGGACAAAACACTATCTGCATTGGGGCCTAAATTAAATCCTTCGGCGTATTTTTGGCCTTGCGTATAAAGCAGGTGCCCCAGCAGCAAATAGCCCGAGAGCGGCTCTAATACGTGTTGCCACGGGCGGGTGGCAATGGGATTGCGGATTTCTATTTCTTCTCCGGCTTCAATGGCGCGAACGCAATCGGGTATCAAGCGGTCCGCGGCCCAATCTCCCCCGCCGATTACATTGCCCGCGCGGGCGGTAGCCATGGCGTAGCCGTTTTGCAAGAAACTGCGGCGGTAAGAAGAAGACAAAATTTCCACACAACCTTTAGAAGAAGAATACATATCGTAGCCGCCCATCGGTTCGTCTTCTTTATATCCTCGGTTGATTTCTTTGTTTTCATAACATTTGTCAGTGGTTACGTTAACAAATGCCTTAACGGAAGCGGTTTTGCGGGCGGATTCCAACACGTTTAACGTGCCGATTACATTGGTTTGATATGTCATCACCGGTTCGGCATAAGACAAACGCACCAAAGGTTGTGCCGCCAGGTGAAACACGATTTCCGGCTGAAATTCTTGAAAGGTTTTATTTAATTTTTCGGTATCTAAAATATCCCCAAAAACATTGACTATGCCATCGGACACTTGGGCCGCATCAAACAAGGCCGGGCGGGTATTGGGCGCCAACGCATATCCGCACACTTGCGCGCCCAGCTCTTTTAGCCATAGCGTGAGCCAACTGCCCTTAAACCCGGTATGCCCGGTAATGAGTACTTTTTTTCCTTGGTAGGTGTTTTTCCACATAGTTATTTACTCCATTTTTTCCAAGGAGCTTTTTGGGCTTCCCAAAGTTCCGTCAGGTGGATTTTGTCTCTTAACGTATCCATCGGCTGCCAAAAACCTTCGTGTTTATAGGCATGCAATTGCCCTTCGGCGGCTAATCTTTCCAAAGGTTCTCTTTCAAAAATAACATCATTTCCTTCGGCAATATAATCCATCACTTCGGGCTGACAGACAAAAAATCCGCCATTGATCCAGGCGCCGTCGCCTTTAGGTTTTTCCATAAAAGAAGTAATTGTATTTTTTTCATCAATCACCAATGCACCGAAGCGGCCCGTCGGTTTGACGGCTGTCATGGTAATCAACTTGCCCGATTGCTTGTGGGCATCAATCAGCTCTTGAATATTTACATCGCTCACGCCATCGCCATACGTCAGAAGGAAGGGCTCATTGTTGATGTATTTGGTGGCTTTTTTGATGCGGCCGCCGGTCATAGTGGTTTGGCCGGTGTAGAGCATGGTTACTTTCCAGGGTTCTTGGCGGGTTTTGTGCACAACGACGGAATTGTCCGTCATATCTACCGTAATGTCGGAGTAGCGTTGATAATAATTAACAAAAAAATCTTTGATAACATGAGATTTATACCCGGTAAGAATAACAAAATCATTAAATCCGTAATGGGAATAAATTTTCATAATATGCCATAAAATGGGATACCCGCCGATTTCCACCATCGGTTTGGGTTTTAAATTGGTCTCTTCACTCAAGCGGGAGCCAAGCCCGCCTGCCAAAATAAGTACTTTCATTGTTTTCCGCTCCGTTATAAAATAAACAGCCCTTTCCGCCTGTTTTTACAAGGCGGTTACAAACCTTTCATTTCCCCTTTTTCATTATAACATATTATGATTAGCAAATATAGCTCGTTTTCCCAATACAAAAAGGACGTGATAAAAGTTTATAAACAGCCCTGAAAAAAGTATAAAAAACTCATAAAAAAAGCCCCTTTTTTTCTAAAAAAGGGCGCTCGTCGTAAGGGCACAAAAAAACGGAGAGGGAGGGATTTGAACCCTCGATACAGGAATTAACCTGTATGGCGGTTTAGCAAACCGCTGCCTTCAGCCTCTCGGCCACCTCTCCAAAAATCTATCTAAGACCTAAATATTATAACAAAAAAAGAAAAGGTTTTGTTATTTTTTTATAAATCCCAGATATTAAAAACTTTTTTTAAGTCCTTCATCTAAGCTTGTAAACTGCTGTCCGCTCAGTTTTTGCCATTTGGCACTGCTGCAAATCCAATGGCCGGGGATAACGGCTTCTTTCACTTTATCATAGTTCAAGGCCGGTTGATCGCCTGTAATGCGGGCCACAGACGTATAAACCCAGGCGGCTAGTTTCAGCATCCACAGCGGGGCATTGGGCATAAAAGGTTTGCGTACGCCCATGGCAAAGGCCATTTTTTCAATAAACACAGGCCATAAGTAGGTTTGCTCTTCACAAACAAAAAATGTTTCGTGCTCCGTCCCTTTTAGCTTGGGTACCGAAACCAATGCTTTGACCAAATCTTCCACATAGACAAAGCTGAATAAACCCTTGCCGGACGTATTGACCATCAGTCCGCGGCGCACCCAGGAAGCGATTTTAGAAACGCCGGAATCATTTCTGCCATATACGATAGGCGGGCGGATAATGGTCCATGCAATAGAGTCTTTGAGCCGTTTCACAGCCTTTTCTCCCCCCAATTTAGTGATTCCGTAGTCTGAAGACGGACAAGGCTCGTCTTGCTCCGTGCGGGGCCGGGCTGATTCTTTGGCATAGCCGCTGGCCGCTAAGCTGGATACATAAACAAATCTTTCCAAGCCGTCGGTGGCGTTGGCCGCTTGCACCATATTTTGCGTGGCAAGGGTATTGGCTTTTTCAAAATCTTGCAATTTAAAACCAAAAATGGCCGCCGCTAAGTGATAGACCATGTGACACCCTTGCATGGCTTTTTGCAAAGAAACAGGGTCTTGATAATCGGCTTTTACAATGGTTACGTCCGGGTTGACGGGTTGATTTTTGGGTAAACGGCGCGAAACCACACGCACTTTGTAGCCTTCTTGCAAGAGTGCATCGGTCAATTTTTTACCGATAAAGCCGTTTCCGCCGGTAACTAAAATGGTTTTTTTCATTTTTTATTCTCTTCTTGGTCTTCTGCGGGAGATACAATAATATCCAAAGCTTCGGCTTGTTTTTTCAGTGTTTTAGCGTCTTGGATTTTTTGATTTACAAAGTTTTCTTGCCGTTTGGCGTTTCGTCGTACAAAATCAAAATTAAACGTTAAGCGTTTTACCCCTTCCTTGATATTTTCTTCCGTCGGCCATTGTTTATTTTGCAGGCGGGTGTAGGGGGTTTCGTTTCCTACCAACGGGAAATAGAGCAACAGCGATGCTATAAACCCCGCCAAAAAGGCAATACCGAAAAGGCGGTTTAACGTTTCAAATTTATATAAAGCCAAAATGTTTCCGATAATGGAAAAGAGCATGATGGTACAGGTCCAAAATAAAAACAACATGCCCATAAATTTGAGTCCTGCCTGGTCGTATTGCGGGAATAAAATCAAAGTAAATACACAGCAGACCAACAATAAGAAAAATTTAGCCCAACCATTCATAGATTATTGCTCCTGTTTAAATTCTACACTCACGGTCAGCTCGTCTTTTTCATACATCATCGGAAGCGGGGCAAAGGGACCGGAATTAATAACGGCTGACTTGGCGGCGAAGTCAAAACTATCATCGCCGGAAGATTTTTCTACTTTTAAATCTTTAATTTTTCCGTCGCGGGCAATGGCAAACGAAACCAGGGTGGACAAGGTATTTCCCGCCGGACGGCGTTTTTCCCACTCGCTCCACAGGCTGTTACGCACTTGGGTAATATACCAAGGGTATGGGAAGGTGGCAAAATCGGTTTGTATATTCCCCCCTTCAAATTCTCCTTCCGTACCGGAGCCGGATGCCCCGGCCTTTTGTCCGTCTTTTTTAGCAGTATCCTCTGCTTCGTCTAAAATGCTGGGGGCCGCCAAAGGGGCAGGCGCAGGCGTTTGTTTCTTTTTAGGCTGTTTTTTGGTAGAAATTTCGCTCTTGGATTGGTACGCTTTTTTAGCCGGTTTTTTCTTTTCTTCCGCTTTCGGAGCCGCAGGAGCCTGGGCTATTTCTTTTTTTATTTCGCTTTTGGCGGCGGCTTTTTCGCCCGCTTTGGCCGTTTCTTTAGGTTGCATAGCTACCACCTTACCACTGCCGATAAAATCAATGGTATAGGTAGTTTTCGGCTTTTTAGATGACGGCGCCATAATGACGATGACCGCCAAAGCCAAGAGTAAGTGTAAAGCGCAAGAAAGCGCAAAATAGCGGTTCATTAGTTTTTAGAAAGGACCCCGATCCCTAATTTGGCCGCGCCGAGCTTTTTGGCAATATCAAAAACATCAACCACGTTTTGTATCGGTACATTTTTGTCCGCTTCTACCATAATGGTTTTTTTGTTGGCTTTTCCCATGCGCAATACCAATTCTTTCTCCAAATTAGCCAATGTATATTGGCGGTTTTCAATACGGATTTTGCCGTTTTTTTGCACTTCAATACGAATCACATCGTCTTCTGCGGTTGTATTAACCGCATTGGACTTGGGCAAATCCACATTCATTTGCATTTGCACGAGCATCGGGCTCATGACCATAAAAATAATCAGCAAAATCAACGTGATGTCTATGAAAGGCACCATGTTAATTTCTGCCATGACGGAACGTTGTTTATGCGCCATAAATTACCCGCGTTTTTGGAAAATAATTTCGTCGGCAATATTTTCTAACTCTTTACCGAAGTAGTTGGTTTTGGAAAGAAAATAGTTGTAAGCGATAACTGCCGGAATAGCCACAAATAACCCGGCAGCGGTATTGATTAAGGCTTCGGCAATACCCGCCGCTACGACAGAAGCCCCACCGGCAGTAGCGGTAGCCCCCGCCAAATCTTTAAATGCGTGCATAACCCCGATTACCGTGCCAAACAAACCGATAAACGGCGTAATACTGCCCAAAGTACCCAAGATGGTCAGTTTGCGTTGCAATTTGGTTACTTCCCAATCAATGGCGGAGTTGGCGATTTCTTTTAATTCGTTTTTGGGGCGGTCTTGCTTGTCTAACAAAGCGGTAATCACTTGGGCCGCGGGAGTATCTTTGGCTAATTCTTTAGAACAGGCCATTTTTACTTTTTCATAATTTTCGGAGCGAATCGGGTGGCGGCAATAAGCAATTAATTTGCGGGAAATGCCGATGCTTTTCTTAAAATTAAAGAAACGCTCTAAAATAATGCCCAAAGAATAGACGGACAGCAAAAGCAGTACGATTAAAATCGGTCCGCCGGCCTTGAAAAGTTCCTGCAGGTTGGTCATATTGGAAAAGTCCATGAGTATATTTCTCCTTTTATACAATAGTAAATGGGTTGGCGGTCTCTGGGCCGCACACGCGGAAATTAAATAATTCCAGCGCGGTGAATAATGATAAAAATCTGAATACAAATATTGGCCAACAGCCCGGCGGCTACATCGTCAAACACAACACCGAGAGCATTGGGCATTTTGTCAAAATGGCTTACCGGCCAGGGTTTGAGCGTGTCAAATGTGCGAAAAAGCACAAAAGCCGCCAACAGATAAGGCCACGTATGCGGCAAAAAAAGCATGGCCGTAAAATATCCGGCGGCTTCGTCTATCACAATTTTAGGGTTATCATGCCCTTTGTATTTCCCCCCAAATTTGGCTTTTTTGCATACCCATACGCAAAACACCCAAAAAGCGAGCAATACCACCAAGGACAAAATAAAATCTTGCGGAAACAGCAAGGCAAAAGGCACAGCCAAAGCCGTACCCAAAAATCCGGCGCCGGTATTTTTTTTAAACGGAATGACCAAAGCCGGTAAATAACTGATGTAAAAACCGGTAGCCAGGGCATTGATTATTTTTTGCACGGCAAACTCCAGGATTTTTTTAATAATTCCCAATTATTTTTTAAGTAAGAAATAGCACTTATCCAAGTAATAACAGCGGCAATGGCTGTAATGGCGTAGGGCACTTGGCGCAAGGTTTCAAAGGCAATTTGGCAAAAGTTTTGCGCCGCACCGCTTAAAATATGAGAAAAGTGATACAAGTCCACTACAAAGAAAATAGTGCCCACCGCTACCATTTGGATAACGGTTTTGAATTTTCCCCAACGCTCTGCAGCCATTACTTTGCCTTCCAACGCGGCAATAACGCGCAAAGTAGAAATCATCAATTCGCGAAGTAAAATAAAAAACACCGCCCAAATAGGAACGTCCAATTCGGCAATCCCCACAAAGGCAAATAAAGCTGCCGCAACCAAAATTTTATCTACAAACGGGTCCACAATCGCGCCAAAAGGGGTGATGGTATTGGTTTCTCTGGCAATTTTTCCGTCTACCCAATCGGTGCTGGCCGCTACGATAAAAATAATAGTAGCCGTCAGGCGGGACCAGCCATACGGCATCAAAATAAACAAAAACATCACAATAGATAAAGCGGCACGGGTTAGAGTAATTTTATTGGCCAATGTCATCATAGTTATTTAATCCCCTTAAAAAGGTTTTTATTAAGTTCTGCATTTAAGCGCGTCTGCGTTAAAGCGGCAGTCGTTTTCATCAAATCTGCTTGTATGGTAATAGATTGCGGAAAACAATTCTTTTCCGATACGGCTACATATAGAATATAATTTTCTGCTTTATTTTTGGGAGTTAACCGCAGTATCGCCGTTTCATCTTTATATTCCAAGACGGAAACGTCGTGTTTATTTAATAATTGCGTATAATTGCCAAAATCAAACAAGGCTTGGTTGGGTTGGCCCAACAGCCAATCTTGCCAAGATAAAGTGGAAATTTCCTTTCCTTTTTCGTCCAAAATCCAAATGGTTCTCTTATCGGTAAGGGCTGTTTGGGTAATGGTTTGGCCGTCTTTATTGTCCAAGCGCAGTTTAGAGCCGGCTTTTAAATAAGAAATACTCCCCTGGGATTGGCTGATCAGCAAGCCATCATATTCGGTGGTTTGGGTGAAGTCCGTTTCCAAGGTAAGCAGTTTGTTATCCCACGCGGCAAAGCAAGCCGCCATATCTTTTTGCGGCTGTTGCGTTGTGCCCCCGGCCCAAGCACTGATAGAAAGCAAACAAATAAGCAAACTATTTATAAATGGTTTCATATTCCGGCTCCTGATATTTTTCGGTTTCTCTGTTTTGCAAAGCCTGGATTTGCTCTTCAATCAAGTCATAGTGGATTTCCCACCGATTGGAGCCTTCCGGCTTGGTAATAAAGCCTTTCATTTCCAACACGCTTAAAATATTGGTTGCGCGGGCGGAAGAACCAAAATTGGCTTTTAATAAATCTTGCGAAACCCGTCTGCGTTGGGTAATTAAGGTCAACGCTTCCAATAACTCTTCCGGCGTGGTCCCTAATCCGTCTTGCGGGCGCATGGTGGCATTGTGGTCTGCCATGATTTGCACCGGGTAGTCCGGCGCGCCCTGGCTGCGTAAAAAGTCCGCTACTGCAGTTATTTCGCTTTCGCTCACATAAGCCCCCTGAATACGCAAGGGTTGGCTGTCAGACGTGCTTTGGTAGAGCATATCCCCTTTACCCAACAGGTTTTCGGCGCCGATAGCATCTAAAATAACTTTAGAGTCTATACCGGAAGCCACCTGCAAAGCAATGCGGGACGGACAATTGGCTTTGATAACGCCCGTAATAACTTTGACGGAAGGGCGTTGGGTACATAAAATCAGGTGAATCCCCAAGGCGCGGCCCATTTGCGTTAAGCGGATAATAGAATCTTCAATTGAAGCCTTGGTTTGCAACATCAAATCTGCCATTTCATCAATGACCACAAAAATATAGAACATTTTTTCTTCATTATGTTCTTTGGCCCATTGGTTATAGCCTTCAATATTTTTTACTTTTGCAAGTTGCATGATGTTCAAACGTTTTTCCATAACCTTAACCAGCATTTGCAACGATTTTACCGCCGCATTGGCATCGGTAATTACGGACACATCATCACAAGAAGTTTTGGGGTCGTACAAATGCGGGATACCTTCGTACAAGGTCAATTCCACACGTTTGGGGTCAATCATCAAAAATTTGACGGCATCGGGTTTGTGTTTGAACAACAAAGACATAATAATCGTGTGCAAACAAATGGATTTACCGCTGTTGGTGGCCCCGGCGATAATGATATGCGGCCATTTTTCTGCCACAGACCCGGCCGGATTTCCGTCTGCGTAGCGGCCTAAAGCAATCGGCAATACCGCTTTAGACGAAGCATAAACGGGTGATTGCAAAATTTCTTTCATCGTGACCATGACCGGTTTCGCATTCGGAATTTCAAAACCGACGGCATTTTTACCGGGAATAGGCGCTTCTACACGCACGGAGCGTGCTTCCATGTGGGCTTGAATATCTTTGGCTAAAGAGGCAATATCAGAAACGTAAACCCCGTCATCGGGTTTTACTTCATAGCGGGTAACCACCGGCCCGGGCGATACGCCTGTTACATGGGCACCGACACCAAAATTTTTCAAAATATGCTCCAAACGTTGGGTGGAACGCTCTATTTCTTCATCGCTAAGCCCGACCACGCCATTATTAACAGGATCATTTAATAAATCCAAAGAAGGCAATTGAAACGTGGCGGGATCAAAGGGTTTTAATTCAGTCGGTTCGTCAGATTTTGCTTGCTCTTTTTCTTTTTTCGGGGCCGGTTGGGTGGTGGAGCGGGGCAGCTCTTTTACCATGCCCGCCACCGGAGCTTTGATTTGAGTCGCCGGGCGGTAGATTTTGGGCTTAGCGGGTGTCTCTTCTTGTTCAGACGATGTATTATCTTCAGCCGCAGTAATGGGTTGAGACGGCTGTTCTTTCTTCATTTGCTCTTTGGCTTCTTTTACCTTTTCTTTCAGTTCAGCACGAGCTTGCATCCAGCCTTGAAAATCATCTCGCAAAAACTCTATGGTTTTTCTTAAAACCACACTCCAAGGAATAGCCACCAACATGTGCACACCGACTAACAACAACGCAATGGAAAATAAAGAAGCCCCCACCGCACCCACAATTTCTTTAAACCAATAAAAAATATGTGCCCCAATGGCTCCGCCCGTAATCTGGGAGCCTTTAAAGACTAGTTTTAACATCGTCAGCACGCTGGAAAAGGCCGAAAGCGTAATGGCAGAGCCGATTAAAAAGAAGAAAAAGGCCCCGCTTTTTTTCACTAAACTACGCACCAACCAATAGGTTAAAAGCACCGGTATTAAGGGCGCACTTTGCCCGAACACCTGGGAAAACCAAACCGCAATTCTTTCGCCTAAATTACCATTGGCAAAACCAAACCAAAGCATGGCAAAAAGCCAAGCGTCCACCGCAAAGCCCAAAATATACAAAGCAGTGCTGATATAACGCCCGGAAGGCGGTTGTTTTTTGGTTTTTTTCTTGGATTTTTTATAGGCGTAAGTATAATTTACCATACACTATATTTTAGCACTTTTACGGCGTAATAGAAAGGCCTTTTTAAAAGAAAAAAGCCCCCATTTTCGGGGGCTTTGGGTTAGAATTGTTGCGGTTGGGAAATATCGGGCTTGGGTAGGGATACTTTATAGTTTATTCCGTCTGCTTCCAAGCAGATTTTCCCTTGGTTATGCAAAGCGCCTAAAGCCAAATAAAGCACTGAGCTGGATAAATGCAAAGAAAGTTTAAGTTGCCAGGAAGTAGCTTCCGGTTTGTTTTGCAAATATTCCGTAATTTGCCCGCAGGCGGCTTGAATGCTTTCTTGTAATGGGGTCATGGTTAAATCCTTTCAATGGCAAATAACGCATCGCCTTGTTTAATGGGCTTGCCGTTTTCTACCAATACTTTTTGAATAATACAATTAAAATCCGCGCGGACTTCGTTAAATACCTTCATAGCTTCAATCAGACAGATCACTTCTCCTTTTTTTACTTGGGCACCTTCTTTGACAAACGGAGGCGCGCTGGGAGAGGAGCCGCGGAAGAAAATACCCATCAGCGGAGCTTTGATGACTTCTTTGTATTGCTCTTGGGGTAGTGCGGCAGGATTGGCCCCGGCTACGGCGCCTGCTCCGCCCACTGCCACCGGCACCGGCATAACAGCCGGTTTGGATTTGACTAAACGCAAATACAAGCCGTTTTGGTCATATTCAATGGTGTCAATGGAATTGTCCTGCATGAAGGCATAAAGTTGTTTTACATCTTTCAAAATCGGGGATTCTTTCTCCGCTGATTTCTTCGCGGATACTTTTTTGGGTGCCACTTTCTTGGTCGTCTTTTTCATAAAGAAAATACCCTCTCATAAATTTGGGCCGGAAAACAAGCCCTTAAAAAGCTATTAATATTTTACATAATTTGGGGCTTTTGTGCCCACAAAATCAGTCAGTCGTCATCGCAAGCATATCTTCGTCAATAGGTTGGCTGATGCCCAAAGTGCGTAAAACTTCATAGGCGGATATGGCAAAATTTAAAGATTCCGCCTGGTCTTTAAAAGAAGTGCTTACCCTGCCCCAACTATTAACGCCCAGCACTTTTCCGGTTCTTTTGGAAATCAAAGGCCCGCCGCTATTACCGCCATTGATGGCGGCATCGGTTTGTAGTGTATCTACGCCGTTTGTGTTGCGTACGGCGCTGACAATGCCGTGGCTGACGCTCCATTCAATACCCAGCGGCGCACCGATGGCCACCACTTCTTGCCCGGTGGTATATTGAGTGCGGTCTTGTTCCAACTCTAAATAAGGCAGGTTTTCCCCTTCTATTTTAACCAACGCCAAATCTCTGCGTTTGTTGGTTTTAATTACTTTGCCAAAACGCACTTTGGCTCTTAAATTTTCTTGGGAATATTTTTGTATCGGGTGGGCTTTATCCAACAAATGACGTTGGTCGTAAAAAACAACCGCTACATCTCTGTCTTTGCCCACCACATGGTGATTGGTGATAATATAGCCGTCGGGGCTGATTAAAAAGCCGGACCCTGTCCCATTTGTGGTATGTAAAAATAAAGTAGCGTGCATAAAAGGCAACAGCGCTCCGTCCACGCGGGTATTGGTTTGTTCGGTTTCGTGCGATAACTGATAATTTACGCGGTCTTCTGCTATGGCGGGCATAATTTTCTTATGCAAACAATAGGTAATATTTTTCTCTATTCTGTTACGCACTTTTGTGCCGAAAACCTGCAAATCCAACGGATACAAAATACCCAATGACAGCGAAGATAATATATTGGTTATTTTTAACAGAGTGTCTATTCTGTCCGTCGGGAGCAGAGTGTGGACATTTTCGTCGTAGCGGGCAACGGCATAACCGGTGTGCGGATTGCGAAATGTAAGGATTAGGCGCGTATCTAAGGTGGGGTTTAAAACATAATTGGGGGCTAAAACGCCTTCTCTTCTGTATTCAACGTTGCCTAAATCCACGCGTCCTTTATACTCCATCTCTACGATATAATCATACTCTTTACGAAACTCATAATTATTGACTTCCACTTCCGTAAAGAGCGTGCCCAACGCATCAGCCACCGCTATGGGCAAGCCGTCTTTTAGGCGGAAGCTGTAAACGTGTTCATTGTCTAAATAAATTTTTTCCCGGTAAAATTTGTCAGCTACGACCATGACGCGGGCCGGTATTTTTTCTTTGAAATCGCGGTGATTATAAATGCTGCGGCGGATTTT
>JAFVWP010000086.1 GCA_017501565.1 Elusimicrobiaceae bacterium | reverse complement strand
TTTTTAGGAGTGCTCTGTTTTGTATGTTTGAGTGTTCTTAACACAAGTTTACAAAACAGCCTAAAAACAGGTATTTTTATATTTCCCGAATCGGCTAGCCTTTTTGCTTACTTTTTGGGCAATGCCAAAAAGTAAGAGTTACGCCATTTCGGCTTCCATGGCTTTTTCTTCTGCTATCGCCGCACGTTTGCGCAAGTGGTGTACCAATATTTTCTTACGCAAGCGTAAAGACGTAGGCGTAATTTCCACCAATTCATCGGGGGCGATATACTCTACCGCTTGCTCCAAGCTCATTTGGCGCGGCGGGGTAAGCGTGTAGGACTCGTCGCTGGAAGAGCTGCGCATATTGCTTAAATGTTTGGCTTTACAGGGGTTCACCACCAGGTCATTATCGCGGGAGTTTTCCCCCACGATTTGGCCCGCATATACTTTTTCTCCGGGGTTTAAGAAAAGTTCCCCGCCGTTTTCCAACGCAAACAACGCATAGGCGGTGGTTACGCCGTCTTCTTTTGCTACCAACACGCCGTTGTGGCGCAAGGGCGGCAAATTCGCTTTGGGATAAAACCCGTGAAAGCTGTGGTGCATAATACCCGTTCCGCGGGTACCGGTTAAAAATTCATTTTTAAAGCCAATCAAAGCACGAGACGGAATCAAATATTCCAAGCGCAAGCGGTCTTGCCCTTCGGCTACCATATTTTCCAAGCGCGCCGCACGCGTGCCGACTAATGTAAATACGGCCCCTTGGTGCTCGGATTTAATATCCAAGACCAAATATTCCATCGGCTCTAAAATTTGTCCGTTTTCTTCTTTATAAATCACTTCGGGGGAAGACACCGCCAATTCAAAGCCTTCGCGGCGCATACTTTCAATCAAAACGGTTAAATGCAGTTCTCCGCGGCCGTATACTTTAAATTTTCCTTCCCCTTCCAAGGCTTCCACTTTTAAGCCCACATTGGTTTGGGCTTCTTTTTCCAAGCGGTTTTTAAGATGGCGGCTGGTGACAAATTTACCTTCTTGGCCCGAAAACGGGCTGTCATTGACCATAAAGTCCATAGACATCGTCGGCTCGTCAATCGCCAAAGGCGGTAAAGCTTTGGGGCATTCAGGCTGACACATTGTATCACCCACGTCCACCCCTTCCAATCCGGCAATGGATACAATATCGCCCGCTTGCGCACTTTCTACTTCTCTCTTACCCAATCCTTCAAACATTTCAATTTTAGCGGCTTTGGCGGTAGTTTGCGTGCCATTTTGGTGCAACAAGAGCACGTTTTGACCGCGGGTAATTTTACCGGCTAAAATACGGCCGATTCCCACATGGCCCAAGAAATTATTGTAATCTAACATCGTTACTTGCATTTGCAAGGGTTCGTCCGGCATGGCCACCGGAGCCGGGACATGGGAAACAATGGTATCAAACAAGGGCGCAATATCTTGGCCTTTTTCTTCCATCACCAAGCTGGCCCAACCTTCGCGGCCGGAAGCATACAAAATAGGGAAATCCAACTGCTCGTCCGTAGCGCCCAACTCCATAAATAAATTGAATACTTCGTCCACCACTTCGCTGGGGCGGATATGTTCGCGGTCCATCTTATTAATCACTACAATCGGGCGCAGCCCCAACGCCAAGGCTTTGCGCAGTACAAAGCGGGTTTGCGGCATCGGCCCTTCCACCGCGTCCACCATCAAAATAGCTCCGTCCACCATTCTGAGCACGCGTTCCACTTCACTGCCGAAGTCTGCGTGTCCCGGAGTATCTACAATATTAATAGTGTGGTCTTTGTATTTCACAGAAGTACATTTAGCCAAAATGGTAATACCGCGTTCACGTTCCAAGGGGTTAGAGTCCAAAACCGTTTCTTGGGCTTGGTCTTCTTTTACATTAAACTGCCCCGCCAATTTCAGCAAGGCATCTACCACGGTGGTTTTACCATGGTCTACGTGGGCGATAATTGCCACATTGCGTACATCACTGCGAACATTCTTCATAAAATTCTTTCTTCCGTATTCAAAATTTCCACAAAAAACAATCTCACCGCTGGGCAGGAGATTGAAGGAGCGGGCTGAGCCGCGGGGCCGACTTTGCAGATTAATATATTTTATCATTTTTCGCTCGCGTACGAAAAGAGCGCCTTTGCCGTCTGAGTGTTTTTTTATTATAATAACGCTATGGAAAGAGTATGGCATATTTTAGCAGGCGCGGCCTTGATATATGTAACCTATGTAATGTTGCTGAAAAAATGGGATTACAACAGCGAAGCCAAACGCCAAGAACATAAAGACAAACTTAAACAAGAAGGATTGTCTACTTGTTATTTTTTCATTCCCCCCTACCGCTTGCTTTTGTTTAATATCCTAAGCGGTGGATTTTTCTATTTTTATTGGTCTTATAAACAATGGAAAGCCATTATTTCCGGCTACAAAAATACAGCCCGCAAGCCGTTAATCGGCGGGGCATTGGTAAGGGCATTTTTTGGTATGTTCTATTTTTATCCTTTAGCCGCTATCATCAACCGCACATGCGACTATATGGGTAAAAAACAGATGCTTTCCCCTGTTTTTTGGACGATTCTCTTTTGGGGCGGATTGACGGCGGCGTGTTTGCCTATGCTCAACGTCTTTTGGCGTTTAGTAGGTGCGGCGTGCTTTTTCATCGCTCCTTTTGTGCTTCAAAAGCATATTCTGTTGCTTCCTAAAGACTTACCCCCCATACGCTGGCGCGTGGTTGAGATGATGTTTGTTGTTCTCGGCTGGATAGGCTGGGTAGGTATTTTTATGCTGGTAAAACACTTCTGGGGCATAGGACCCATGTTCAAATAGGTCTAAAGACCCTGGCATTTTAAATCTCATTTTTTTATATTTTAATTATAGATATATATTTTTTAAGGAGAAACCATGAAAAAATTGTTTGTTTTACTCTGCTTATTCGTAGCCGCTGTGGCAATGGGCAGTAATGCTTTTGCCCAAAAGGCCGACGTCAGCTACTACGGAGGCGTATTAAAATACCAAAAATACGAACCCTGGTATTATCAAGTGCATGTGTCCAATAAAAGATTAGCCAATAAATTGATCAGAGAATCTTTGGCTTCCTTGATTACCGGCAAAACCCCCAAACAAGATGCCGCTTGGGAACGCGAAGACAAGGCAGAAGAATTTTCCGAAGCCGTTATCACCAAAAAAGCGACAGATTACTTTTACCAAACTGCTGAAGATACCCAAAATGAACAAGCCAAATTTGAGACTATCCAAAAAGCAGTAAACAGATATTCTCATTTTGAAATTTTAACAAAAGTAAACTTTTTCCTTAGCTCCGACTATGCCTTATTGGAAGCTGCCAACGAAAGCTCTTTTTATGTGGAAGCTTCCGCTAAAGCGGTTAAAATGGTAGAGTTCATCTTGGAAAGCGAACCGAAACAAAGAAGCTATCCCGTAGAAGCCAAAGGCAAACCCACTTATCCCAATGCCCGCCCGGAGCCTAAAAATGCTTTTGAAACGTCAGATCACAGAGTAGTGGTAACCTTTGATGTACCGCAAACCGATGGAGAAGTGGTGCAATTGGTATTTGATACAAAAAAATATACCATACAAATCTACAACAAGGAATTAATCCAAAAAACGCGTAATGACCACGATTTAATGGATTTAAAACCTTGGCACTAATTGAACAAAAACCCCGCTGAAAAGCGGGGTTTTTTATATCTGCTACACAAAACTATTTTAGCCGCCGTCCGTATTGCTTAAAAACACCCGCCGTTACTTTTATGTTACTTAACCCCTTATCACATTGGGCATGCACATGCATTTGATAAGGCACACCGCCGATATTGGCATTGTAGGGGTATTTATCCTGGCCATAAAGCACTTTTTTCCCGCAAACGGGGCAAACCAAAGCATTTTGGTTATACTCGGCAATGCGCGCGGTGGTATCTGCAAGCTCTTGTTTCTTTAAATGTTGTTGTTGGGCTTGAGCCAAAGAGTCTGCCACCGCTTGGCGCATTTTCAGCTCATTTTTGCCCTGATAACTCTGTTGATAGTTTTGGCGGACTTTATCGGCGCAAGGAGCTTGAAAAACATTCGCGTTCGCGGTTTCCCCCATGGTGGCAAAAATCCGGTATTGCTCCTTTTCCTGTTTGGTAACGGAAAAAGGTAAGCCGTAGGCATAAGCTATATTTTTATCTTGGCAAAAACTAAGCCAGCCTTTTTGACGGCGAATGGAATTTTTTAATCGCGTTTCACCATAATAATGATCCAACAAATTTACCAACCCGTCCATATCGTCACAAGTGAGTCCGATAGACGTATTCATAATAGAATCGGTCTTCGGACCGGGCATGATATGGTGGGTAGTATATAAACGGCTATTATAAGAATTAGCTACCGCGGCGGCATACAAATCCCCCAACCCCAAAGAGTGGCCCAACTCATGTGTCATGGTATGAAAAGAACTGCGGTTATTCTCCCCCACCTTATGGGTGTTTTTCTTTCCTTGGGTTAAGGGATAGCCGTCCACCCCAAAATTTTCGCTTTGGTAATAAAAATCCAACGTCACTTTCGCACGCGCTTGTTGCGGATTACCGCTTTTGTTGTAATGTCCCCCTTCCACAAGTGCGCCCGGGCTCCATTGGGTTAAGTGTGTAAAAGGCATTAAAATCAAGTCTATGTTTGCAAAATTCGTCTTGAAAGTGTGATAGTCGCAAGAAGCAAAATTATTTTCTGGACCATTAGAATAGCTAAACGATAATTGATCCGGAAGTAAGGCTAAAATATCGGCAAATTCTCTCTGCCGACCACTGCCAATAATGATATTTTTTAAGGAAGAAAACCAATATCGGTAAGCGGCCTCAAACAAAACCTTGGTAGAGCCATGCATATCCGCACAGGCAGATGTGTTGCAATCGCGCCCGGCTTCATGATGGCGCACATGAATACATACGTTTAACTGCCGCGTAGAAATTAATTTATCCAACAGAATAGACTTCGTGTCCAGCTCTACGGCTTCGGTGGTAAAAACCCAAGCAAAAGAGCTGCCCGAAAAGAAAAGTAAAATAAAAAAAGCCAAAAATTTTTTCATAAAATTTTCTCTCTTTTCATATAGTATAAAAGAAAAGAAGATATAATCAACAAAAAAAGCGCGCCCTTCAGAGCGCGCTTTTTACTTCTAAAGTTTTTACTTATTTGGCTTGACTGACGGCTACGGCTACCGCTACGGTCGCCCCTACCATCGGGTTGTTACCCATACCGATCAAGCCCATCATTTCCACGTGGGCAGGTACGGAAGAGGAACCCGCAAATTGGGCATCGCCATGCATGCGGCCCATGGTGTCGGTCATACCATAAGAAGCGGGACCGGCGGCCATATTGTCCGGGTGCAAGGTGCGGCCAGTACCGCCACCGGAAGCCACGGAGAAATATTTTTTGCCGTTTTCAATGGCCCATTTCTTATACGTACCGGCTACCGGGTGTTGGAAGCGGGTCGGGTTGGTGGAGTTACCGGTGATGGACACGTCCACCCCTTCGTGACGCATAATGGCTACGCCTTCGTTTACATCGTCGGCACCATAGCATTTCACTTTGGCTTTATCGCCATCGGAGAAAGCTTTTTCACTCACGATTTTGAGTTCGCCCGTATGATAGTCATATTCCGTTTCAACCGCGGTAAAGCCGTTGATGCGGGAGATGATGTAAGCAGCATCTTTACCCAAGCCGTTTAAGATAACGCGCAAGGGTTCTTTGCGCACTTTATTGGCGGTGCGGGCAATACCGATAGCCCCTTCTGCGGCGGCAAAGCTTTCGTGACCGGCCAAGAAGCAGAAACATTTGGTTTCTTCTCTTAAGAGCATAGCCCCCAAGTTACCATGGCCCAAGCCTACGGCACGTTGGTCAGCCACAGAACCGGGAATGCAGAAGCTTTGCAAGCCCAAACCGATTTTTTCGGCGGCTTCGGCAGCGGATTTGACACCGGCTTTAAAAGCGATGGCAGCACCTACGGTGTAGGCCCAAACGGCGTTTTCAAAAGCGATCGGCTGAATGCCTTTGACGATTTTTTCTACGTCAACGCCTTTGTCTAAACAAATTTGGCGCGCTTCTTCAAGGTCTTTGATACCGGCTTCTTTCAAAGCGGCGTTGATTTTGTCAATTCTTCTTTCGTATCCTTCAAACGTAATGCTCATATTGTTCTCTCCTAGGCTTACTCTTTGCGGGGGTCAATTTTCTTGACGGCATCTTCAAAGCGGCCATAGGTTTTGACATTGTCTTCAAAAGCCTTTTTGGCGTCGGTTCCTTTCTTAATGGCGTCCATCATTTTGCCCAAGTGGACAAATTTGTAACCGATGATTTCGTTATTGGCATCTAAACCAATTTCCAATACATAGCCTTCGGCCATTTCCAAGTAGCGCGGACCTTTGGCTTCGGTGCCGTACATGGTGCCTACTTGGCTGCGGTGGCCTTTACCCAAGTCTTCCATACCGGCGCCGATGGGCAAGCCGTCTTCAGAGAAAGCACTTTGCGTGCGGCCATAAACAATTTGCAAGAAAAGTTCGCGCATGGCGGTGTTGATAGCATCGCATACGAGGTCAGAGTTCAAGGCTTCCAAAAGGGTTTTTCCCGGCAAGATTTCAGCAGCCATTGCCGCAGAGTGAGTCATACCGGAGCAGCCCAAGGTTTCCACCAAGGCTTCTTTAATCACGCCGCCTTTGACATTTAAGGTCAATTTGCAGGCGCCTTGTTGCGGGGCACACCAACCCACACCGTGGGTCAGACCGCTAATATCGCTGATTTGTTTGGCTTTTACCCATTTTCCTTCTTCGGGAATCGGGGCCGGATCGTGCTTAGCGCCTTTGCAAACGCAGCACATTTCCTTTACTTCAGGGGTGCATTTTTCGCAGCTCATTCGCTTCTCCTAATAAAGAATATAAATCTTACCTATATATTTTACAAAAAAATACTTCATCTTAAATGTTTTTTGCCAAAAAATTACCCTTGCTTTTTTTACATAACATTCTTACAATGGGTTTATATCCCCGCAATAGGAGAAAGCCATGAGCCTAAAAATAAACTTGACCGATTTGCCTACTTCCACGTTTGCCTGTGGCCCCAGCCAAGGGCACCCCATTATCAGAGAAACGCCGCTCTCTCATACTTTTTTTGAAAGAAGCCACCGCGCTAAAGATATTTCCACCGACGGACTTTATAAACAAGCTACGGACAATCTGCGTGAACTGCTCCGTGTGCCGTCAGATTATACCATCATCTTTTTCATGGGTGGTGCAACCCCGGCTTTGGACGCTGTGGCCTGGAGTTTAACCAAGAGCTCTATTTCCGGTTTGAGTTTTGGGGCATTCTCTAAGCTGTGGAGCAAAAAAATTGCCGATTGTTTAGAAGAAAATGTCATCAAAGATTTCAAAGAACCCGCCGAAGGCTCCCTTTTCCCGCAAAGCACCCCCGACTATAATGCCAGCTTAGTGCTTTTAACTCCGAACGAAACGTCCACCGGGGTACAAATCCCCGACCAATACTTGCTAGATGCTTGGAAAAGCAAAGGGCCCGACACCTTAATTGCTTGGGATTGCACCTCTTGTGCCGGCGGCCGCCTTTTGCCTAAAGACACATACGATGTGATGGTTTTTTCCATGCAAAAATGTTTCGGGGTCGGCGGTGGAAGCAGCGTAATTATTTTAAGCCCTAAAGCCGTTGAACGCATAGCAGAAGCCAAAAAATTACGCCGCATTCCCTATTCCTTGGATTTATCCCACGCCGTAGAAAAAGCTCAAAGCAAAAACCAAACGCTCAACACCCCCAGCACCACCAATATTTGGATGTTTAACCAAGCGTGCAAATGGATGTTAGACAACGGCGGGTTGGCCGCGATGGACGCACTTTGCCGCCAACATTATGATTACCTGTTACAATGGGCCCGGCACACCGATTGGCTCCAACCGATGGTGGCTGACGAAGACTTCCGCTCTTACACCACACTGACGCTACAAATAACCGACCCTGCCTTGGACGCCGCCGACATCAGCAAAGCCTTACAGGCCACCGGCGCACCCAATTTGCAAGACGGCATCAAAAAATATTCTGCCGTTAAAACCAACTCTGTACGCATTGCCTGTTTTCCGTTTGTGGATATTACAGGCACAGCCCAATACGAAAAACTGACCCGCGCCGTAGATGCCATTGTGGCGGATTTACGCGCCAATCGGGAGGTCCGATGAACATATTAATCGCCGATAAATTTCCGCCCCGCTGGACAGATGTATTAACCCAACAAGGCCACCGCATTACCTATGACCCTGCTTTGGACGAAAAAACATTACCGACAGCCTTGGTCGGACAGGAAATCTTGATTGTACGAAGCACCAAAGTACCTGCCTGCGTCATAGAAACCGCCCACGACCTAAAACTAATTATCCGCGCGGGAGCCGGCACCAATACGATTGATACCGCTTGCGCCGCGCAAAAAGGGGTGGCCGTCTGCAACTGCCCCGGCACCAATTCCGTTGCGGTGGCAGAGCTTACGATGGGCCTGGTACTAGCCTTAGACAGACGTATCGTACACAACACGTTAGACCTTCGCCAAGGAGTTTGGAACAAAAACGAATACGGCAAGGCAAAAGGGCTGTTTGGCAGAACTATTGGCATCATTGGCTTGGGTGCTATCGGGCAAGAAGTAGCCAAACGCGCACGTGCCTTTGGCATGAACATCTTGGGCTATGCCCCGAACGGACGCGCCGAAAAAGTACGTGCTTTAGGCATTACCCCCATAGAAAATTTATATGAATTGGCGGCCCAAGCAGACGTGATAACCATTCATCTGCCCGAAAATGCCGAAACCAAAGGCTTATTTGACCAAAAATTCTTTGACGCGATGAAACCCGGTGCTATTTTTGTCAATGCCGCACGTGGCGGATTGGTGGTAACATCTGCGTTGTGCCAAGCCATACAAAACAAAGGCATTAAAGCGGGCCTGGACGTGTATGAAAACGAACCGAAAGCCACAGACAAGGCCTTTGATTATTCCCCCTATATCGGGGCAGAAAACTTTTACGGCACACACCATATCGGGGCTTCTACCGAACAAGCCCAAGATGCCGTAGCCGAATGTGTGGTAAAAATTGTGAAAGAATATGCCACCAACGGCCGATTTTTACACCGGGTGAACTGATTATGGCCACGATCAAACCTTTTAGGGGGTACCGCCCCGCGCATAAGGCTGAGCTGGTAGCCAGCCCGCCGTACGATGTGCTCAGCAGTGAAGAAGCACGCGAAATGGCCAAAGGCAATCCCTTATCCTTTTTACACATTGTGAAACCGGAGATAGATTTACCGCAAGACGTAGATTTGTATGATGAACAAGTCTATGCCAAAGGGCGTGAAAATTTAGATAAATTTATCGCCCACGGAACGCTGTTGCAAGACAGAAAGCCCTGCCTTTATATTTACGCCCAAACCATGCAAGGGCGAACCCAATATGGCTTGGTAAGTGCGGTTTCTGCCGAAGAATACGAGCAAGGCATTATTCGCAAACATGAACTCACCCGCCAAGATAAAGAAGAAGACCGCACCCGCCACATAGATAATCTGCGTGCGACGGCGGGACCAACCTTTTTGACCTACCCTAACAAAAAAGAAATTGACGATAAAATAGCTTCTTTGACGGCCCAACCCGCTGTATATCATTTCACCACCCCGGACGGCATTACCCATGATTTTTGGGTAATCCATCAGGACCAAGACATCGCTTTTCTTTGCCGAGAATTTGCCAAGTTGCCGCTTTTGTATATTGCAGACGGACATCATCGCTCTGCTTCCGCGGCAAACATCGCCCGACGAAGAAAAGCAGAAAACCCACACCACACCGGGCAAGAAAGCTATAATTTCTTTTTGGCGGTTATCTTTCCCGCTAACCAATTATATATCATGGACTATAACCGCCTGGTTAAAGATTTGAATGGATTGACCACACAGGATTTTTTGGAAAAACTGCGGGAAAAGTTTACCTTGACCCCTAGCAGTAACGCCAAGCCTGCTACCCGTCATGAATTTGGCCTTTATATAGAAGGCAGTTGGTACACTTTAAAAGCAAAGCCCAACATTTGTGATGAAAATAACCCGGTAGCGGCCTTGGACGTAAGCATTTTGCAACAGAATGTATTGGACCCTATTTTGGGCATTGGGGACCCGCGCACCGATAAACGCATCAGTTTTGTAGGCGGTATCCGGGGAATAAAGGAATTAGAAAAAGAAGTAAACTCCGGCCATTACAAATTGGCCTTTGCCATGTATCCTACGTCTATTGAAGAACTGATGAAAGTGGCCGATGCTAATTTGATTATGCCCCCCAAATCCACGTGGTTTGAGTCCAAATTAAGGAGCGGACTGATTATTTATAAATACTAAAATACCCCCGCTTCGGCGGGGATTTTTATCAACGACAACACGCTGTCGGCCGTTTTTTTTATCCTGTTTAAGCAGTAATTTTATATTTCAAACAGGAGAATAGTATGGCTGATACAAAATATGAATGTGCGCGCTGTAAACAAATTTTTTGGTTTTCTTTCCCCCCTTCGGGTGGCAGATGTCCCTCTTGTGGCGGACCTTTGTTTAGAAAATAAATTTTAGGAAAAACAAAACCCCTGACAGGAAATATTAATTAAAACCAAACTATCAAAAGGAGAAAATTATGCAGTATATCCTTTTCTTTGCAGGAGCTGTTTTAGCTGGTATGGTATTGCAGAAGTGCATTCCCCAAAAATATAAAAAATATGCTTGGGGATATTGGGCTGCTTTTGCCTTATTTTGCTTGCAAACGGCTGTTTTTGCCCCCTACCGCTACCAAAGAATGTGGTGGGAGATAAAAAACCTGTTAGGGTAAGTTTACCGCCTAAAACAACACCGCCCGGTATGTATTTCCGGGCGGTGTTTTGATATTATTTATTAACTGACTTCAACGCTGTTTTAATATCCTTTTCCCATTTGGGATACTCTTCTGCCGTTATCAGAGAATTAATCTGTTCTTCTGTTTTTTTCATATTTAAATTTCCTTCAAATATGTTTTAATTTGTTGTTTTACTTCACTTGCCAATTCCTTGGGAGAAATAACCTTGATTTCCGGCAACCAATGAAAAATAGTATGGATAATTTCTTCTATACTGCTGGCGCGGCAAGCCAATATCAATCGTCCGTCGGGCAATTCTTCTTTAATTTTTTGCAAAGGAAAATAACTGCGCGCTTTAAAATACTTGGCTACTTTGGCTGAAATTTCCAATTCTACTTCCAAATTCCGTTCCTGTTCAAACCAAATATTAATGCTTTGGCGCAAAATTTTTTCAATATTTTCATCATACTTAAAAAAAGTACCTTTCCCTTTGGCAGATGTGATTTTTTCTAAACGGAATTTAAGCAGTTTATTATAGTCGGTCAAGCTCAACAAATACCAAAAGCCGTCCACCCAAATTAATTTTAACGGACGGACCGGATAACAGGCGCGGCGGCCGCCGTCGTAACAGACCACCATTTTTTCCCGCGCTAAAATACAGGCCGATATTTCCCGCGTGATAGGTGTGTCCGGGTATTCTTCCCCGCCGGTAAACTTAACATAAAACGGATTTTCTTCGGCTTCGCCCAACAGGCGTTTTTTCAACAAATCAAAACTCCCGCCGAAATGGTTTCCCAAAGAATGGGCAATTTCGCTCATCACCACCAGCATACAGGCCTCTCTGTGGGAAAGTTTTATCTTTTCCAAGGAAAATCCTTCCATAAAGGCATAGCTGCCCGGTTCGGGGCAATAGAGCGGAAAGTCCGCTTCCTGTATGTCGCGCATATCGCGTTGCAAGGTGCGCACTGACACCCCCAATTGCGGGGCTAAATCCGTCAGGCAAATAGGGCCTTTATCCAGCTCATTTAACTCAGATAATAAACGGGTAATTTTGGTTTGAATTTCTTTTTGCATATATTCATTGTAACACAAACAGACTATGAAAGGTTTTTCTGTTTAATCTGCTATACTATGTTTATATTCTTTTACAAGGTAACGCCTATGTCCGGCAGACAGCCTGATTTACAAAAACTTCAAGAAATAGAGGCTTTTTTTACCCGCCATCACAGCACCATCAAGCAAGATGGCATCATTGATTTGCAAAGTTTTTGCCAAGCCCCGCTAAAAATATTGTGGATATTAAGGGAATTTGACGAAGTATCCCACGCACGTCAATGCGGGGGCGATATTCGCTACGATTTACGCACATTTGCGCAGACGCAATACGGCAACGTCGCAGAAATTTGGAAAGGGTATTACCGCACCTACGGGTTAATAGCCAAAATATCCTGGTCGCTGTTAAACGGCGGTCAACTCCCGTCCAAACCGGCACGCGTATTGGCGCAGGAAGTATTAGATAAAATTGCCGTTGTTAACCCCAAAAAATGGGCCGGGGGTGCCAATATTGACCCGAAAGAAATAGCCCGCTTTTACCAAGAAAACAAAGCGTTGCTCCAACTTCAAATAGAAGCCATTAACCCGGATATTATTTTAAATGCTTCCGGTCAGAGCGAAGTATTCAAAGATCTGCAACCGGCTCTGCCCGCCATACATAGCGGTTCTTTTACCTTTGCGCGCCAACAGCAAAGCCAAAGGGTACTTATCAACGTATATCACCCCAACCAAAGGACAATATCACACGAGCTATATTGGCAGTGGATAAAACAGGGCTTGCAAACTTTATCCGATAGTCTGCAAGGCAACGACAACACGCTGTCGTAGTTATTTACTACTATTTTGTATCTGTAAATTTTAAGAGAGAGGAAAAGTATGTCCGAAATTAAATGTCCCAAATGCGGAGAAGTGTTTAAAGTAGACCAATCCGGCTATGCCGCGCTGTTAGACCAAGTGCGCAATGCCGAATTTCAAAAAGAAATCAAAGAGCGCGAACATCAGTTTTTGAACCAACAAAAGAACGAAATGGAGCTGTTAAAAGCAAATGCCCAAATGGATAAAGAACGCGCTTTGACAGAATTAGAAAAAGAAGTAGAACGCTTAAAACAGCGACTCAACACTGCCCGCCAAGCCCAAGAATTGGCCGTTGCCCAAGCTGTCAGTGCTCAAAAAGATGCCCTGAATGAAAAAGAAAAACAAATCGTCCAATTACAAGGCAAAGTGTCCGAAGTCGAAAAAGATTTACAGCTTCAAACCCAATCTTTGAAGGAAAACTTTGCCTTTCAGTTAAAAACCAAAGATGAAACCATCGCCTATTATAAAGACTTAAAAACCAAACTTTCTACCAAAATGTTGGGCGAAACATTGGAGCAACATTGTGAAATTGAGTTTGACAAACTCCGCCCGACGGCCTTTCCCAATGCCACCTTCGGCAAAGACAATGATGCCTCTTCCGGCACCAAGGGCGATTATATTTTCCGTGAAAAATCGGACCAAGGGGTTGAGTTTATATCCATCATGTTTGAGATGAAAAACCAATCGGATACCGGCACGCAAAAGAACGAAGATTTTTTCAAAAAATTAGATAAAGACCGCCATGAAAAGGGGTGCGAGTATGCAGTATTGGTTTCCGTATTAGAGCCGGAAAATGAGCTGTATAATACCGGCATTGTGGACGTGTCTTACAAATACCCCAAAATGTATGCCATTCGCCCGCAGTTTTTTATCCCGCTACTGAGTCTTTTGCGCAATGCGGCCAAACATACCATAGAGTACCGCAATCAAATCGCGGCGTACAAAACCCAAAATATAGATATTTCCAACTTTGAAGAAAAAATCAATGACTTCAAAGAAAAATTCAGCAAAAACTATATTAAAGCCGGCGAAGCCTTTGAAAGCGCCATCAAGGATATTGATACCGCCATCGCTAAACTGCAAAAAACTAAAAGTGATTTAATCTCTTGCGAAAATAATTTGCGTTGGGCCAACGATAAAGCCCAAGATTTAACCATCAAACGCCTGACGTATAAAAACCCTACCATGAAGGCTATGTTTGAGCAGTTAAAACAACAGGACAGCGAGTAATAAAGCTTGTTCTTTTCCTCTAAAGGCGCTGATAAAAAGGCGCCTTTTTTATTTTCTTTTTTGGCTGCGTCAATACGTTGTCGCAGGGGTTGTTTATACTATCTTTACAACTAATACTTACTCAGGAGAAAACTTATGAAATACCAATACGAAGACCACAGAGCATTCTTTTTTATCAACCGGTTGCTGGACTTTATCAGTCTGGAAAACAACGACATTCAAAGTGACCTTGTCTATTGGGCCAACCGATATAAAATTTGTCCCAAAAAAAGCAAATCCGAAAAAAAAGCTTTTGAAAATTGCTTGAAAACATTGCAAACTTTAGCGCAAACCCCGCCGAAAATGAGCAAAAGCCCCGCCATGCGTAATTTAGACTTTATTGTTAAAACCTTTCATTTATCTTGCGAAGAGAAAGACATTTTGGAAGCGGCCTTTTTGTGGAAAAATAATTTTATCATGAAAAAATTTATCCGCTCTTCAATCTGCCGCAGCAGCGATATTAGTTTAGACTATGCCGCCAGCCTGGCTAATACATCGCAAGATAAAATGCGCGTATTGCTTTCCAGCAACCAACCCTTGCAGAAATACTCTTTGTTAAGCCGTAACCGCTTTGACGGAGAGTACACTTTAGAAAACTTTCTATGCGATTACTTGAACAGCGATTGCAAAAATAACCAAGAGCGAAAAGATTTTTTGCTAGGGAAGAATTGCAACGCGGATTGGCTCGCGCAAGATTTCAAATATATCCCGGAAACGGATTTTGCCGTCCGGTTGATGAAACAGGCACACCTGGAAAACGGCTTTAATATTCTGCTCTACGGAGCGCCCGGCACCGGTAAGACCTGCTTTGCGCAAATGTTAGCCAAGGAAACGCAAAACGCTCTTTTTAGCGTGGGAGAATATTCCAAAGGAGAAATGCAAATCAATCACCGCTTGCAAGCACTTTATTTCAAAGAAGTAATTTTAAGCCAACAGCCCAATGCTTGCTTGCTTTTTGACGAAGCGGAAGATTTATTTTCCAGCAATCTGACCAAATGCAATAAAGTGGAAATCAACCGCCTGTTGGAAAACAATTCGCTCCCTATTATATGGATAACCAATAAAATCCATCTGATGGACCCGGCTTTTATCCGCCGTTTTACTTTAGCGATTCATTTTAAAAAGCCGCCTGTCCAAATCCAACAGAAAATTTGGCAAAAACATTTACAGCAAAACCAACTGCCGCATTCAAAATCCCAGGCGTTGGCTTTGGCAAAAGAATATTCGGTGCCGCCATCTATGATTGCCGGCGCGGTCAAAGCAGCCAGACTTGTAAACGGAGATATAAAAGTGGTCAAAAATCACTTAGAAATTATGACCCAAGCCTTAAATTTCGGGCGGATTAAAGCCAAAACGGCTCCCCAAACCGAAACGTTTAATCCCGCGCTGATCAATGCCGATGCGGATTTGTGCACCATGACAGAGCAACTGCAAAAATTAGAGCGCTTAAACTTTTCGCTTTGCTTATACGGCGCACCGGGAACGGGCAAATCTGCTTATGGGCGTTATTTGGCGGACAAGTTAGGCTTGCGCGTCATTCAAAAACGCGCTTCGGACCTGCTGGGCTGCTATGTGGGCGAAACGGAAGAAAATATCGCCAAAGCCTTTGCACAGGCTAAAGAAAATAAATCCATGTTGATTTTTGACGAAGCGGACAGCTTTTTGCAAGACCGCGGACGGGCGTCGCACTCTTGGGAAGTTTCCAGCGTAAATGAAATGCTGACTTGGATGGAATCGCACCCGTATCCGTTCATTTGCACCACCAATCTCATTACGCAATTAGACCCGGCCAGCTTACGCAGGTTTAGCTTTAAGGTCAAATACGGCTACTTAAATCCGGCGCAAGTACAAAATGCTTTTCAACATTTTTTTAACTTACAGGTACCGGCCCAATGGGCCGAAGAGCTTAGTAGTTTAACCCCGGGGGATTTTGCCCTTGTCAAAAACAAAGCCGAAATTTTAGGAGCCTTAAAAGACCCAGAAAAATTAAAGCAAATGCTGACTGATGAACAGAAGCTAAAAGAAACCCGCGGAAATAGCCAAATCGGCTTTTGCGCCAACATTTAACAAGCTACGAAAAAGCCCCCCGTGCTATCGTCGGGGGGCTTTTTAGAATAAATGGGGATTATTCTGTTTTGCCGTCATGGATTACAGACGATCCCGCCAGGGGTTTCTGCTCAGAAAACTTGCTGTGGCGCAGGGTATTATGAATGCCGTTAAACAACAACAGCCCACTTCCTACCACAATCAAAACAGCCATCTCTAAAAAGATAGAGATTTTTGTCTGCCACGCAATACAAAACAAACTGCATACACAAACGGCTATCGCTACCATTGTCACAAACATAACTTGATAAATGGGCACCCCACGGCTATGCCAAAGGTCAGAGTAGCAGCCCTTTAAACTTAAAAGGCCGACCGCTATCCCCCCGACAAACAAAACAATCCATACCAGCATTTGCCACGGCGCATGAGATACGGCGGGCAGAAGTTTTATCCACTTGCTTACAGCCGGAATCCACATTAGAATAATCATACCGATAACAGAGCCAATGGTAGCAAGGTTCAAAAAAACTCCGGCAAAGCCGATCCCCATGCCATCAGCAGCAGAAAAATCCGCATGCAAGAATTTATACCACAAAAAAGCGAAAACACCCGCAAACGCAAGCAGCAAAGCTGTCCATAAGCAAGGATTTTTAAATGTAAACCCCGGGATTTCCCTTCCCAAAGACGAGCCAAAAACTCCAAACAAGTAGAAAAAAGACAAAATAAGAGCTGGGGCTATCGGAATACGCGTCATTAACACACCGCTGGCAAACATAAAGCCCCCCATAGACAACAGCTGTGCCCAAATGGGCATATTGGCTAATTGTTCCATCGTATTACTCCTAATACAAAAAAGATAATTTCATTGTAAAATATTTAGTAAATCTATGCAAAAATGCAGAAAACACCAGACGATTAAAACATAAATTTTCTATATTTGCAAAGCGCGGTGGTATCTGACCAAGAGGCTAACAAAGACATAGGGATTTTTAGTAAGAAAAATTGCGCTCGGCGGGAGTCCCCTGCGGTCATTTTGTTGACTCAAATTGCCTTCGGGCCGGACCTCGCAGTTTTTGCCTTTCGCCGTAAGGCAACTTTTACCGGCTCAAACAAAAACATCGCTCCGGTCTTCTCCCCCCGACGCGGGCAAAGCAGTTGGCCCGCTCCTTGCGCATAAAAAAACACGCTTCCGCGTGTTTTTAAAATCTGCGCTCGGCGGGAGTCGAACCCACATTTCCAGCTTCGGAGGCTGACGCTCTATCCATTGAACTACGAGCGCGAAAAAGGAGTAATTCTTTATCTATATTTTATCATAATTGGATTTTGTCTGCCGAAACTACAAATAAAAATTTTTCTTCCCAAAGATTTGTTATACTAAAGGCATACCACTCTTAAGGAGTAAAATATGCTGAAAAAACTATTTTTTTCACTGATGTTAGCCGCCATATTCCCCAATATTGCTTTTGCACATCTTCAAAGATTTTATGTACCGGGCTTAGCTCCCACCCAAAATGTTACTTCTTTGGAATTAACCCCCGCCACCACCATTATAGATGAAAGCGAAAACCTTTCCGTAGATACGCTCACCGCCAAAGCTTATTATGCGTTTAATCCTAATTATAATGTGGGGGTTGAAGTGCCCTTTTCCCGCTGGGTATCGGATCATGATTCCATTAAAGGTTTAGGTGATATTTCTTTATCGGCTCAAGCCGTGCAAACAGGAAACAGCATAGATTTCGGCTTTAAAATGGAAACCATGCTCCCCACCGCCACCGACGATGTATTAGGCAGTGGAAAGTGGCAGATTTCCCCTTCCGTATTCGCGGTCTATCCCGTAAGCAAAAGCTTTTTTGCCGCTGTGGGGTATAAGCATTATTATTCTTTGACAGGAGAAAACAACCGCGCGGATATAAATTACGGGCGTGTGCGCTTTTTGCTCTCTTATATGCACCCCGACCTGTGGTGGATTACCTTGGATCCGCAATATTATATGGATTATGAAAATACCGGCAAGGCGGAGCTTTTCTTGGAAAGTGAGTTAGGGGTAATGGTCAATCAAGGCACATCGCTTTATATCAAACCGGGTTTTCACTTGGGCGGCAATTGGCAAAGCAAAGATTGGAGTTTAAATATCGGTTTTAAAATACTATACTTATAGAAGAGAGTAGAAAAATCTTCGTCGTAAAAAATAATTTTTTGTAAATTTATTTCAAAAATGTTACAATAATTAGGTAGTAAGAAAAACAGGTTGTTAAAAACTCCGATTTAAGCGCCCATAGCTCAATGGATAGAGTGTCAGCCTGCGGAGCTGAAGATACAAGTTCGATTCCTGTTGGGCGCACCATATAAAACCACGCAAAAGCGTGGTTTTTTGTTTATCCTTACACAAAAATATATAATTGATTAAACAATTTTTAAGTTTAGGAGTCCCCTTTATGCCCAAAGAAGTAAATCCGCAGGATACCACACGGGCCATGGCTTACAAACTATGGTTAAAAGCCCCCAACCCAATGGTTACCTTTTTCAAAACGTTGGACATAACAAATCTCATTAAAATCAGCAAGAAAAAACACCTTAAACCCAATATGCTGTTGGACTACTGCATCGGTAGTGCCGCAGTGCAAGTGAAGGAATTTTTTACCTTGCCTGTTGGGGAAAGACTCATAAAATACAATACCCTTGCCGTAAATACCATCGTAAAAAACAAAGCGGGAGAAGTAAGTTCATGCGATATTCTTTTTACGCCCGATTTAAGACAATTCAACCAAGAGTATCTCACCTGTACCGCCCAAGTAGCCAACACTTGCCAAGATAGGGATTTATCTGCCGAGAGTATGGTAATTGGTACGTCCGCCATTATAGACACGGAAATAGATGGGGCTGTCGGCATGAACAGCGGAATTTTCAATAACCCGTTTATAATTTGGGGAAAATATCGCAAAAAATGGTTCCGCTACACTCTGCCGATATCCTTCCAATTTCATCACACGCAAATGGACGGCGCGCATGCGGGTAAATTTTTGGCTAATTTACAAAAAGAAATTGATAGTTTGAAATAGTACCGAGCCAGATCCTTTTGGCCACTATAAAACCACGCGAAAGCGTGGTTTTTTTATATAGCCCTACCAGATGGAAATATATTTGTTTTTTAAAAAACTTCTTAGGCTTTTCAATTGCGACCATAGGTTGTCGCACAGCAGAACTATAATAAAAGTAAAGGAGTATTTTTATGAAAAGAAAATTAGACCATTATTTTTGCAGTTTGTTTGGTCCCGGCGATGAAGATGAGTGGACGTACGCCCCCGCTACCGAAATGTGGTACGAAGATGCCCACGAAATTCCCCCACCCCCGCAAGAGTCTTCTTTGCGGCCCCGAGAAATTTCTTACGAGTTATTGATAGGACGTTCGTTAATTTTAGAAGAAAAAGAGATTGTTTTAGAAGATGAAGAAATTGATTTTTTTGAAGGAAACCCTTTGGTAGAATTTCCTAAATCTCTTTTGGGGCTAGATGAGTATTACACATCTTTATCTTCTGTTATTGTCTTGCGCGCCCCCTACAAGAAATGGAGATTTTTTGATTACGAACAAAGAACTTATCTGCAATTTGATACGTATGCTATGTGGCACTTGGATGAATTTATTCAAAAACTTAAAACCCAATCTTTTGCGGCTCAATATTTTTTTGAATATTGGAGCGTCAAGTTTTTAGCGTGGACCGATGAAAAAAATCAAACGCGTTTTGTGGTGCAATCTTACCATGACGAGTATTATTACGGGCACTTCTTATTTGATGTTACTCTAGACAGAGAACTCTTAATAAACCTGCTCACCCGAATAGTAGATGAATGGAAAAAGATCCTTTATCAGGCCATCAAAAAGCAAGAAAAAGTACTTGGCAAAAAGCTGACCGACCCCAATAGAGACTTGGCAATTTCCTACTTTTTCCCGGAGTTATTCTCAAAGAAACCTTAAAAACACCGCTTTTAACGGGTTTCTTATAAATATCCCCCAGGCTGGCTGGGGGATATTTATTATTGGCTTAATAAATAGGCAAATAACCTGTTTATCTTTTCTATCATTACAGACAACGTAAAATGGCTCTGCACACGCTCGTGCGCCTGTCGGGCCATATCCGCATATTCTTGCGGGTGACGGGCCAAATACAGCAGTTTTTCAGCCAATATTTCCGCATTTTGCACAGGCACCAAGAAACCGCTTTTGCCATCTTGCACAATTTTCCCCTGTGCCCCGCTGTCGGTAGATACCACAGGCACCCCGCTATACATAGCTTCGCACAGCACAAAACCAAAAGATTCCCGGGCAATAGAGGGCAACACAAAAATGTCCAACTCTTTATAAAAGCTTGGCATATCCACGACAAACAGCAGATATTTCCACTCTTCGGCCAAGCCATTGTTTTGCACAAAATCTTTGCATTTTTTTAAGAAAGCTGGCTCTGCGTCTCCGGCTAAAATCAGCTCTAAAGGTTGGTGATATTTTTCTTTTAAAATTTTAGCCGCTTCCAACAAGACCAATACCCCTTTATTTTCTACCATTCGCCCCGCATAACCTATTTTTAAGCACTTGCCCGGCAGATACCCTTGCCGATACACAAATCTCGTGGCGTCTATACCATTGTAAACCAGATGAAATTTCTGTATATTTTTCGGCAGTGCGGTGGCGGTTTGTAAATCATAAACCAATTTGGATACACACACAAAAGCGTCTGCTTTGTTTTGCAACCAACGATGATAAAGGTCCTTTTTATTCGGGGTTACATTATGGCGGTATTGCACGAATTTTACATTTGGGCGAAGTGTCTTAATCCAAGCGCACAAGGCCGACATGGTACCGCTGTGACAATTTAAAATATCTACTTTTTCTTCATCTATCACTTGCAGGATTTTTTGCCAGGCCCAAAGGCGGCCCGCCCCGCGCAAAGGCGCATATTTTATATCGGCCACGTCTTGCAAACGGCCCAACACTTCTTTTTGGGCCGGATCCAAAATTACCAGATTTTTATGCCCCAAGCGTTTTTCTTCGCGGCAGAAATTATAGACGTATTGTTCTCCGCCGCCCCAAACTTTCGCATAGACAATATGTAAAATATTCATACCCTTTCTTACTCTTGCCAATTCGCAAACAGCTGTTGCAAGGTACGCTCTTTCCCCATACCATTGGAAGACATATCCCGAATGGTGCGGTTAGCTTCGTCCACCAAAGAAGAGATTTGATGTTGAATATCGCGGCTTTGTGCCAAGGTTTGTGCATTGACCACACCGCCGGTTTCTATCTGACGTTGCTGTGCTTTTAAATTGCGCACTTGATGGGCCAAATTTTCCAAGCGCTCAAATTCACGCTCTTTGCGTGCGGCAGAGACTACATCGCCATATACTTCAGCAGAGCGCGCCAACACATCTTTATCGGCTCCGGAAAGGCCGTCTATAAGGTCATCGTAATGGCTCATGGGCACTTCTTCTATACGGCTGATTTTCCCCATATCATCGGCATAGTAGAAAACAGCTTTGGACGGGTCAGTGGCGTGCGCTTCCATATACACTAATCCATCTTTGCGCGGAGTAAAACTGCGGCTGTTACTCCCCGAAGACTTAGGCATCAAAGAGCGGTTGGCATACGCCGTATGGCGCGCGGCAGACGGCGCTGCATTGCCAACAGGCGCAACTGATTCTTGCGCGGTTTGGAAAATACGGCGCAGAGATCCTTCTTGCCCCATACCATTAGAGGCCATATCGGCAATAGTTCGCTCAGCTTCTTTTTGTAATTCGGCTATTTTTTTATCTATTTTGCTGGCTTGTGCCAAGTTGTTGCGATCCACCACCCCGCTTCCGGTAATGTCTTGGCGTTGTGTTCGTAAATCGCGGATTTGGTTCCCCAGGCTTTCCAAGCGCTCAAATTCACGCTCTTTGCGTGCGGCAGAGACTGCATCGCCATACACTTCAGCAGAGCGCGCCAACACATCTTTATCAGCTCTGGAAAGGCCGTCTATAAAGTCATCGTAATGGCTCATGGGCACTTCTTCTATACGGCTGATTTGGCCCATATCATCGGCATAGTAGAAAACGGCTTTGGACGGGTCAGTGGCGTGTTCTTCCATATAGACCAGGCCGTCTTTGCGCGGGGCAAACTGCGTTTGGGACGCATTGCGCGAAGCTTTAGGCGTTAAAGAACGTTTGTGATAAGCCATATGCTTGCCCGTTGCCGTTGCCACCACCTTTTTGGTATCTTCATAAGATTCTTGGGCATTTTGAAAAATCTTCCATAAAGCACCTTCACTGCCCATGCCTTTTTTAGACATAATAGCAATCGCTCTTCTGCCATCGTTTTCCAAGGCCGTCAGTTGGTTATTGATTTCACGCGTACGGGCCATCACTTGCGGATTGGTTTGACCGGAGTTTCTGATACGTTGCAACTCTTCGCGAAGTTTTTTCATTTCTCCGCCAATGTTTTCAAGCTGGCGGGTGGCTTCTTGAATATCATCTGAAATCACCAATTCTTTTTTAGGGGCAACGGCGGGAATATCGCTAAATTTGTCCATGGCGTTTTGCAAGGTCATGTTCAAGGAATAATCATCTCCCATGCCGTTGGCTTTCATATCCAAAATAGTACGTTCGGCTTCTTTTTTCAACGCATCAATTTCATGCTGGAGTTGGCGCGTGCGCTCAAACGGACCGCCTTCGCCCAAGACATAGGTATCAGCTTGGTTATCAATAATGTATTGGCGTTCATCTTCCAATTTGCGGATTTGTTTGCCCAAGCTTTCCAAGCGGTCAAACTCTCGGTCCTTACGCATTTTGGCCAAATCGTCTGCGTACAAATTATCAGCCCCATAATTGAATTGGGCTTTGTCCGCTTCCGTCATAGTGCTGACTACATCATCGTATTGACTCATCGGCACTTCTTTAGCGGTGCGTACACGCCCCATATCATCGGCATAATAGAAAACAGCTTTGGACGGGTCGTTGGGGTGTGCTTCCATATATACTAAGCCGTCTTTGCGCGCCTGATACGGCCCTGTTGCCACGTTCTCTTTGCTCTTAGGCATCAGGGAACGTTCCCGATACGGCGTACCAATTTTTTTGGCTTGTTGTACTTTCTGGTCCAGGGGACCTAAAAGATCCCCATCAATCTGTTTTCTGGGCGTGGCAGACAACGGCTCCGGCTTAGGAGCCTTCACTTCCGGCAACGGCTCTGTGGCCGGTCGTTGCGTTGCCGGCTTGGCAGACGTCGGTTTAGCCGCAGTTTGCGGCGCAGAAGAAGCAACCGGTTTGGGCTTTCCCGCCGTTTTGGTAGCCGTAGCCGAAACAGGCTTTTGCGCGGAAACAGCGGCGGCTTTTTTGCCGGCTTTGGTTGTTTTAGAAGCACGGCCCGTTAAGCGAATACCAATAAATTTGCGGTTGGTTTTCAGCATACGCACCGCAGAAGTTATATTGCGTACGATAGACGGAATAGAAACCACCAGCATCACCAAAAATACAGGAATAAGCACCATATCCGTCTTTTGGGAAATATTTAAAATTTGGGCATTATGCGCGTAACGTTCGGCCTTTTGCTCATCGCGGGTAGGCATGGGCCAGCTTTGGCCTTTTTTGGCGGCAATTTGGCGCGCTTTGTAATGCAAACGCTGTTGGGTGCCTTCGTTAATATCCCACCAATCGCCTTTATAGAAAAATTCCAACAAAGCATCATCTGCATTAGACAAAAGCGCCGGGGCATTTTGTTGCCAGCCGTCTAAAATACCCAAAATCAACGGAAAATGTATTTTAGATGCGGCATGAAAGCCGTCTTTGGACGGAGCCCGCACCGCCTGGGGATTGTGGGCGTAAAAAGGCTTAATTTCTTGTGCATTTTTTTCTACATATTCATTGGCCTTTTTCACCAAAAAAACGGCTAAATTTTTCGCATGGACATTTTGGGCACTTTCCGTACCTAACAAAACCCCCACATCTTCCATCAGGTTGGTTTGCGGGACTTGGTTTTTCAAATCCGCCGCAGTATTGGGCGCATATCCTTGGCGGGCCGCTTCGGCTTCGTCCGGATATTGGTAGGCGGCGTTGATGCGGTTTAAATAACGGATATTACTGCCGCGCATTTCACTGATGCCGCTCATCACCAATTGGGCCGCCCCTTCTAAAGAAGTATTAAAAAGGCTGCCGACCAGCGTGGGCGTGGTGGTTTTTGTCAAAAATTTTTCCAAGGCTTCATAGGCTTGGGGCGTACCGATGGTAGCTAAACCCGATACCCCCGCCGGAATAATAGCCCCGGCGGATTGGCTGTCATATTTCTTATCCAATAATTTAGCAATAGTACTGACAGCTTTTTGCCCTTGTGCCCCTTGGTAGGCCAACATAGCCAGCCCATATACGGCGGCCACTTCTTTACCGCAGCGGTCTAATTTCAGGTTGCGTACCTGACGGCGGTCTGCCCGCCCGGCCGATAAGCCGTATTCTACAAAAAACCCGCCGGAACAATCCTTTTGTGCGGCGGAAACGGCTGCTTGAAAGTAATCAATGGCCAAACGTTGGTCTTCTTTAGAATGGACCCCATATTGGGTGATTAAGCTGACCAGAGAATCGGCCCGCTCTATCACAGGGGTTTGATGGTGGTAAAGCATATGCTTTAAAGCAAAATGCACCGCCCCTTGCCCAAACACTAACAGAGAGGTACATTGGCCTTGCTTATCATCGCACACAACGGCTTCTGCCGGGTTTCCCCCCGCCGCGCGCAAGGCTTCAAAGGCGGCTCTTTCCAAACATTCTACGCCTTGTTGGCCGCATAAGTTTTTGGCTAATGCAACCCCTGCTTGAAAAAGGGCTTCTTCCCCATTTTCTTCTGCCGCTTGCACAACCAAAGAGGCTTTTCGCTCTATTTCCGCTTCTTCTTCAGGCGTTTGGGCCGCTAAAGGCAAAGTGTAAGAGCTCATCAAACTGATACTCAAAAACAAGGCTAAAAATTTTTTCATTTTTCTCTCCAAAATGCACTATTATTTATAGTTATATGGGTTTCTGCTAAAAAAACAACTACTCTACCTGAAAAATCTCCTTGCGATTAAATAACATCACCGCCGTCAGGGTAATAAACAAAAAATGACTGATAGCCCCATGGATAATCAGGAAAAAAGATAAAATGCGCCCCACGCTTTCGGTCCCGACCGCGTGTAACAAAAAAGCCGGAATCCAACCGATAAAAACCCCTAATAAAATAATAAATAACCAAGAGCCCCAATAACTGCCCAAGAGTTTGCCTAACAATTGCACCGCCGTTTTGGCAGACTCGCTGGCGGCAAACCCACAGGCAAAGCCGATGGTCAAAATTTCCGCCAAAGCCATAAAAAAGCATGCCAACGGAGAAAACGAAACAAACACCGGTAAAAAGTGAAGCGGGTTCCCCCCCACCAAGGCCCACAGAACAAGCAGGCTTGTTTCCAAAAGCATCAAAGGTTTCCAGGCGCGCCAAGCCACCCCAAAAAGCCCGCGCATCTCGCCGCTATGGGTCAAAATTTCGTCCAGCAACTTATACAAGTACACCAAGAAAAAGAAATTAAAAGCCCCCAACACACAACAACAATACAACGTACGAATCATATCTTGAAAAAAGCCATATACCGCTTCGTGGTGGGCGAAAAACACAAGCAGGCTATCGCTCGTCCCCAAAAGCAAAGAAACTATCCCGCCAAAGATAACGGGAAAAAGCTGAAAAAGCCCCAAGGAAAGCAACACAAAAACCCCAAAAAACGTTAAAAAAGTTTTACGGGTGGGCAAAACAAAATTCATTTGATAAAAAGCCATGTTGTTATTATAGCAATTATACGCGATACGCGCGCGTCACGCGTACGAGCGCTATTTATTTTTCCTTTATTTTTGATATAATTTATAAGTACGGCAATATTACGCTCTTTTCCCCTCTTTGGAGGGGTTTTTTGAGTTTTTCTGCTGTTAACTCGGTTATTTTATACATATTCAGAGGTATTTATGGATCCGCTCACTACCCTACCGGTTACTCCTACTAAACCCAACCCTTGGGCCCTGTTGCCTTTATGGGTGTTTTTGCTTGCCTATTTGGTTGTTTCTATCCTGGCGGGCGACTTTTATAAAATGCCTATCTCGGTGGCTTTTGTCATTGCCGCCATTGTGGCAGTAGCCAATAGCAAAGGGCAAAACCTGACCCAAAAAATTGAGCTTTTCTGTAAGGGCGCCGCCGACGGAAATATTATGCTCATGGTGCTTATTTTCATTTTGGCGGGTGCCTTTGCCCAAACCACTAAAGCCATGGGCGCGGTGGACAGCATGGTCCATTTAACTTTGTGGCTTTTACCGCAAAAATTATTGGTTCCCGGTTTGTTTTTGGCGGCTTGTTTTATATCCGTTTCCGTAGGTACTTCTGTGGGGACGATTGTGGCTTTAATTCCGGTAGCGGCGGGGATTGCGGTTAATACAGGCATTGAGCCCGCTTTAATGGCCGCGGCCGTAGTCAGTGGGGCAATGTTCGGGGATAACCTGTCTTTTATCTCCGATACCACCATCGTTGCCACCCGCACCCAAGGCTGCCGTATGAAAGATAAATTCCGCACCAATTTACGCATTGTATTGCCTTTTGCTATATTGACGGCAATTTTGTATTTTTTCATCGGGCAAAATAACGGCACCCCTTACGCGCCCGGACAAGTGAATTGGCTACACGTATTGCCTTACTTGGCCGTATTGGGGGCGGCGGTGGCGGGAGTACACGTTATGCTGGTGCTGATAGGGGGCACGATTTTTGCCGGAATTATCGGCATATTGACCCACGGATTTAACCTTTGGGGTTGGACCGGCGCCATGGGCACCGGGATTACCGGTATGGGAGAGTTAATCGTCGTTACTATTTTAGCGGGCGGTATGCTGGAAATGATACGCGTTAACGGCGGGTTTGATTGGATTATCCAAAAAATGACCAAACACACCCATTCTGTACGGGCGGCTGAATTTTCTATTGCCGGACTCGTGAGTTTTGCCAACTTATGTACCGCCAATAATACCATCGCGCTGATTATGTCCGGCCCGATTGCTAAAGAAATCGCTACACGCTTTAAAATCCCCGCCAACAGAACAGCCAGCTTAATGGATATTTTCTCTTGTTTCGTGCAAGGGGCTATCCCGTATGGGGCACAGCTTTTGATGGCGGCGGGATTAGCCAAGCTTTCCCCCATTGCCATTATGCAGTATTTGTATTATCCGTATTTGTTGGGAGTAGGCGCCATCGTAGCCATTTGGTTTGGCTATCCTAAAAAAGGGCCCCGCAAAAACGAGAAGAAAAAAGAATCTCATAGCTAAAAAATCCCCCGAGTTCGGGGGATTTTTTTATAAATGTAAAACTTTAAACCCTACGCTCACGATCCAATCCGGCCCGGGTAAATTGCCCCCCATTTTTCCGCCGCCGCGTAAATAAACCGACGCTCCGGGATTGACCATAGTGCCGATTTCAAATTCAGGCGCAAAATGAGCCCGCGCCGAATCTTGATAATCTATCACATAGCGCGGATCTGCCATCACCCACCATTGATCAGACGATAAATAGCCGAAAATGGCTCTAAAACGGCCTTTGTCAATGTCTGCGCGGTTACCATTACCGAATACAGACCAATATTGCTTATACCCCATGGCTAAGAAAAAATGTTCCCCCGGCATCAGTACCGCATACAGCGAAGGACTAAACTGCATTTTTCCGCTCCCCAGCACATCATCGGTAGCGGTCGGGGCAATAAATTCAAAACTTGTGCCTAAAGACAAGGCCCCCCATTCATATTGCGTAGCCGTTAAGGACAAAGAAACATCGCCCAAGCCGTTTTTGGCAAATCCGTCCGACTCATAACGCATTAAGGGCACTTCCAGGCCGATATTAAAGTGTTCATCCACCATAAAACCCGCCTTAAAAGCCATTTTACTGATAGACGTGCCGGCAGAATTATCCAACACTTCTAAAGACGGATTAAACTCTAAGGACGTTACGTTTTCCGTAGGCACTACATCGTGAATAATGTAGTTTTTTTGCAATTGCGCAAAAGACGGCACCACCATACACAACAGCACTGCCGACAAGATGACTTTTTTACCCGACATACTCCCCCCTTTACAACGAATGTGTAAAGACAGGGTAACACTTTACCCGCCGGCAAAAAAGCAAAAAAAAGGATTAGATACAGGAAAGAATTATTGGA
The DNA here is from genome assembly GCA_017501565.1 of Elusimicrobiaceae bacterium. GTDB lineage: Bacteria > Elusimicrobiota > Elusimicrobia > Elusimicrobiales > Elusimicrobiaceae > Avelusimicrobium. The sequence continues at coordinate 9,938 of JAFVWP010000086.1, read as the reverse complement.
AAACTTCTTTGCGCAAATCAATGATTTGTTTTTCCAGATAGTTATGCGCTTCTTGGGATAAATCCGTATTTTTACCCGAAACAATATCCGCCGATAAAGCTTGCTCATAGCAACTAAGCGCGCGTTTGGCATCGCGCAACGTGCCGTGCCCGGAAGCATACAAATCGCCCATCAAAAGCCATACGGCGGGATCTTTCTTTTGGCTGGCCAAAATGCCGACCCATTTAAAAACCATCGGGAAAAAGCGCTCGTCATGGTCTTCATAATACAGCTCTGCAAAACTATACATGGCTTCGGTGTCTCCTTCTGCGGCGCGCGTCTCTAAGGCTTTGTATTTTTCTTTTTTAACCTCAACAGAAACCGGGCGGCGAAGCCAAAGCCCCCAGCCCAACGCAAGCACCATTAATAAAAATAATACAGAAAAGACGATTTGCATATATTAAGTATAGTTTATTTTTTTAAAAAAATAAATATCCGTTTGAATTTTTTTGCTACTTGGTCATAAAAAAGCCCCGCTTTTAGTGCGGGGCTGAAAAAAACGAAAAGGTTAATCGCATTTATTTTTATCTTTTCTGGCGTAAGCTTCGCAGTTGGTCCAGCTGGGATATTCGTCGCCGTTGCTGAGCACCCAATTGCCGTCTTCGCCGCGGGTAACCGTGCCCGTCTCTTTAATGCCCTGATAGCCCGACATAGAGGCAAAACCGCCATTATTGGTGTATAAAGTGGTGGTATAGCTGCCGCCGTCGCTATCTACATCATAGGTAGTGCGTTCGTATAAGCCGGTTTCTTCGTTATAAACCACCGTTTCGTACAAACTGCCGCTAGCTGTATAACGGGTGTAGTAGACTTCTTTTCCGTCAATCTGAATCAAATACTTAAACATATTGCCTTGGTCTTGGTTCAGTAAGAGAACGGAATTATCGTCCGTATTACGGGAATAACAGCTACCGCTGGAGCTCCAACTGCAGTTTTTAGGTACTTGGTTATATTGGGCAAACCAACCCACATACGGAGACCCGCTGGTGCTGGAAAAAGTACCCGCACCGATACCATCTAAAATATAAATGGTATAGTTCCCTTTTTGGGTGTGTTTCACGCCGCCCATCGTATCGCACAACACATTGGCGCGTTGACTTTCGGTCAAGGCTTCGCAGTGAATTTCTTTGGGAAAGTTAAAGCTGTTGGTAAAATAAACAACATAATTATTATCCATGCCGTCTTTGCTAGCTTTGACAAATTTGTAGTCTTCTTCTATATTAATTTCTAAATTGACTCCATTTTCTAAGCTAGCGGTGCCGCCGCTAATTTCCGCACTGCCGGGCAATTGGACATCTAGCCCCGAAAATACGGAAGAATAATCGCCATTGGCCATGTAAAATGTTTCTTGCGAATCTTTGACCGATTTGGCTAAAGGTATCAGCGCGCTGTAACGGCTCTGATCCACCGCCGTTTGGTATTTTGGCAAAGCAAAACCCGTCAAAACACCGATAATCATAATTACTATGAGCATTTCTAACAGGGTAAACCCTTTTTTCATAAAAACTCCTGTTTAATATAAAAATAAGCACTTCGTCTATATTAGTTTAGCAAAAGAAAATGCTCTTTTCAACCGATAAAAAACCCGCCCTTTTAGGGCGGGTATAAATTCCGTAAAAGCCAAGATTATTTGACGTTTTTGGAAATGTATTTGCTCATGTCAAACATGCTGATTTGTTTTTCGCCTTCAAAGATGGCGGCCAATTTGGCATCAGAGTTGATCATGCGTTTGTTCTTTTGGTCTTGCAAACCATTCTTTTTAATGTATTCCCACATTTTTTTCACGATTTCAGTTCTCGGAAGCGGGGTAGCACCTACCACAGCGGCGAGTTCGGCGCTGGGGGTCAACGGGGCCATAAATTTAGCATTCGCTTTAGCCATAGTTAAATTCTCCTGTAATAAAGGTATATATTATTCTAGTAAATTACTGACTAAATTGTAAGGGGTTTTATTTCCCCTTACAATTTAGCTATACAGAATGTTATTTGCCGCAACCGCAGCAGCAGCCGCATTCTTCGGCCACTTTCGGGGCAGCTTCCAACACTTCTTTGGATACGCCGTCAGCGTATTTTTTGAAGTTTTCCACGAAGGATTTAGCCAATTCTTGGTATTTCTTCATGTAAGCTTCTTTATCGGACCACAAGTTCATCGGGTTCAAGATTTCGGCCGGTACGCCTTCGCACTGCGTCGGAATTTGGAAACCGAACACGGGGTCAGTAATAAAATCCACTTTGGCCAATTTGCCGTCTAAGGCAGCATTGAGCAAGGTGCGGGTATATTTGATGCTGATGCGGTTGCCTACGCCGTAAGGACCACCGATCCAACCGGTGTTTACAAGCCAGCAATCCACGTTGTGTTCTTGAATTTTCTTTTTCAAGAGTTGAGCATAGGTATCCGGATGCAAGGGCATGAACGGACCGCCGAAGCAGGTGCTGAACGTGCTTTGGGGTTCTTTAATGCCTTTTTCGGTACCGGCTACTTTGGCGGTGTAACCGCTGATGAAGTGGTACAAAGCTTGATCCGGGCTGAGTTTGGAAATCGGCGGCATGACACCGAAAGCATCACAGGTCAAGAAAATGATGTTTTTCGGGTGGTCGGCACGTTCGCTTTCCACAGCGTTGCTGATGAAATTGAGCGGGTAGCAAGCGCGGGTATTTTCGGTCAAGGAGCCGTCGTCCAAGTCCAATTTACCGGTTTCACTGTCAAATACCACGTTTTCCAAAACCGTACCAAAGCGGTGGGTGGTGGAGTAGATTTGGGGTTCGGCTTCAGCGTTGAGTTTGATTACTTTAGCATAGCAGCCGCCTTCAAAGTTGAAGATACCGGTTTCGTCCCAGCCGTGTTCATCGTCGCCGATAAGACCGCGGGATACATCAGCGGACAAGGTGGTTTTACCCGTACCGGACAAACCGAAGAATACAGCGCTGTCGCCTTTGGGGCCGACGTTGGCGGAGCAGTGCATCGTCATGATGCCTTTTTGGGGCAAGAGATAGTTCATAACGGTAAACAAAGCTTTTTTGTTTTCACCGCCGTATTCGCTACCGATGACCAAAACCATTTTCTTTTCAAAGTTAATCAAAATGGCAGTTTCGGAGTTGGTGCCGTCGGTGGCCGGATCGGCTTTCATTTTCGGCAAGCAGATAAGCGTAAATTCGGGAACAAAACCTTTCAGCTCTTCTTGTTTGGGTTCAATGAACATATTTTTGACAAACAAGTTGGTCCAGGCACATTCGGTAATGGCGCGGACTTTCAAGCGGGAAGCTTCACTAGAGCCTACATAAGCATCGCGGACAAACAAATCTTTGTCTTCGGCGTATTTTTGGGCTTTGGCAAATAAAATGTCCCAATATTTCGGCTCAATGCCTACGTTGCCTTTGCTGAACCATAATTTCCCTTCTACATCAGCGGTTTTGACAAAGAAACGATCGTTGGGGCTGCGGCCGGTATGTTTACCGGTGCTTACGCACAAAGGACCGCCGTAAACGATATTGCCTTCTTCACGTTTGATGGCTTCTTCGTACAAGGCCGGGGTGGAATAGTTCCAATACACAACCTTGTTGGTTTTTAGGCCGGAATTTTCCAGCCCATATTCCGGTTTAAAAAAATCCGGATTAGCATTTTTCGTATTCATAGTATTTCATCTTCCTTTAACGTCAGATTTTCAAGTGCCCGCTTAATCCTTCTTACCCCCTCCACAATGCTGTCTTGGGAGGCGCAAAAACTGATGCGCAAATGTCCGTCCAGACCAAAGGCTGCTCCGGGCACCACAGCTACCAAAGCCTTTTCCAGCAGATACTGAGCCAGCGCCTGCGAGTCAGGATTATAATAGCTAAAATCGGCAAACGAATAAAATGTACCTTGGGGTTGTTGAATTTTCAAATGCGGGATTTGAGCCAACTCTTCCATCAGCACATCTCTGTTGCGTTGCAATAAAGAACATAATTCCTTAATACAGCTTTGCTCACCCAATAGGGCCGCGGTAGCGGCCGCCTCGGACAAATCGCTATTGCAAGAAGTACTCTGCGCCTGCAACCGGCCCATGGCACTGATTAAGGACGTATTTTCAGAAACTGCCCACCCGATACGAAGCCCTGTTAAGGCATATAACTTGGAAACCCCATTAATGATCACCAAGTTTTGCCCACAGGTGCTGTAATCGTAAGGGTTAGGGCAAGTTTTTCCGTCAAAAACGAGTTTGTGATAAATATCGTCCATTACCAGGAAGATATTTTTCTGCTCGGCTAATTGTACCACCGCTTTTATAAAAGGCGCATCTGACACCAACCCCGAAGGATTATTGGGGCTATTGAGCAAAATAGCCTTGGTGCGCGGTGTAATGGCGGCGGCTAATTCGCCTAATGTTACTTGCAAAGAGCCTTTTTGCGGTTGTACCGCCACAGGCACGCCTCCGGCCAGCTTAACCATTTCAGGGTAACTGACCCAATACGGAGCCGGAAAAATAACTTCATCGTTTTCTTGCACGGCCGCCAATAAAAAATTAAACAAAGCTTGTTTAGCTCCCGCTGACACAATAATATGTTCTGCCCCTACTTTCCGTCCGTAATTTGCCAAAGTATATTGGGCTACGGCTTGTTTCAGCTCCGGCGTACCGGAAGAAGGGGTATATTTAATCTGGCGGGAATGGGCTTTTTCCACCAAAGCATCAACACTTGCCTGCGGCGCAGGGAACACCGGCTCTCCGCCCCCCAAATGAATCAGCGGTTTTCCTTCTTTCTTTAACGCACGCGCCAACGCATTTATTTTAAGCGTTGGAGAATCTGCAATATTCAGCGCACGTTTGCTAAGTGTCAGCTCTGCCATGTAGAAAAACTCCTATATAGTTATTCTAACATTTAATGCCCTACAAAAACACAATTACTTTTGTATTTTTTCCAATACAGCCAACACTTCGTTTAAGTTATCTAAAGCCAAGCCTTCCACCCCGCCGCGGTCCGCCGTGGCGGCCATATCGGGGCTTAAAGGCAAACGGGCCGTGGCGGCAATCCCATATTTTTGGGCCAATTCCTGTACGCGGCTTTTACCGAATATTTCATGTTCTTTGCCACAATCGGGACATACAAAATAGCTCATATTTTCCACCAATGCGGCAATAAGCACATTCATCATTTGTGCCATTTTAACGGCTTTTTCCACAATCATACCCACCAGCTCTTGCGGAGAAGAAACAAACACAATGCCGTCCACCGGCAGACTTTGGAAAATCGTCAACGTTACATCTCCAGTACCGGGAGGCATATCCACAAACAGCACGTCCACATCGTCCCAAATTACTTCCGTCCAAAATTGTTTGATAGTCCCTGTAATTAACGGCCCGCGCCAAATGACCGGGTCCGTTTCGTTATCCAAAAGCAAATTCAAAGACATCAGCTGCACGCCTGTTTTGCTCAATACGGGATATACACCGCTTTGGTCCCCTTGCGCGCGCTCGGTAACGCCGAACATTTTGGGGATAGACGGCCCTGTAATATCTCCGTCCAATACAGCCGCACGCAAACCTTTGCGTTGCATGGCCGCGGCCAAGAGAGCCGTTACCATGGATTTGCCCACCCCACCTTTACCGCTGCATACCGCAATTACTTTTTTCACGCGGGCATGCGGATTTAATTTTTCCAATAAGCTTTGGGGTTCTTTTCTCTCCCCGCAGTTTTGACTGCAGGAAGAACAATCATGCGTACATTCTGCCATAAACTTTATCTCCTAAATAAACCTTTCTTTTATTTTACAAATTATCTAGAATAAAAGAGTCGTTATAAAATATTTATTTGGGAGGAAAATATGTACGCAGGTTTTTGGCGCCGTGTCGCGGCAACTCTTATTGACACAATTATATATACGATATGTACTATCATTATTCAGGCTTGCCTGAATTTTTCCGGTAGTGCTGATACAGGCTTTTTAGATACTTTGGTAGCGCTTGGTTTTTGTCTGTTTTACTTTGTTTATGCCGAATCTTCCCCCTGGCAAGCTACGTTAGGTAAAAAAATTGTCGGCATCAAAGTAACGGACTTAAACGGACAAAGAATTTCTTTCTGGAGAGCCTTGGCCCGTGGTTTAGCTGAAAATGTATCTAATTTAACATTGGGTATCGGTTATTTAATGTGTATTTGGACCGAACAAAAACAATGTTTGCATGACAAAATAGCGGGTTGTTTGGTGGTTACCAATGATTATACCCCGCAAGCTGAGCCGGTGGCATCTTCTAAAGTGCCGGTATGGGTTATACTTGTAGCGCTCTTTTTACCCTGCATGCTTATTATCGGAATACTCACCGCAATAGCCCTGCCGCAGTATTTTTCTGCGGTAGAAAGAGCCCGCATAGTAGAAGCACGCAAATATGCCCAAGCGATTAAATCTTCGGGCGAACGCTACTATCTGAAAACGGGTAAATTCCCGGGGAGTAACCCTCACAGATTAGATATTCAAGTTCCGGAATCTGCCCCGGTCAGTGTCCAACATGAAGGCGAAGACTACTTTATCGTTTCCGCAAAAACTAAAAACCCAAACCCGGTAGTCGTTTCTGCTTTGCTCTTGCCCGGCAAAAATGCCAGATATTATTGTGCCCAAGAGCCGGTAAAAGTACAAGGCCGCTCCATCATTCCGCCGAAAGAACCGCAAGGAAAGATCTTAAGGGCTTGCAATCAATTGACAGACGGACACAATACCGACGGAAAATGGAAGTAAATGAAATTTGTTTCAAAATGCCCCTTTCACAGGGGCATTTTTTATGAGTTTTTACCGGCTATGCAAGGCGGGCAAAATGTTTGATATAATAGAATAAACAACCGCTTTGGGAGGGATGTGTGAGTGGTTGAAACAGCAGGTCTCGAAAACCTGTAAGCCGCAAGGCTTCGAGGGTTCAAATCCCTCTCCCTCCGTATTTAAAACGCCCTTTTCAGGGCGTTTTTTTATGCAGAGAGAGCCACATCAACTGCTTGATGTGGCGTAGGGATTTGAAAGGCGCAGCGATGTTTTTGTTTGAGCCGATGATAGTTCCTTTCGGCGAAAGGCAAAAACCGCGAGCCCGGCCTGCAGGCGTTTTGGGTCAACAAAACGACCGGAAGGCAAATCTCTCTCCCTCCGTATTTAAAACGCCCTTTTCAGGGCGTTTTTTTATGCAGAGAGAGCCACATCAACTGCTTGAAACGATATTCATTCGGCTGTTCGGCTAATCTTTTAAATAGGCTTGCATTCGCCGTACGGATTTGCTACATTAAACAAACAGCGTGATTTTTTGCTGGAAACAGATTTTAATTTAATAAGAGGTAGCCGAATATGGCCATGAAGAAAAACACCAAAGAAACCCTGACTGCCGCCGAAATTAAGGCAATCAAAAAACAATTGGAAGAATTAAAAGCCGATGCGGAAAAACGCTTGAAAGAAAAGAAAGATATGGACATGCCCGAAGCGGAAGTGGGCGACCCTATTGATGCGGCCAGCCAAAGCTTGGACAAAGAAATTTTATTTGAGCTCTCCGGCAATTCTCACAACACTATCGGCCAAATTGAAGCCGCCTTGCGTAAAATTGAAAAAGGCATTTACGGCCGTTGCGAAATGTGCCGCCAGCCCATTCCTAAAAAACGCATCAAAGCCTTGCCGTTTGCGCGCTACTGCGTAAATTGCCAATCTTCTTCTGAATCTAACCGCGGTTAGGGAATATAAAACTTCGGCTTTCTGCCGCAAGTTTATTTTAGGGTAAAAAATATCCCCGGTAAACACCGGGGATATTTTTATATGTTTGTTTCTTCAAAACTAGCGGCTGCAAGCTTCCGCTAAATTGCGCAACCAACCGGTAAAGCTGTTCCAGAGTTTGCTCAAATCTTCCCAGGTTTTTTGATTCATTTCCGTTTGATACATATAAGACGCACCTTGGCTTTGGCAACCTTGCAAGTACAAATCTACCAAACCGCGGGTCGTTTCAGAGGCGGCCACACGTTCGGCATCGGCAGCGGCGGCCTGAGAAGCACAACCTTGCAAATAAACATCTATAATATTTTTGCGGAACCAGCTTTTGCCTTCATCTTTGGCTTGGGCCAACGCCGTAGGGCTTACACATTCATCTGCGGTCCCTTCCGGCACTTCGGCTACCGCCTGACATTCATTCAGCACACCTTGCATTTCTTGCGGGAAAAAGCCCCCTTCCAACGCTTCTTCGGCAACACCGCCACAGAAAGCAAAAGCCACGGCACTGCCGTCAAAGACTTTACCGGCCACCTTGACGGGTTGTTTTTTCCGGGCTTTTTTAGCAGCGTCTTTGGCCACCATTTCCACACGTTTATCCACCGCTTGGGCAGCAGGCGTGAATTGTACCCAAGCCGGAGCAAAAGCGGCTTTGCCGTTTTGGCCTGAAAAGAATTGCGGAAAATCTTCTTTCCAAAATTGACGCCAGGCTTTAGCTATTTGTCTGTTTCCTTCTTTTTGGACTTCGGGATTGTGAAAGATAGGGTTATACCCCATATACTGCGCAGAAGCAACTAGCGGGAACAACAATACAGCAGCCAACAAAGATATTTTTTTCATATTCTCTCCTGTTTTTGTTTGTAAACATTATCCTACGTTTTGTAAATCTTCTGTCAGAAGCTTAGCTCCTACCCTTACTATAAAATTAAACTGCCACGCTTACAAGGGCCAAAAGACCTATTTTTCATCTAGGTCCTCCCTATAAAAAACCCTTGCCTTTGGGCAAGGGTTTTGATTTAACGGCTGGGATAATAAACCGGTGTTTTTCGGGCATCTCTGGCACGTGCCGTAATTTTGTATCCTTTTTCACTCACGCCGATTTTAAAGCCTTTGCGGTCCAATACTTTTTGGGTGTCGCGTTGAAATTGCACCGGGTCCCCCGATAATAAAGACAAGCGCAATAAATCATTAGTATAAACCCCAAAATAAGTGCGGTGTACTTCTTGCAAATAGCCGATTTGCTCCAAATGGTCTTTGGCTTGTAATACCAAGCGTTTTTGCACCCAAGAGCCGGCACCGAAAAGCTGAGAGTATAAAGAAAAAGAGAATATCATTACAAACAAGCTTCCGGTACAGGTCAACAGGACTTTTTCAAAAAATCCTTTCGGGCGGGCTTGCATAACCACGGACCCGGCCAAAAAATCTTGCAAAGCGCGGTGATGGTCGTCCACAAATGCCAACAAAAAGCCACACATCAAAATAGCCCCGCTAAATACATAGCCGACCGCGCGAACAAACGAGCGGAAAAAGCCCAAAGGCTCGCCGGTGTTTACGTCCACCACAGCAATACCTACCAACTTTTTACCCAAGGTAGAACGTCCGCCGCAAGTGAAAATAGTTTCATAAATAATAAAAGGAATTAAGACTCCCAAGGCCAACCAAATAATTTGCTCCAATTGGGGCGCATAGAATTTTAATAAAACCCATAAAAAGATTTGGTAGCCGACCAGCACCAATCCGGCATCAATCATCAACGCCACGAAGCGCTCCATCACGCCGGCCACTTGCGGGCCGTCTTGCCGGCTCTCTTCGGTTTCGGTTTGCGTTTGCAATAAATCCGTCTGCGTATCCATAATATTAATACGATGTTCTGCTTGATTTTCTTCGGTCATAATTTCTCCCAAAAATACTTACTTGTATTATAACAAGTTTTCCCCCACCTGTAACAAAAAAATACCCCGCTTTTTACAGCGGGGTATTTTTCAACGAAAACAAACTAGGCCGCGATGCCGAATTTGGAGAAAATTACATACACCGCAAACACACACAATACAATGGCCACGCTGGTTACGACGGCTTTATTCCAGGGGGTCGTATCCACTACGTGTAAGTCTTTGGCATCGTCATACGTATTTTGGGCCGGAGCAAACTTACCGGACAGATACATAAAGGCAATGGCAATGACAAACAAGATAGCCATCACA
>JAFVWP010000085.1 GCA_017501565.1 Elusimicrobiaceae bacterium | reverse complement strand
CTGGAAGAAGAACAAGAACATCTTAAGCGGGAGGACTTAGCCGTTTAAGACTGTAACTATTATGAAATTTTCCTTGATTAGCTTGGGTTGCCCCAAAAATTTAACCAACAGCGAAGAGTTTTCCGCGCGCCTGATCGGCAAAGGCCATGAACTGGTTTTTGATCCGCAAGAAGGCGCCGATGTACTCATCATTAATACCTGCGGCTTTATCGCTTCTGCCGTGCAGGAAGCGGAAGATGAAATCTTACAAGCATTGGCCCTTAAACAAGCCGGACTTATTCAAAAAGTAGCCGTAACCGGTTGTTTGGTAGAAAGATATAAAGATGAAATTTTAAAAAAGTTTCCGCAAGTGGATTTGGTATTTTCCATTGCTCAGCAAGAAAAAATAGAAACCGTGCTGAAAAAGAAAGGGACTATTTTATCCCCCCTTCCCAAAAAGCTCTTTTTACCTGAGTATAAAATGAGCCTGACAGCCCCGCATACGGCCTATTTAAAAGTAGCCGACGGCTGCAACAATCGCTGCGCTTATTGCACCATTCCGTTTATCAGAGGGCCTTACCGCTCTAAGCCGATGGAAGATATTTTGCGCGAAGCTGATTTGATGGCGTAAAACGGCGTTAAAGAAATCTCTTTAATTGCGCAAGACACCACCTCTTACGGGCAGGACTTATACGGCAAACCCCAACTGGTTGTTTTGCTGGAAAATCTTTTGAAAAACCGCCAAATCAAGCGGCTGCGCATCATGTATGCCTATCCGCACCGCGTTACCAAAGAGCTGGCTCAGCTGATGGCCTCTACGCCGCGCATTTTCCACTATTTGGATATCCCTCTGCAGCATATTGCTGATCCGGTACTCAAACGAATGAACCGCCACTGCGACGGCAGCCAGATCCGCCGTTGCTTGGATATGCTTAAAACGCAGGTGCCCGATATTTCGCTGCGCACCAATTTTATCGTCGGATTTCCCGGAGAAACGGAAGCGGATTTTAAAGAGTTGCAACAATTCGTCTCAGACTACGAGTTTGACAATATGGGAGTATTTGAATACTTCCGCGAGCCAGGCACCATTGCCTATGACTTGCCCAAACAAGTGGCGCAAAAGACCAAAAAAGAGCGCCGCTTGCGCTTGGAAGAAACCCAGAGCCGCGTTATAGACCGCATCAATAAAAAATTAAAAGGTACCGTGGTGGAAGCCATTGCCGACGGCCCCACTTTCGGCCGTACTTACAAAGATGCGCCCGATATTGACGGACAAGTTTCCTTTAACCGCCCCGTTAAGACCGGCCGCATTTTTAAAGCGCGTGTCCTAAAAACCAAAGGATACAAAAGAATGTTAGAGCCTCTTTCTTAAGATAAAAAAAACGCCTCATCGGCGTTTTTTTTAAAGCTGATTGGTTAAACTGTCCACTATAAAAGCCGTCCAACTTACATCACGTTCTTCTTGCATTTCTTCGCTGTGCGTAAAGTCTTTTTCAAACAAACGCTCTTCCAACTCCGCTACAAAAGTCGGGTCGGAAATACCCAAGCTCATTTCTTGGTTAATAAACAGGCTCATCTTG
>JAFVWP010000084.1 GCA_017501565.1 Elusimicrobiaceae bacterium | reverse complement strand
CTTTGCGCCTTATTAAGCGACATTTACGAAGTGCCCATAGAAAAAGCCGTCCAAGCCGGCATTTTGCACGATACGGGAAAGGCTTTATCCGGGCCGGAGTTGATTGATTTTTGCAAGAAACACCGCATCAAAGTACCCTACTTTGAAGATATGTGCCGCTGTGAGCCGCTATTATTGCACTCTTATGTATCGGCTTGGCTGGCTAAACATGAATTTGCCGTAAAAGACAAAGAAGTTCTCTTGGCTATTTCTGAGCATACTTTAGGCAGTTTGCAAATGAGCACGCTCAGCAAAATTTTGTTTGTAGCCGATATTTCTTCTAAGGACCGAAAGTACAAAGATGCTTTCGTCATACGCACGTTGGCCGTACAAGACTTGGAGAAAGCCCTCTTGTATGCCGCCAACCGCAAGCTTTGGTTTACCATTGACAGCCAAAAGTGGCTTTGCCCGGTGGGGATAGAATTATGGAATCATCTGGTAAAGTGTACCGCCTAATCGGAAAACTCTTATTGATAGCCCTGCTGGCACTCACCGGCTGGGCGGTTTTTGTGCAGTTTCAAAACCCGATTGTAGCGGCCCTGGCTACCAAGCAAGACACCCCTGTTTATGCGGCTATTTTAACACAGCCGTCCATGACGTTTGCCTATAATCCTTCCACGCGAAAAGTAGCCTTAAACACCATTAAACGTAAAAAAAATCCGAAAAATTTAATGGAAAATGCTACCGATTTATTAGCACAAGACGGCATAAAAAACGTCCCTGTACGCTACTACAAACCCAAACAAGGCAAGCGGGACGATTATTGGGAAAATTTCAAAACCAATTTAACGCTTTGGCGTTACAATCCGCTTTTAGTGCCGTCTTTTTTGTGGGATTATTTATCTGCCTTGCATGATAAACGCACCAACATAAGACCGGCGGAATTTATGCTCTTTGCCATGGCGGCCACGCGGTTGGAAGTGACGGATTTTAACGTGCGCCACACTTCCATCATCACCAAGAAGAAAAAATCTGCTGCTAAAAAAGTATCAGACCCCATTGCCGAACCGGTGGAAGACCGCGCTCCTTTGGCAGTGGAAGACCGCCCTCTTAGATTAGAAGTGCTAAACGGCTCCGGCAAAAAAGGCGTAGCGGCAGAATTGACCCATTTTTTGCGTGAACAAAACCAAAAAGGCCTGTTACAGGTGGACGTATTGCAGATTGACAATTTCCCCGGAGAAAGACAAAAAGAAACGTATATCGTGGATTACAGCGGACGCTTAAACCAAATCAAACAACTGAGCAAAGCAATGGGGCTCAACAATGAAATTGTGTCTGAAAAACAAGCTCAACCCATCTTTGATGCGCGCGTAGTCATCGGTGAAGATTACCGAAAGCCGATTTAGGTCATAACACTTTTTGGGATAAAAAAAGCACAAGCCCTAAAGCTTGTGCTTTTTTATGATAAATCCAACTTTTAGCTTTCAAAGGCCGTAGAATCCACCGGGATACGGAACCATAACAAGGCCCCTTGCCCCAACCCGGCACTTTGTACGCCGATTTCGCCATTATGCGCGTTGATAATTTCTTGCGCAATAGACAGCCCCAATCCCCAGCCCTGTTTGCGGGTACTGCGGTCTGTATCGGATTGATGGAACTTTTGAAAGACTTTGGCTTGTTCGGCATGGGCGATGCCCGGGCCTTCATCGGCCACATAACAAATCAGCCAGCCGTCCTGCAAGAAATAACGCATTTCTATCCGCCCCCCCTGCGGAGAAAACTTAATGGCATTGCCCAATAAATTATTTAATACCTGGGAAATGCGGAAGCGGTCTGCATAGACCATTACGTCGTTGGGATATTCATAACGCACTAAAAATAACCCTTTCTTTTGGGCATTGACCTGTTGCAAAGTATAGACATCATTGATGAGTTGGTTAAAGTTAAAATTTTTGAAATCCATTTTAAACTTACCGGATTCAATCATGGAAATATCCATCAAATCCGCCATCAGCTGGTTCATATTATCGGTCGCTTTTAAAATATTATTCAGCGCCAATTGCTCCCCATTGGCACTGCCCTGGGGGCCGTCCATCATCAAAACAGACGTAAAGCCCTGAATAGAGGTTAAAGGCTGGCGCAAATCATGCGCTACGATGGACATAAATTTGGAGCGGATTTCATTTAAGCGGTTCAATTCTTGGTTAGAAAGCTGCAACTTTTCCACCATACTTTCCAACATATTTACCTTCCCCGAAAGCTGTACTTGCAAGGAAGCAATTTGCTGTTGATAGTTATGCTCCGCTTTCATAACGGCACGGCGCATTTTACGAAGTGCAAGACGGCGCGTAATCCAAAAGGTCAGCAATATCAACGGCACTGCAAGCAACGCATAATAAATTAAATAACGCGGTTGGGCAAAAAAAACAAACATAATCTATTTCACTCCGAAACCTAAAGTTTTTTCCAAAGCCAAGCGGCTTACTGCGCCTTCACGCAGGAGTTTGGGGACGGACGTCAGGTCCACAACCGACGATGCCACACAAGACAAATCCCCACCCAATAAAATAATATCAGCCTTTGTTTCCAAAAATTGTAGCAAATCTTCTTCCCGCGTGATAACCGGAGATCCGTGTAAGTTGGCACTTGTGCTGGCTAACGGGTTCTTCATTCGGTTCAATAAATCCCGCAAAAACGGATGTGCCGGCACCCGCAACCCCAGGCCGGAAAAAGAACGCAATAACGGACGGCCTTTTGCATTGGCGGGCAAAATCATTGTCAAACCGCCCGGCCAAAAAGCGCGGGCCAATTTATCCGCTTCTTCCCCCCACGCTGTTATTTCTTGGGCATGGGCGATGCTTCCCAGCAAAATTTGCATAGGCATTTGCGAAGGGCGGCCCTTGATTTGGTAAATTCGGGCAATGGCATCTTCATCAAAGGCTTGCGTGCCGATGCCGTACACCGTGTCAGTCGCAAAGGCCGCCACCGCGCCTTCATCTATTTGAGCAGCGGTTTGCACAAGCTGTATTTCGGTTAACTTGTCAATACGGAAAATCCGGCTCATCGTCTTCTTCCTGTTGGGTATCCGGCAACCCGATTACCAATACAAATTCACCCTGTACCTTGGAGCGTTTTTTAAGTTCTGCGGCAATTTGGCACACATTGCCGCGCAACCATTCTTCATATACTTTAGAAATTTCTCTGGCCGCCACCGCCGGAGTCTCTTCCCCCAGCGTTTTGGCAATCAGTTCCAGCATTTTTATCACGCGGTAAGGAGATTCATACACAATCACCGGGTGTTTAAGCGCATAAGCCGCGCTTAACAATTTGGCGGCTTTGCCGGGCTTGCGCGGCAAAAAACCCAAAAATGTAAAAGCTCCCCCGGTAAAGCCCGCCCCTGCTAAAGCACAGGCGGCCGCACTCGGGCCGGGCAAAGAAGTAATAGGTAAGTTTTCTTTAGCGGCGTCGCGCACCAATTTCCAACCGGGGTCGGAAATACAAGGCGTTCCGCAATCAGACACCAAGGCACAATTTTTTCCGCTACGCAGTAAATCCAAACAACGCCGAACGGAAAAATCATCATTTTCGTTATAGCGGATCGTCGGCTTGGATATGCCGAAATGAGTCAATAAAATCTGGGTGCGGCGGGTATCTTCGCACAATACAAAATCCACGCTTTTCAAGGTATCTAGCGCACGCATGGTCATGTCTTGCAAATTGCCCAAAGGGGTGGGAACGATGGATAACATAGAATTAGTATATCAAAATTACGCGCGCGTAAGAGCATCTTATAGTAAAAACATAGCAAAAATGATATGATTTACTATATATAAATATGAGCAGAGGTGCGATATATGCAAAACAAAGATATTGCCATTTTGGCCGCGCGTTACGCAGACGATAAAAAAGCCGAAAACATTAAACTGATTGATTTGAACGGATTATCCTCTTTGTGTGAGTATATTTTAATTGCCACGGTTACTTCCAAACCGCATTTGGAAGCAGTGGAAGACGAAATCAGCACCCAGCTTAAAAAAATAGGTGTTTACAAATCCAACCGCGACGGCGGAGAAAGCATGACTTGGCGCGTGGCCGATTATGGCTCTTTTCTGGTGCATATTATGACACAAGAAGCGCGCGATTTTTATGCCTTGGACAAAATTTTCAGCTTTGGCAGTGAAGTAAATTTCAAAAAACCCAAAGCCGTCAAAAAAACAACTGCCAAAAAGACGGCTGTCAAAAAAGCTACTGCCAAAAAAACAACCGCTAAAAAAACTTCGGTTAAAAAGGTGTCCGCTAAAAAAACAACCGCCGCAAAAACCACAGCCAAAAAAGCGGTAAAAACAACGAAAAAAAGCACCGCTAAAAAAGCTGTCAAAACGACGAAAAAAACTACCAAAAAGGCGGCTAAATAGATATGTTCTCTCATTTAAAAAAGGAAATAGAATTAAAACTCTCCAGCTCCCCCATGTTTGAAGGAGCGAATCTACCGAAAGTAGAATTTTCCCCCGCACCGGAACATACCGGGGCGGATTTGTCCTTAAATTGGGCCATGGCCGCGGCTAAAATCTTGCGCAAAAATCCGTTAGAAATTGCCAAACAAACCGCTGTCTTATTACGCGAAGTAAACGGCATCGCCGATGCCACTGCCGCCGCGCCCGGATTTATCAACTTGCATTTGGACGATAAATTTATCATTACCGCCGCGTTGGACCGCCGCATTAAAGAAAACAGCACCGCCGGCACGCATAAGCACAAAATTTTAATAGAGTTTGTTTCTGCCAACCCGACAGGGCCTTTGCATGTGGCTTCCGGCCGTGGGGCGGCCTTAGGCGATAGCTTGGTGCGCATTCACCGCGCCTTGGGCCACGCTTGTGACAGCGAATATTATGTCAATGATGCCGGCAACCAAGCCCAATTATTGGCCGAATCCTTAAAGGCGCGTATCCAGGGCAAAGAACCGCCCGAAAACGGATACCATGGTGAATATTTGGCAGAAATGGCCAAAGTGGCACCGAAAGATTTGAAAGAAGAAGATTACGGACGTTGGGCCATGGAATATTTGATTAAAACCCAACAAGAAGACATGGAAGCCTTCCGCGTACAATTTACGCGTTGGTTCCGCGAATCCGAACTGCATAAAGAAGGGGCCGTACAAGGGGCTTTGAAAGCCTTGGAAGACAACGGCTATGCTTACAAAAAAGACGATGCCGTTTGGTTCGGCTCTACACAAGACAAACAAGCCAAAGACGATAAAGACCGCGTACTCGTTCGCACGGACGGACGCCCGACTTATTTCTTGGCGGACATTGCCTATCACAAAAACAAATTTGACCGCGGATATGACAGCTTGGTAGATATTTGGGGCGCCGACCACCACGGCTACGTCCCGCGTATGAAAGCGGCCGTGCACGCCTTGGGAAAAGAAGAAAAGGCTTTTGTACCCATCATTCACCAATTGATTCACCTGTTGGATAATGGCGAACAGGTAAAAATGTCTAAACGGGCCGGTAAATTTATTACCTTGCGTGAATTAACCAACGAAGTAGGCGCCGATGCGTGCCGTTTCTTCTTTGCCAGCCGCACCCCTAATGCGCAAATGACGTTTGATATTGAGTTAGCTAAAAAGCAATCCAATGAAAACCCGGTCTTCTACGTGCAATATGTGCATGCGCGTATCAATTCCATTTTTGCCGCCGCCGCGGAAAAAGGCATTGAGCCCGGCGAAATTATCACACCGCTCACACAGCAGGAAAGAGCCTTGCTTTTGAAGCTGATTTGGTTTAAGCCCGTCTTGCAAAACTGCTTGCAAGATTTAAGCCCGCACCATCTGACCACTTATTTGATGGAATTGGCGGGGCTTTTCCATTCTTTTTACGACAATTGCCGCGTCTTGGACGAAGCCAATTTGCCGTTGACAGGCTCGCGTTTGCTCATTTGTCAAAGAGTGGCCGAGCGCATCAAAAAAGGTTTAGAATTTTTGGGTGTCAGCGCACCGGAAAAAATGTAAGCTTTTTTTGCTAAATATTGTTAGAATAAAAGAAAATCTCTTTCACTTGCAAGTAAAAGAGATTTTCTTTACGTTAGGAGAGAGCTATGAAAAAATTAATCTTGTGTGCCGCGTTCCTTTTTCCATTTCACTTAAATGCACAAAACACCATGCAAAAAGCCGATGAAGCCTTTGCAAAAGCTGATTTTACCGCCGCTTTGGAGCTTTATCAAACCGAGGCCAAAACAGCCACCGGCGCTGACCTTTACAAGGCACAATTGCGCAGTATCGCTTGCCAAAACCATTTAGGCCAATATGTAACCGCGGCTAAAACCGCATTTTCATATCCTTTGCCCAAAGATGCGCTGTGGAAGGCGCGTTTTTTGCTTTACCGCTACCAAACGGCCCAAGATGCCTACGATCAGTCTATCCAATTTTACGGCTATGAAGATACCGACGTTGCTTCCGCCACCAATGAAGATTTAATTAATTGGCAAGAAAAGGCCTTGCAAAGTTTGCAAGAAGTTTGGAAAATGCAAGATACGTTACTCCAAGCCCCCATAGAAGAGCAAGACATTATTATATCTGTCACAAAAGACACGGATACGGAGATGATTCCCACCTTGTATGATTTTGTTGTATGGGAATGGTTGGTTCGGTTCCAATCCAAAAATGCTACCCCGCTGCCGGCTGAAACAGCCTGGAACGGACGCTTCAAAGCAACGCAAAATCCTGACAACGAGCCTGCTTTTATTCTGTCTGTTTTAGACCAAGCGGCCAAAAAAGGCGGTAAAAACCGCGCCGATGCGCGTTTAATTTGGCAGGTCAGAAAGATTACACTTCCTTTTGAATATCCGCAGTTTTTTTCTTTTAAAGACAAAAGGACGGAAATGTGGATAGCGGCCCAAGTGCTGACCAATCTGATCGGGTTTAAAAAAGAAGATGTCTCTTGGTGGAAAAGAATCAAAAGCGCTCTTATGCCGACTAAAAATATTTCCCCCTCATCTGCCGATCCTTCCTTTGACACCAAATTGCTTAGCCAGGCGCAAGATTATTCTGCCGTCTTGCAGGCCTACCAACGGACGCAAGAAAGTTTGCCCAAAGTCCCTTTTGGAAAATCTTTTGCGGCCTATTTTGCGGCCAAATTGGCAGAAGACGTGCAAGAATTTCAATTTGCGGTGCAAATATGCCAATGGGCACAAGAAAATTTCCCACAAAATTTCTATACATCTAAATGCCAACAATTAGCCCAAGAAATTACAAAGCCTGTTTTAAACAGACCCTATGACTTTCAAGTAGGTAACCCGAAAGATATAAAATTGCTTTTAGATGTACGCAATATCCACAAAATTTATGTACGGGTCTACCCTGTAACGCAAGAACAACTTAAAAAAGATAATACCAAGGAAACTTATCTTGATTCTTGGTTCTATCTGAAAACCCTTCAACCGCAGATGTTGGACAGCTTGCGCCAACAAAAGCCGCTCTTCAGCACGCAGCAAGATATTTCTTATAAAAAACCTCATATCCTACAGGCAGAAGACATCAAAATCCCGTTTTTGCCCGAACCCGGCTTTTACGCGGTCTTTTTGTCGGACAAAGAAGACTTTTCCAAGGATTCCAATACCTTAGGCATGCTGCTGAACAGAACAGATTTAGCCTTGCTCTATTCTACGAACATAGCCATGCAACCCGCGCAAGCCCTTTCTGACAAAAATATTTCGGCCGAAACAGAGCGGGTCTATGTGCTCAACTTCAAAACAGGTCAGCCTGAGCCCCAGGCCCAAGCACAATATATCCCGGATGCCGAGCACAATCCGAAACACATATTAGAACATAAAACAGAAAGCCTTGTATCAGATGACCAAGGTGTTTTATCTTTCAAAAATACATTTAATCCGACATCTCATTTTAACAACCAAATGCATTTGAGAGTAGATAAAAACGGCAGTACTTCGTTTGTGAGTTACAACTACCGCCAATACACCCCGCCGGTTTTAGAAAAACTTTATATAGAGACGGACCGCGCTATTTACCGCCCCGGCCAAAAAGTTAACTTTGCCGTTTACGGCTTTCAAAATACGGCGCGCGGATTTCAACCGATGCCCAAAAACAAATCCGTAAATATTGAAATCAGGGATACAAATTGGGAGGTAGTCTATGAGAAAACTTTATCTTTAAATGATTTCGGCACTGCTCAAGACTCCTATACCCTCCCCCAAACCGATGGTTTAGGCTCTTGGAGAATATCCGTTGAAACGCAAAATTATCAATCCACCCAAAGTTATTTTAAAGTGGAAGAATACAAACGCCCGGATTATAAAATTACTTTAAATCCGGCGGTCTTACAGAAAAATAAAGAAGCGGCCATTGAAGGAAAGGCACAATATTATTTTGGTGCCCCCCTTGCCGGTGCCCAAGTGTCTTATAAAGTCACGCGCTCCTATTTCAGCCCGCGCTTTTGCTGGTGGTGGCCGATAATTGACGACGAAAAAGTCTTATGGAAAGAAGGCACCGCCACGACCGGAAAAGACGGATCTTTCCATATACATTTCACCCCCGAAACGGATAAAGATCTCCCGGCCATATTCTCCGTAGAAGTCAGTGTAAAAGATGAATCCGGGCGGGAAATTGAAGAAAGCAAAGACTACCGCATCAGTACAAAACCCGCGTTCTTTTCTGTGAAATGGAACCAAAATTTTTATGATGCCCAAACCGAGACGGATTTAGTCCATGTCGGCTTAGTAGATGTCAACGGCCAACCGCTCAAAGGTAAAATAGACTATGCTATTTATGAGTTGGAAAATGTACTTTCTTCCGATTCGTATGCAAAAAACAAAGTCTTACGCAAAGTACTTCAGCAAACGTTGGTGGTGGACCAAAACACCCCCGCTATTACTTTGCCTGCTTTGCCGGAAGGGATTTACAAGCTGACTTTGTCTAACAAACAGGCCCAAAAAGAAGAGTTTGTTTTCCTGGTAGTGCAAGAAAAAACCAACTTGGCTTTGGCGGAGGTAAATATCCCGCAACATGACACTTACTACCCCGGCGATGAAGCCAAAATATTAATAGGTGCACAAGCATTAAAAGGGCCCAAATGGCTGGAAATATCCCAAGGGCAATTTTTGCTTAAAAAAGAGCTGTTACCGGCTGGCGCACAAATATATACGTTGCCAATTGCCAAAGACACTCTGCCGGGCTCTATCGGCACCTCTTGGTTGGGGTTTACTGATTATCAAGCCTATGGCGCCATAACGCAAATACAAATTCTCCCCAAAGCTCAAAAGCTTACCTTGGATATAGCCGTCCCGCCCAGCGTTAAACCCGGGGAAAAAGTATCTTGGAACGCACAGATAAAAGATTATTTGGGCCAAGCGGTAAACGGACAAATTTCCTTGCGCGTTTATGATAAATCCTTAGATTATTATACCGAGCAACAAGGCTTTGATTTTAGCTACTTGCTGACCAACTCGGTCTTGGACAAAACTTCGGAATTTTATCCTATATCTAACACCTCCAAAATTAATTGGATAAGTTCAAACATATTACCGGTTACAGGTCCGAAGTCGTATAATCCTTTGCCACAGATAAATTTGAATGGGGATATTTCCCGTTATGATACTGATAGAGCATTAGGCTTAAATTCTGCGCGATACGCAAGAGCAGGCGTATTGGATTCTGTAAAAGCCCCCAGAGCGGCGCTGACCAAAGCCGCAAATACCGAAGTGGCGGAAGATGCCTTTTTTGCAACAGAATACGGCTCCTTTGCAGAAGAATCTTCTGCGGTGCGCACTAACTTTGCCGAAACGGCCTATTTCAATGCCATCATTCCGGCCAAACAAGGCAAAGCAGACGTGCAGTTTACCATGCCCGACCAATTGACCACCTGGAATATTATGGCCTTGGCTTTGACCAAAAACGCGGCCCAAGGTACGTTTAACGCGCAAACCATTACCCAAAAAGACTTGATGGTGCGCCTGTCTTTGCCGCGCTTCTGGCGCGAGCATGACCAAAGCACCTTGGTCGTACAAGTCAGCAATATTACAGACCAGGCCCGCGATGCACAAGTTACCTTGGATCTGCGCGTGAATGGCAAAGACGTTGCGGCTGATTTCGGTATTACACCCAAAACCAAAAAAGTGCACGTGCCCGCACATAGTAACACCGCCCTTACCTGGCCGATTTCCATTCCGGACGGGGTGGGTGTGTTAGACATATCTGCCACGTTGCGCTCCGGCAAAGAAAGCGATGCAGAAGCCCACCAGCTCCCGCTTTTACCGGCCGCCGAACGCTTGGCCGAAAGCACAACTGCGGCCTTGGAAAACAACGCGCAAACGTTGGCCCTGCAAAATCTGCTCACGCCCGATGATACCCGCCGCGTATCCGTGGTCAACTTCCGCTTGGACCCGGGGCTGTTAATGAGCGTGTTTCAAGCCATGCCGCAATTGGTTAAACCTTATTACAAAGATGCCGCTTCTTTGATAAACCGCTATGTACCTTTGGCGGTCATAAACAACCTTTACCAAGAATATCCCGCCTTGCGACAAGCCGTAGGCAAGCTGGACAAAAACCCCGACAACGCCAACTCTTGGAGCGATAATCAAGACCCGGCCCGTTTGTTGCTCTTGGAAGAAACCCCCTGGTTACGCCAAGCACGCAACAGCCAAGAAGAAGAAAGATTTTTAACGGATATTTTCAATCCTTCTGCCGTCCAAAAAACCTATACCCAAGTGCAGAAAGATTTGCAAAAATATCAAACTTCTTCCGGCGGATACAGCTGGTTGCCCGGCGGTAAAGCCAGCCCTTACATTACTTTAAATGTACTCAGCGGCTTTGCCGATGCTTTGCGCTATGGTGGAGAAATCCCCCAAAAAAGCGCCCAAAAAGCCCTGGCCTATTTAGCCCCTGAAATTGAAAAAGATTTAAAGGAATCTACGCCGTCAGCCTATGTGGTGGCGCATGCCTTGTACGCCGCTTATGTATTCAGCGCTTTCCCGCAAGAGTGGAAAGAAGTCCAACAAGCCCCCATACAAAAATGGTTAGATTATGCCGCTTTGCACCGCGGCATGATGACCGCGCTGGGCCAAACCTATGCCGCGGCGGCCTATTTCCGCTTAGGTGATGAAAAGAAAGCGGCAGAATTTTTGGACTTGGTCCTTTCCCGCATGAAAACCGACCCTGTAACCGGGGCTTATTTCGCACCCGAAGCCCAAAGCTGGCTGTGGTATCAGGATACCATCAGCACCCAAGCCACCACGCTGCGCACCTTGCTGGAGATCCGCCCGCAAGCCACCCAACAGGCCGCGCAGATGGTCAAATGGCTTATGTTTAACCGCAAAGCCCAAGCGTGGGATAATACCTTAAATACCGCCCAAGCGCTTTATGCCTTGCTTGATTATATGAGAAAATACGGGCTGATGAATAAGCCCGCACGCTACTCCTTGGCTTGGGGCGATATGCAAAAAGATATATCCTTTAAGCCATGGGATTTCAGCCAACAACTGCGTTGGACCCAAGAAGCAGAGAATGTTGCGCCGTCTTATTACACCGCTAAGGTCAGCCAAAAAGACGGACTGACCGGTTTTGCTACATTAGACGCCGTTTACACCACCCACGACGCAAAAGCTTCTCCGAAGGGTGTGCTGAATGTTTCGCGCCAATATATGTTGAAATATACCGAAAACGGCACCGAAAAACTGCGCAAGTTAGCCCCTGAAGAAAAAATCCCTGTCGGGGCAGAAGTGGAAGTAGTGTTAACCTTGCAAACCGATTCCGCTTTTGACTTTGTGGTACTCACCGACCCCAAACCGGCCGGATTTGAAAACGATGACTTGTTGAGCGGTTGGGCCTGGGAAGGCTTATCGCGCTACCAAGAATACCGCGACAGCGCCACCCGCTTCTTCTTTGACTATGTACCTACCGGGCGCTACACGCTTACCTATACCTTACGCCCCACCTTGGCCGGACAATACCACAGCTTGCCCGCCCAAGTGCAATCTATGTATGCGCCGGAGTTTTCCGCTCATACCGCCAGCGACATACTGAATGTAAAATAATCTGACAAGCAAAACCGCCCTTCACCTAAAAAGTGAAGGGCGGTTTTATATGCTTAAAAATTTTTATATTAGAGTTTCCGACGGAGACAAGATAAAATCTAATTACTTTTTGAGCTTGTCAGGGCCCAAAAACATCTCTTATAATAAGAGTATAGAAAGTAGGTAGTATTTAACCCGTTGCCCCGCTACCGCTAACAACATTTTTCGTTCCCGACGGGGAACTGCCAGGGGGTAAATGGGGAAAACAGGGGAAATATGAGTTTCTAAGATGAGGAGAAACTGGTATTTTTCCCTGTTTTTTATGTTTTCGGATTTTTACCCAACAAAAAACCCCGCCCGAAAGGCAGGGTTTTTTGTTTAAAACTTTCTTATTTTTTCTTTGCTACTTTTTTAGCGGCCGGTTTTTTTGCAACCGGTTTTTTGGCGGCTACTTTCTTTACCGCAGCTTTTTTAACAGCTACTTTTTTGGCTACCGGTTTTTTAGCGGCCACTTTTTTAGCGCAGGCTTTTTTGGCTACCGGTTTTTTTACAGCGGCTTTTTTCACCGCTACTTTTTTAGCACAGGTTTTTTTGGCGCAAGCTTTTTTAGCGCAGGCTTTCTTTACAGCCGGTTTTTTGGCAGCAACTTTTTTCACTGCGGCTTTTTTTACTGCCACTTTTTTAGCAGCCGGTTTTTTGGCGGCGGCTTTTTTGACGATTTTTTTTACGGCCATTTTGGTCTCCTGAAACAATTAGTTTTAACCTCATAAAAATAATACCACAAAAACTTTGAAAAAAGCAAATTTTTTCCGTCTTAAAATAATTTTTTCAAAAAAATCAAGTCCCCATTTTTTTAATACTTGCTTTTTTCAAAAATGTTTCTCGTCGTAAAAAATATTTTTTACCGCTAAATCAAAAAAATTAATGTTAAAATTTTTTTCTGCCGACACAAACAAAAAGTGCAAAATATTTTTGCACTTTTTAAAAGTTTTTAAACCAAAAATTTATGAGTGAAGTAGTTTTTCTGCAGTAGCTACTTTGGATATATTGGCAGGAGCTAAACCGCTGCGCTGAGTTAATATATCAATCAACGTTTGCAAGGTTTGTTCCGCGCCGGATTTTAATTCAAGCTCTATTTCCCGGCAGAGAAGCGTTTTTCCCCCTGCCAGAATTTGGTATTCGTCCAAAGCCGCCTCACACAAAGCATCTTCATAAGTAAAGGCATAGGCACGGCGACAATTTTTGATTTGAAATTTTACGGCCAAATTTTCTAGCCCAATCCCTTCCCATGTTTTTTTACTTTGCAGTTGCTCTAAGGCTGTTGGAAAATCCACCGCCGAAGAAAGCGGTAAGCTCAGCTCTTTTCTTCGCGCCAGGCCTTGCTGAAGTTGGCTGCGGGTTTTCATCGTAGCTTCAAAACAATCCCCCACCTGCCTAATGCGCAGCGCCACTTTTTGCGCGGACAACGCCGCGGACGGATTATCCAAATAAGAATCGGTAATCAAAAGTTGTTGCTCGGCTAACGGCTCTTTTACCACCCGGCGTAACGCGGTTAAAAAAGTTTCAAAATCAGTGATGTTTTGTACGGCCCATTTAAATTCTTTTTCAATATGACTCATACTTTTAGTGTAGCAAAATCAGACAGGGAGTTTTTTGAAAAAGTATAATATAAATATGAAAAAGTTAAGACAACCGACCTCTTTAAAATGCTTTGCTTGCGGACGCGAAAATCCGTTCGGCCTTAAAATGGAGTGGTTTAATAATTATGACGAAAACCGCATTGAAGCGGACTTTACGTTAAGCGATAATTATTGCTCTTATCCCGGTGTGGTACACGGCGGGATTGTAGCTACCATTTTAGATGAAACAGCCGGCAGAGCGGTGCTTTTATCCAATGATTTTAACCGCTTAATGGTAACGCTTAAAATGGAAGTGGTTTACAAAAAAGTAACCCCCACCAACACCCCTTTAAAAGCTATCGGGCGTGTAATTAAAAACGGCACCGGACGCGCACAGGTGGAAGGCGAAATATTGTTGCCCGACGGATCTGTCAGCGCCAAATGCAGTGCTCTTTTATATAAAATGCCGCAAGAAGTAATGGATAATTGGGGCAGCGAAGCCGAAGAATGGGCCCGCACCACCCCCAAGGTGGAAGAATAGATTGATGCCTGGTTTGACATGTGTGAAATATAATTTTTTGCACGCAGGCATTTTATTTGCTATAATAAATGTAGACGGATCGGTAGCTTAGTTGGTAGAGCGCCTGCTTTACACGCAGGAGGTCAGGGGTTCGAGTCCCTTCCGGTCCACCATTTGATAAGGCACTTCTTACGAAGTGCCTTTTTTGTTGTGCGCCTAATAGGTCCCTCGTCGGAGTTTAACTGATTTTCTTATCTATCCCCATCTTGGAGTAGTTTTTGGAGAATATAAAAAAGGTCCATTTCAGGCCTTTTTCTCTAGTGCGGAAAAAGTCTAGATCGTAAATCTTCTAAATAATCTTCCGAGTGAATGATTTTCAATGGATCTTCAGACATATAAAAACCTTCTTCCACATAGGCACTTACATGAGCTTTTACAGAAGTTGTCTCTAAACACATTTTTCTTTTTAACTCTAATCCTTTTTCAACTTCTTTTCGATTTTTCTTTGCTGCTTTTAAGCGATGTTTTGCGATAGTGACCTGATCTTTCATGCAGACACGAAAAATTTTTCTTTGTTCTTTTAGACTTTTATCACGAGATATCTTACATCTAATTTTTCTTCCGATAGCTGGACCATATCCTTGAGAAATATCCAACTCAGCCGTTTTCTTCAAATTTTTTAAGTATTCAAGTCGATCTTTCCAGT
>JAFVWP010000083.1 GCA_017501565.1 Elusimicrobiaceae bacterium | reverse complement strand
TTGTATTCGTCCAATTTGGTTTGGGATTCTTTGTTCAATAAGCTGTCGCGCATACCTTGGGAAACAGCTTTATAATCATCTTCATTGTCTAAAATTAATTGGCGTTTTAAATTATCCCCCAACAAAAACCCTAACGAATAAAGCATTTTATTGCGTTCGGCGGGATCTTCTTGTTCGGCTTGGGCCACGGCCTGTTCGGCTGTTTGGGCCGCCGCTTGTTCCACAGAAGTTTCCTGCGCAAAGGCGGGCAAAGCCAACAGACAAGCCATTAAAAATAAAATATTTTTCTTCATAATTCACTCCTATTTGGTTTTCAAATATTTTTTCAAATTCAATACAATTTCATCAGCCGCTTTCACACCGACGGCTTGCATACTTTTGCGTACAGAGTCTGCTTTGCGGCCCGTACCGGCGCGGTCATGCAATGTAAAGCTGGCAAAGGTGGTGCCGGCTTCTAAGTCGCGCATATTAACCGCGGCAGAAGTGGCAGCCCATTCCAACCCTTTTACTTTTTCGGATTCATAGCCGTCCACTTTCGCTTGCACTTCCACAGACATCAAAGCCGTTTTATCTTCCGGCCCGACGGCACTCAAACCCATTTTATTAATACCGCTTACAATTTTGGACAGCAATTCTTCGTGGCTGTCCCCGCGTACAACCGCAGCTACTTTTACCGCGGAAAGGCGGTCATTATACAATTTTTTATAATTTTCAAAGCGTTCCGTTTCATAACCTATGCGGTCTTGGCTGATAAACGCATATAAATCTTGCAAAACATTGCGCTTAACGATTAAATTTTCCATAGATATGGCCGCCCGCAAGCCGGAAAATTTGTCGTTATTGGTTTGCAATTGGGAAGCATAAGAGCCTAAACGCGCGTCCAATTCATTAGCCGGGGCTTGCAAAATTTGCTCTGCAATTTGGCGTTTTAATACGGCAATGGCAAAGTATCTTTTCGTCTGGGAAGATTTATCCTTCCACACTTTTTCTATTTTCGCATTGGCGGCCAAATCGTCTAATTCGTCAATAATTTGCACATCGGCTACACTGCGGATAAAGCTCTGCTTCATATTAGCCATAGCATTGGCAGAGGCGGTCTCTTTTGTTTCTCCGGTGCCGGAAACCACATAATAAGCGGCAGGGTCATATTTACCCGCCTGATAGCTAATGGTATTTTTGTTCATACCCGAACAAGCGCACAAAAACGCCGCAGCAAAAACAATCATTAATCTTTTCATTTTTCCCCTCACTTGGCTGTGCGGTAATGCAAATATACACGGCCGTTTGGTCTAATTAATACATTTTGAAATGTATGCTCACTTATTATATTACCAAATCCGTCCTTAAAACGCAGAACAATATCTTGTCTGCCGGGTGCTACATAAAAGCGGGTTAAGCGCATTTGCGCCGGCAAGGTAAACCATTGGCGCGTGTCGGCTCTTTCCGTCAAAGCCCCTAAAAAGTTTAAAATCATGGTGGTCAACTCACCGATATTGGCATCTTCGGTGGCTTCTTGCATGGCTTTGCCGGCTTGTTCGGCGGCTATTTTTTTGACGATAGCCCGCGCTCCGGCACGTACAAAAGTGGGAATTCTTTTTTCTTCCAAGTCTGCTTGAATAGCCCCTTCAATGTCGCCCACCAAGCGAGTGGGGTGTACTCGTCCGTCTGCCGTTACGGCTTCGGAAGATTTGATTTCATAATTTTGCGCTTCTAATACAGGATAAGAAATCGTTAAAGAGTTCGGCACCAACCCCGCCAAAACGGCGTTTTCCATTTCTATCGTAAACATGCCGTCATCGGCAGACTCGGTATTTCTATTGGTTTCAACATCTAGGTAATGTAACTTGCGCAAAGAGCGACCCCATATAATAATATCCGCCCACAATACTTGAAAGGTTTTGCTTTTTTTCAAAGGAACCTGGCCGTTGGCATGCACCAACACCACTTCCCCCCACCCTTCTACGGGTTTATCAAAAACAAAGGTTTCCGCCAAATCTTTCTTGCCGCTGTTTTGATAGGCCTGGTAAGCCCGCGTGCGGGAAATGCGGGCATCGTCCAATTTCCCGGCGGATTCAAAAATCAAACTTGCAAAATATTGCACAAAAGGGTCATCGCGGTAGCCGCCGGATTTACTGCCGCGTAATTGGGCTAAATAATAAACCGCCTTATTGGCTTCCACCAAAGCGCTGTTTACATAGCCGCGGCTTAAAAAATTCATCGCGCGGTAATAATAAGTTAAGGCTTGCTCAAAAGGGGCCGGATAGTAAGGAATGGTTAAGTCATTTATTAAATAGCGCCCGGCATGTCCGCTGACGCTTTGGGTAAATAGCTCATCTATGCGTTTTTGGGCCAAATCCAACAATTCATCGCTTTCAGCCACTAAACCGCTGTCGTGATAAACAGCGCCATTGTCTAAATAATACAACAAGGCTTCTTTGGCTTTGTATTCTTTGTTTTTAGCAGCTTCTAATTGATTAGACGCGGCTAAATATTCCCCTTGCGCCAACAGCTTGTTTATTTCTTTTTTATGGCGCAAAGAAGGCGCGCCGCACGCCGAGCAGCACACAAGAGCCACCAACAGGAGTGAAAAGTAGCGCGCCTTCATAAAAGATTACCAGCTGGTTTTGCTTCTGGTTACGTATTTCTTGATTTGTTTTTGGCCGTTCCAAACAATTTTATTGCTTTCAATATCAATAAGTTTCATATTGACTTGATAGAAAACGACCGCTTTTTTGCTCTGGGAATCCACAATAGAATTGATAATACCGGAGAGCATATAGTCGGCCCCCACTTCACGGCCAAAGGCCTTGCGGGTTTCTTCGCTGGCAAATTCGTCTTGTTCCAAACGTTCTTGGCGCAGTTGACCGCGTTCATTACTGCTGGCCACAAATTCCACTTTGCCGGAGTTGATTAACGCACGTTGTATTTCTTCCACAAAGGCATTGGTGTTAATATGGTCCATGCTGTCATTGGTTACCCCGCCGACAATCACCACCGGTTCTTTGCCTAAGCGCAAAGTAGCTTTAGAGTACCAGCCGGAGTTCAAACAATCTTGGATCATTTCTTGGGCGACCATTTGAGAATCGGTATCATTCCAACGGCCGCTGACATCTTTGATTTCGCTTGTATCCATGCGCTCCACTTTGGTAGCACAGGCGAATACAAACGGCAAAACTAAAAGGCTAAACAGCAGTTTTTTCATTCGTTTTATCTCCTTGTCATTTATCGCCATATCTTCGACGGCAGTTACTCTTATTGTAGAAAAAGAATATCAAAATGTAAACAAAAAACCCCGCCTTTAAGCGGGGTCTTTGGTTGAAACACAAAAATTAATTAGGCGCGCCTTCGGATTTTTCGCAAGCAGACCAAGCAGACCAGGCACATTTTTCCGTGCAAACACGTTTTTTGGTGCTAAAGGCTCCACAAGGGATTTCGGCCTTCGTACCCGGGGTACATTCATCGGCATATCCGTCCGGCACTACACAGCCCGTCGGTTGGGCGTCCCAACGTTTGGTCAGCGGATTGCAGACATAATCAATGGTAGATTTACCGCAAAAACCACAGGGGGTTACCACAGGGGCAGGCTTGGCAGCCAAATCACAGGTACCGCCGTTTTGAGCCGGTTGGGCCGCAACGGAAGCGGGAGCTTGTTTGGCAGCCGCCGCTTGTACCGGGGCTACCGGAGCGGGGGCCGCTGCTTGAGCGGGGGCCGCTTTTGGTTTAGCCGCTAACAAATCTTGTTCTTGCGCAGGGTTCAATTGCGCTTTTACTTTGGGAAATGCAACAAAAGCAATCACACCCAAAAGCAATACTACGACCAACACACCTACTTTAGAAAATGCTTTATTGTTCATCTGTCTTATCCTTTTATATAATTTTCAAACACAACCCACAGCTACTCTTTTTAAGAGAAAACCGCTATAAAAATTATAACAAAAAATGCCCCATCGTCAAGAAAGTTTTTCATCAAAAACCCGTTTCAATAAAAAATAGAAGTAACACTCTCTCTATTTCCCATACAAAAACGCCCCCTGTCTAACAGGGGGCGCTGTAAAAAATAACCGGTTTAGTCTTGGTATTTTTTGGACTTGTAGTGCGTATGCAACAGCTCATGCGCCACCGGTCCGCCGATTTTATCCAAGATGCGTCCATACAGCGCTTGTACACCGCTGTTGTCCTGAGATTTATAGGCCAACTCCGTATCTTCCTGATACAAGCCTTCTGCACGCGTTTTGCGTAAAGCCCAGCCTTCAAACTGCGGTTGACCGGCACCGGCCACACAACCGCCTTGGCAAGACATAACTTCAATGAAATGATAATGTTTTTTGCCTTCTTTGATTTCATCTAAAAGTTTACGCGCGTTCTTCAAACCGCTGACCACGGCCACTTTGATTTCCAAATCACCGATTTTGATGGTTTTTTCTTTAAACACGTCAAAACCGCGCAAGCTGGTGAACTTTACGCTGCGGGCATTTTCGGGGTCTAATTCAGCCAACGCATAACGCAAGGCCGCTTCCATTACACCGCCGGAAGCACCGAAGATGACGCCGGCACCCGTTTTGGTACCGAACGGCATATCAAACCATTCATTTTCCAGATTGGCAAAATCAATACCGGCTTCTTTAATCATGCGGGCCAAACCTACGGTGGTTACCACATGGTCCGTATCCGGGTTGCCGTTGACATAGAACTCTCCGCGTTTGGCTTCGCTCTTTTTGGCAGAGCAAGGCATCACAGCCACGACTACCAAATCTTCGCGTTTGCCGCCGCGTTGTTCAAAATCGGCTTTCAACACCGGCCCCATCATTTGCATCGGCGAGCGGGCAGAGGATAAATTGGGAATAAATTCGGGAGCGAATTTTTCTACGTAATTTACCCAAGCCGGGCAACAGCTGGTGAGTTGGGGCAAATTGGTGCCTTTTTTAACACGGCCCAAGAATTCGGTGGCTTCTTCCAAAATCGTCAAGTCAGCCGCAAAAGCCGTATCATAGACATAGTCAAAGCCCAACATACGCAAGGCGGCGGCAATTTTGCCGTCCACCGGTTCGCCCGGTTTCAAACCAAAAATTTCGCCCAAACCGACACGCACCGCCGGAGCGATATGTACGGCTACTTTTTTGTTGGGGTTATTGATAGCTTTAAATACTTCTTCAATTTCGCTGGAGTTCGGCATCAAGGCACCGGTCGGGCAGACGCGGGCACATTGTCCGCAAGCCACACATTCGTGGCTTTCGCCCAATTCTTTATTGAAAGCGGTGGCGATTTTAGATTTAAATCCGCGGAAAGCAAAATCAATGGCCCCAATGCCTTGCACTTCATTACAAATGCGCACGCAGTTACCGCACAAAATACATTTGCTGTGGTCGCGTACCAAAGCAGGGGAAATGGCATCTTTGTGGCTGTCCAATTTTTTGGATTTAAAGCGGATTTCCGTTACGTCCATGTCTTTGGCCAATTTCTGCAATTTGCAGTTATTGGATTTAGAGCAGAGCGTGCAGTCGTGGTTGCCGGAAGAGAGCAAAAGCTCCAAGTTAATGCGGCGCAATTTGCGGATTTCGTCGCTGTTTACGCGCACTTTCATTCCGTCTTTCGGAGCAACGGTGCAGGAAGCCAAAATGCCCATGCCTTCAATTTCCACCAAGCACAAGCGGCACGCGCCATAAACGGCTAATTCGGGGTGATAACAAAACGTAACGATATTAAAGCCCGCTTTGCGCACCAACTCCAATAAGCTTTTTTCGCCTTGAATAGCGACTCTTTTCCCTTCAATGGTTACAAATCCTTGTTCTTTCTTTTCTTCTTGCATAATTACGCTCCTGTTACCACAGCGCCAAATTTGCAGGTGCTCTTACAGCCGCCGCATTTGATACATTTTTTGGCATCAATCACATGCGGTTTGCCTACCGCACCGGAAATGGCTTGCACCGGGCAAGCGCGTTTACACATACCGCACCCTTTACATTTGTCCGCTACAATTTCAAAGCGGGCCAAGGCTTTACAAACACCGGCCGGGCAGCGTTTTTCCACTACGTGGGCCAAGTATTCTTCTTTAAAGTGTTTCAACGTGGAAAGCACCGGGTTAGGGGCGGTTTTACCCAAAGCACAGAGAGAGGCTTTTTGTACCGCTTTGGCCAAATCTTCCAGATTTTCCAAAGTTTTCAAAGTGGCACGGCCTTCTACAATGTCATTGAGCATGGTTAACATTTGTTCCGTACCTTCACGGCAGGGCACGCATTTACCGCAAGATTCACGTTGCGTAAATTCCAAGAAGAAGCGGGCCACGTTCACCATACAGGTTTTATCATTCATGACTACCAAACCGCCCGAGCCGACCATCGCGCCGGCAGAGCGCAAGGAGTCAAAATCTAAAGGCAAGTCCAAGTGTTCTTTGGTTAAACAACCGCCGGAAGGACCGCCGATTTGCGCCGCTTTAAAAGCGCTGTGGTTGACAGAGCCGTCATCATTGGTTGTACCGCCGGCCACTTCGTCAATTACCTGACGCAAGGTGGTCCCCATGGGCACTTCCACTAAGCCGGTATTGGCAATGTGTCCGGTTACGGCAAAAGTTTTGGTCCCCGGGCTGGTTAAGGTACCGATTTTCTTAAACTCTTTGGCACCCATTTCCATAATTTTAGCCACGGTAGCCAAGGTTTCTACGTTATTGATAACCGTCGGTTTATCAAACAAACCTTTTTGGCTGGGGAAAGGCGGTTTGACATTAGGCATACCGCGTTTACCTTCCACGGAAGCAATCAAAGCGGTTTCTTCACCGCAAACGAAAGCGCCCGCGCCTTCCATAACATTAATCTTAAAATTAAAACCGGAGCCAAAAATATTTTCGCCCAACAAACCTAATTCTTCGGCTTGGGCAATAGCGGTGCGCATACGTTGCACGGCCAAGGGGTATTCCATACGCACATAAATATAGCCTTCATCGGCACCGATAGCACGCGCGGCAATCATCATACCTTCAATGACAGCATTGGGGTTTCCTTCCATGACGCTGCGGTCCATAAAAGCACCGGGGTCGCCTTCGTCGGCATTACAGATGACGTATTTTTTCGGGCCGGGTTCAATGCGGGTTAAATCCCACTTTTTACCGGTAGGGAAGCCGCCGCCGCCACGACCGCGCAAGCCAGATTCCATAATTTCTTGGCAGACTTGTGCATCGGTCATTTCGGTATAAGCTCTTTTGGCTTGGGCATAACCGCCGTGGGCGATATATTCGTTAATATCTTCGGGATTAATGCGGCCACAATCGTGCAACAAAATACGTTCTTGTTTGGAGTAGAAAGGAATTTCGGCCGTCGTTTTGCAATGTTGGTGGGAGTTAGGGTCGGTATAAAGCAAGCGGTCCACCACTTCCCCTTTTAGAATGGTTTTTTCCACAATTTCAGCCACGTCTTCCGGTTTCACGTGCGTATAAAAAACATCGTTTACACTCACCAAAGGCCCGGCCGCACAGAAACCGCGGCAACCGCTCATGCTGATATAATTTTCATGGCAACCTTTGGTAATGTTTAAGCAATAGCCGATTTTGCGCGCTTCCAATTCTTTTTGGAAAGCGTCGTACACTTTCATGGAACCGCCGGCAATACAACCGGTACCGCCGCAAATGGTAATGCGGCCGGTTACATTTTTGTAGGCTTCATTGTATTCTTTAGAAATTTGTTCAATCGTTTTCTTAGGCATTTTTGGCCTCCGCAGCGGCAATTTCGTCAATCAATTTACAGGCTTGGGCCGGAGAAATCTGCCCATGCACCACTTCGTCAACAACCATCACGGGCGCCAAACCGCAAGCACCCAAACAGGAAACGCATTCCAAGGTAAACAGACCATCTTCGGTCGTGTCTTGTCCTTCTTTAAGGTTCAGCTTTTCTTTAATGGTATTGATTACATAAGAGGAGCCTTTTACGTGGCAAGCGGTGCCGTTACACACTTTAATAATGTGTTTTCCTTTCGGGGTAATGGCAAAATGCGCAAAAAAGGTAGCCACGCCGAACACTTTAGCCGGCGAAATTTCCAATTTATTGGCGATATGGCGCATTACATCTTCGGGTAAGTAGCGGTACAACTCTTGTACCTTCTGTAAGATAGGAATAAGCTTGGCGGGATCGTTGCCTTGCTCTTTTAATATTTTATCCACGGGGGCGAATTTTTCTGTCATGGGTTCTCCTGTTTTTTATAAAACAACTGCCAAAAAACAATAACACAACAAAACATCCCGCGCCTGCCGGCGCGTTTGAAGCACTACATGTTTATAATGAAACAAATAGGAATGCTTACCCTTTCATTATAGTAAGCCCGAAGAAAGCTGTCAACGCAAGTTTTTATTTTCTCAAAAAGCCTATAACTTGATGCACAACATCACAAAATAACCGCTCATCAGCACCAGGCCCGCCGGCACGGCTACGCGCGCCCATTCACGGCTTTTGATGTCTAATTTTTCAGCGGTTACGATATTGGGCAAATTCCCTTGCACCAACATACTGCCAAACGCGGCCAAACCGATGACCATATACATCAAGTTTTCGGTAGTAACATTAGGGGTTACTTCAATAGCGGCCAAG
The DNA here is from genome assembly GCA_017501565.1 of Elusimicrobiaceae bacterium. Lineage (GTDB taxonomy): Bacteria > Elusimicrobiota > Elusimicrobia > Elusimicrobiales > Elusimicrobiaceae > Avelusimicrobium. The sequence continues at coordinate 1,243 of JAFVWP010000083.1, read as the reverse complement.
GTAGCATTATCAATAATTACAGATACCGCATTGGCCCAAAAAAGAATTTTTCCGTTTAAGTGGGCAATGGTGCTTTGGGCAAAAGGACGCAACCCGGTGCTAATCAAATGCAAAGCCGCCACAAACAAGTAAATATTCCACGTACGGCGCAAGATGGATTTGGGGTCTTCTTTATCTTCGCGGATATGCAGCTGTACCTGGGTATTGCTGTGGCGCACCACATACCCCGTTGCCAAAGACATCAGCACAATGCCGGGCACAATCCACCAAAAAAACGTTCTTAACACATAGAAAAAGTCAGCCTGATGCGGCCCGGCGGCCAACTCATTATAAATCACCAAGCCCAAAGGCTCTGCCAAAGGCAAAAGAATGGCTCCCAAACCGATAGCATAACAGGCATAAACAGCTACTTTGATGGTTTGTTCTCGCTCCAAATTCACCACTTGCAACACTTCCGCCAGCACCAGGGCCGCCACCGTAACACTGCAAATGCTAGACACCATACCCAATACAAAAACCAAAACCGCAAAGCTGTACCGGGGCTCTAAAAAGCGAAACAAAACAAACAAAACCCGGAAAATATATCTGGAATAGTGATTAAAGATAACACTGACCACCAACACGATAAATGCCACATTTACCGGAGCATTAAAAGTTTGGTAAACAAAGTCTTTACTCCAACCGCCGGTAATGCTTACCGCCGCAATGCCGACCAGCAATAAAAAAAGCTCCAAATGGTTTTCCACCCATTTAGATACCAACGGCCAAATCAACAGGTTTAGCACCAAAACACCCAATAAAATTTTAGCCAACAAAGAAATTTCCATGCTTTTATTCTAGCAAATCAAGATTAGAAGTTATTTCAAAATTTTATTTAGTTTTTGTAGAATATAATAGTTGTGTAAAACATATTTAATCAAGGAGTTGTTCATGAAAAAAGTATTTGTAACCTTGTGCGTTTTGGCCGTAGCTTCTGTGGCCTTTGCCGCCGAAACTTGCAACTGCCAAGCCGGAGACTCTGCCTGCTACATCAGCTGTGTGCAAACCAAAGTAACGGCCGCCCGCAAAGCCACCGCCGAAAAAATTGAAAACGCCAAAGCGAAAGCCGCTCAATTAAAAAACGATAAAACCGCTCAACAAAATGCGCAAACCAAAAAAGAAGAGTTGAAAGCGAAAGCCAAAGCTAAAAAAGAAGAATTAAAAGCTCAGGCCGAAGCTAAAAAAGCCCAAGCCAAAGCCCAAG
>JAFVWP010000082.1 GCA_017501565.1 Elusimicrobiaceae bacterium | reverse complement strand
GGGCAACATCCCCCTGCTCTTTTTTTGCCCAAAAAAGACCCCACTCTTAGGAGTAGGGTCTAAATTTTACTGCAATAAACGCATTTCTTATAAAGAAATAGCGCTTACCGGGCAGGCATCAGCTTAGCTTTGCATTCTGCCCCGCTTATTTCTTACAAAGAAATAGCGCTTACCGGGCAGGTGCCGGCGCAAGCGCCGCACTCAATGCATTTGGCGGCGTCGATGACGCGTTTGCCGTCTTGTTCGGCAATAGCTTGTACCGGGCAAGCAGATTCACAAGCACCACAATTGATGCAGACTTCAGCGTTTACATTGTAAGCCATAAATTGGTTTCTCCTAAAATAATAATTTGGGACCTTCTTATTATACCAAAAATACAGCTATGACTGAAACTTCATTTTTTCCGTCGTAAAAATATTTGCTTATGACGGCAAAAGTGTGATAAAATATAAAAGTAAGGAAAAACTAACTTTTTATGAAACAAACGCATACTCGTACTTTATATGATTTAAAGCCCGGTGCTACGGCGGAAATTTTATCCGTAGAAACCGATGCTGCCCAAGCGGAAAAACTAATGGCCATGGGGCTGGCCAAAGGGCAGCGTGTTACCCGCAAACCCGGCAAAAATCCGTTGGTGGTTTTTGTTTGTGGCAGTGAAGTGGCCATCGGGCCGAAAATTGCCAAGCAAATTTTGATTTCTTCCCAACAGCATACTTTTTTGTTGGCGGGCAACCCCAACGTGGGTAAAAGTCTGCTCTTTTCCCGCTTGACGGGGATTGGCATTTTATCTTCTAACTTTCCGGGCACGACCGTCGGCCTAAACCACGGAACGGCAGTATTTAATGCAGAGCCTTATAACATTATTGATATTCCCGGTCTGTATCATTTGGAAGAAAAATGGGTCATTGAAGGCAAAAAGCGGGATTTATTTGCAGAGCTTTCTTATGATTTTATTGTTTGTGTCGCTGATGCTACACACTTGGAGAGAAATCTTTATTTTACGTTGGAAGTTATAAAATTGGGCAAGCCTGTTATTTTACTGCTCAATAAATTTGACGAAGCCCAACGTAAAGGTATAGACATAGATGTTCGCGCCCTTTCAAAACTCTTGGGGATACCGGTTATTGCGGTGGTAGCCACTACGGGCGAAGGGTTGAAGCGTTTGGAAGTAACCATTTCCAAGTTGTCTGAAAAAAGTTTTGAAGTTCAAAAATCCCCCCTACAAATTCCGGCAAAGCCGGAAGATAAGTGGCATTTGATAGGACGTATTGTGCGCCGCGTGCAAAAAATTCATCACAAACATGCCTCTTTTACGGAAAAGTTACAAGCCTTAGCCACCACCCCTGTAACCGGCTTGCCCATTGCGTTGGTGGTATTGGTGATGAGCTTTTGGTTGATTATGCGTTTGGGCGAAGGGCTTATCGGGCTTATGGAGCCTTTGTACGAAGGATATTATTTCCCCTTCTTGCAAAAGATATTTGCCTTTATGGAAGGCAAGCCGCTGTATTGGTTTTTGGTAGGTGACGGCGGTGAAAAATATTTCGGTCTGTTAAGCGACGGCTTGAAAATTGCGTTAATAGATGTAATGCCTTTTGTGTTGGTATTTTATTCTTTGTTGGGGTTCTTGGGTGATTTGGGCTATTTACCCCGCTTAGCTATTTTGTTGGACCGCATCTTGCACCGCATCGGTTTGCATGGTTATGGCGCAATACCCATTATGTTGGGCTTTGGCTGTAAAGTGCCTGCAGTGATGGGCGTGCGCGTGTTGGAAACCCGCCGCGAAAGAGTGATTGCCCTAGCCCTTATTTTGGTTTTGGCCCCCTGTATATCCCAAACGGCTATTATTTTATCTATGCTTTCCCCCTACGGCTTAAAGTATTTGTTGATAGTATTTGGTACCTTGGTGATTAACGGCATTCTGGCGGGGACGATATTAAACAAAATGCTTAAAGGCGATACCCCGGAAATTTTTATGGAAATTCCGTCTTGGAGCATACCCAGAATCCGCCCGCTGTTACGCAAAATATGGTTGCGTATGAAAGAGTATTTCTGCGACGCTTTGCCGCTTATCTTAGCAGGTGTGCTGTTTGTGGACCTGATGGAATGGGCGGGCATAACGGGTTGGCTTACGCGCATTTTCCGTTATCCGGTGGAATATTTGTTGCATCTTCCCGCCGAAGTAACGCCGGTTTTGCTGTTGGGCTTTTTAAGAAAAGATATATCTATTGCGTTGTTGGAGCCTTTTAACTTATTGCCACAGCAATTATCGGTGGCCTGTGTGTTTATGGCTATGTATCTGCCCTGTATGGCTACTTTCTTTGTCATGCTCAGAGAAAACGGCCTGAAGGACTCTTTGCGCATTGTCACGTTGACCCTGACTTTAGCCTTGATAAGTGCTACCATATTGCGCTATATCTTGTAAAAAATAGTTTTTGATTTGCCCAAACAGGTGCAAGAGTTCTTGTCTTGCACCTGTTTTTTGTCTCTATTTCTACGTTGGAAACAGCGAAAAAGCTTGACTCATTTTTTTTTTTTGCTACACTTAGTGTGAAATGGCAGCGCGGGCAAAATAAAATGCCGTTTGTTACGCCGTAAAAGCCCGCAAGGAGAATAAAAATGAGAAAAGGCTTCACATTAATAGAATTGTTAGTTGTTGTTTTAATCATCGGTATATTGTCGGCGGTGGCCTTGCCGCAATATAACCGCGCAGTGCTTAAAAGCCGCGCGACACAAGGCTTTGTTACATTAAGTGCATTGGAAAAAGCCCAACAGGAATATAAGTTGGCTAACGGCACTTTTACAACTGAATTGGATAACCTTTCCATACATTTTGATGATGATAGTATTGCTTGTGGGGGAGTAGATGCTGTGGGAGGAGCTTATTGTAATATGAAGATTACCGATACCTTGAAAATGGAAGTAGTATTGACCTATCATGATAATGGCTATAAATGGCGTTGTGTGGCCCTTCAAAACAATAATACAGCCAATGCGGTTTGCAAGTCTTTTGGCGGCAGTGTTTTCCAAACCGGCTATAGTTTGAACTACTACAACATACCTTAAACTATAAACCCCCGCTTACTAAGCGGGGGTTTTAAAATTAGTTTGTACTTCCTATTCTGCCAATGTCCACCGGTATAGGCACTTCGCCCAACGGCGTGTCAAACGTAGCCGTACCTGTTAAGTGGTAGTCCACCGTTCCGCTGCCCATGCTGACCAGACCCAAAAGTTTACTGCTAAAAGTGGTCATCGGGATTACCAAATGTACTTTTTGGTTTTTAATGGAGTTGGGCTCCACACGCACATCGGCAAAGCTGACGTCTGCCACGTGGGTATCGTTCATGGTCAGTTGCCCTTCAAATTTTTTAATGGCGGCGGCTTCTTTTTTGTTTAAGTTGGTAATGCCGATATACACATCAAAAGCTAAAGAATTAATGGTATAGTCTGCAATTTCCACACTGCGCAATGCATATTTGCAATTGGCAAAGTTTTCCGCTTCCTGTACGGCGGCACAACCGGCAAACAAGAGCGGAGTTAATACGAAAAGCAAAAGTTTTTTCATAGTTATCTCTCCTTAGGTGGTTACTTAAATTGTATAATAATTAAAACAAGAATAGGAGTTTTTTATGAACGATTTGCAAAAAAAGATTTATGAGCGCTTTGTTAAATACGCCGCAGTAGATACCACCAGCTGTGGGGTCAGCACCGCCGTACCCAGCACCGAAGGCCAATTGGAATTGGGCCGTATGCTAGCCGCTGAAATGAAAGAAATCGGTTTTGCCAATGTAGAAATTGATAAAAATGGCATTGTGTATGCCGAAGTGCCCGCCAATGCCCAAGGGCCGTCTATCGGTTTATTGGCCCACTTAGACACGGTGGAAGACTACTGCGGCAAAGATGTAAAACCCGTTTTACACCCGAATTATCAAGGGGGCGACATTGTCATCAGCCAAGAAAAGAATATGATTCTTTCCCCCAAAACTTCCCCCAATTTGCTGAAATGTATCGGACATGATATTGTAACGGCCGACGGAAACACCCTGCTTGGCGCGGACGATAAAATTGGCATCGCGATCATTATAACTTTTGGCGAATATCTTTTAACCCACCCTGAAATTAAGCACGGCCCGGTAAAAGTGTCTTTTGGCATTGACGAAGAAATCGGCACCGGGGTTGCTTATTTCGATTTGGATAAATTTAAGGCGGATTTTGCCTATACCATTGACGGCGCGGATTTGGGAAAAATTGATTACGGCAATTTTAATGCGGACCGCTTTGTCATTCATATTGAAGGGACCAACTGCCACCCCGGTAATGCCAAAGGCTTTATGGCTAACCCGGTGCGCATCGGGGCCGATATTATTTCTTCCTGGCCCGAAGATAAACTGCCCGAAACCACCGAAAAAGAAGAAGGTTTTGTGCTGTTTATGAATATACAGGCCCAGCTGGACAGCGCTGTGGTAAAAGGCATTGTGCGCCACCATGATTTGGCCCAATTTGAACAATTCAAAAAAGATTTGGAAAAAATCTTGGACGAAAAACGCGCCAAATATCCCAATGCTAAAATCACGTGGGAAGTTTTTAAGCAATACCGCAATATGAAAGACGTGCTGGAAGAAAAACCGCAAGCCTTGGATATTTTGAAAAAAGCCCTGGCTGATGAAGGGGTAGAATATGAATTAATCCAAGCCCGCGGCGGTACGGACGGCGCGCAACTTTCCTTGCGTGGCTTGCCCACTCCTAATATTTTTGCTTCTTATGAAAATGCCCACGGACCTTTTGAATGGTTGAGCTTAGGCTGGAGCGAAAAAGTATTCAATATTATTAAACGCATCGTAGAAGACAGCGCCCAATAATATTTCCCTATTGAAAAAGCCGCCCCTAAGGGCGGCTTTTTTTACCGATAATCATAAAATTCAAATCCTTGGCTTTCCAAACCTTTACAAATTTTATAACCTAGATCAGAAAAAGAAAGACATCTCCTATCTTGTCTATAATCGTTATTTCCATCCATTGGAGTTTCCATATAAATTGTATAATCATCGTTATTGTAACTACAATTTTTAGATCTAGTTGCTTCAACAAAAGTTCCGTCATCATATGTGTAATAAAAATTCTTGGTACAGAAATGTGTTCCTGTTTCATCCCAAGATCCACCGGAAAGTTCCATAATATCTTTCCCTAAAGAATATCCGTTTGAAGTACTGCAATCTTCTAAGCACTCTAGTTCCACCATTTTCATCATGTAGTTTAAATTTGTTAAGGCTTCGCTAACACGAGCTTTTTCCACAGCAACATTATATTGCGGAAGCGCAATGGCAGATAAAATACCGATGATTAATACAACAACCAGTAATTCAATAAGGGTGAATCCTTGTTTATTTTTATTCATATATCTCTCCTTTTGTTTTTGGAAATTTATACAAATAAAAACGGCTGTTTGCTGTGAGCCAGAGAGACTGCCCCAACAATAAACAGCCGTAGTTTGCCGTGCAAGGCACGGCAAACATTCAGCACAAAATAAACGGGTAATTAGGCCGTTTACTTTGTGCTTTATATCGGCTGTTTTTGGAGTCTCTCTGGATTGCATTAGCAATGCCCTGTATTCTGCATACAGATCCAAAAACAGATTAAATTGATACTACTCACTCAGTATAGCAAATTATTAATAAATTTTTTTCTTATGCCAACCATAACCGGTGGAAATCGGGCGGCCGATGGCAGTAAGTTGCGCCGCTAACTTTTCCCGAAAGGCCAACGGACTATCTGCCGCGCCTGCTTTGCCGGGATATAAGGCATAGTTTTGGCGCGCGTCCCCTTCGGTAATATTGGGCATGACTACATTGGCCCCGCTTTGTAAGGCTAAAATACGTCCGTTAGGCTGCAACGTTTCCATTGCGGTAGTGGCGGGAATGTTCACATCGGGAAGGAGTAGGCGCGTGAGCGCCATTACCCTTAATGCCGGGCCTAAAACAGGCGCTGGCGCGTTTTTTAAGGGTGTTTGGGGATTGGGTATAAAAGGCCCCAACCCGATCATATCTGCGCCCAATTCTTGGAAAAATAAAATATCTTTAGCCAAAGAGCGCATTGTTTGCCCGGGTAACCCCACCAATACCCCGGTGCCTACTTCATAGCCTAACTTTTTTAAATCGTGTAAACATCTCAGGCGGTTTTCAAAGCTCATGGAAGGATTGTACTTTTCGTACAAGGCTTTATCGGTTGTTTCTATGCGCAACAAATACCGGTCCGCTCCGGCAGCTTTAAAGGCCCGGTAATCTTCAAAAGGGCGCTCTCCGATGCTTAAGGTAATGGCAAGGCCCAGCGTTTTGATGCGTTTTAGCAAGCGGAGCCAAACTTCGGTTGTAAAGGCGGGGTCTTCCCCCCCTTGCAATACAATGGTTTTATAGCCGTATTGTACGGCTTTTTGGGCAAAAGAAAAGATAGTTTCTTCGTCCATGCGGTAGCGGTTGATGCAGGTATTTTCGGCGCGCAAACCGCAATAAAGGCAATTGTTTTTGCAGATATTGCTAAACTCTATCAACGCCCGCAAGTGGATTTCGTCCCCCACATATTTACGGCGCACCCGGTCGGCCGCTGGCAATAAACTTTCATCGGCATCTTGAGCTTGCAATAAATAAAGAATTTCTTCTTCGCTCAGGCGGTGGGTGCTTTCGGCACGTTGAATAAGTGTTTTTATATCCATAAAAATAGTCTATCAAAAAACCCCTGTCCGAAGACAGGGGTTTTTGGGTTAAATCTTACTTAACGTCCGGATACGGAGTCTAATAAGTTTTTGGAGTCCGAGATGGTCGGGTCTAAAGTTTTGGTAATCGTATTGTAGTTGAAACGATACGAAATTTTAAAACTTTGCGCATTCTCGGGCGGTACCTTTACCAAGATGGAGTAGTTGTTCGGTTCTACGGCCGTCGTGATAGACCATTCAATCATTCTGACGGCGTTGGGGTGGCGGGCATTAATCACTTGTTGCAAGGTTTGTCCGTTTGACAAGAGATAATTTTTCGCTTCACCCAATACTACGGCCATCGGGTTTTGTTGCGGTTGGGCCATGGGCTGTTGCGCCATTACTTGGTTTTCCACCGCAGCCGGCATTTGCATCGGTTGATTCGCGGCGTAAGGGTTTTGCGGGGCCACAGCCGGAGCTTGGGAAAGGTCCGGACCAATCATTTCGGTCAATTGTTCTTCTTGGGCTTGCAATTCTTCAGCAGACGGCCCTTTCTTTAAGACATTCAAGCCGTCGGGCAGTAAACCTAAGAAAGCCAACATTACATAAATGACCGCTAAAATAACCACGGCTACCAAACCGCCCATAACAATTTTGGTGGTGTTGGAGTTGCTGGGCTTAATGTCGGCCACTTTCATATCGTGCTGGGCATTGATGTCAGCCAAGTCAGAATCGGACAAATCTAAACGATCGGTGTTGGCAGGTTCTTTTACCATCGGAACGGTTTTAATATCCATGGTAGCACCGCGCTTGGTTTTGATCGTATTTTCCAAAATAACCTTGGACATCGTCAAATCGGCATCTTCTTTGGCGGAAGATACTTCTTGCACTTCTTCGGCTTTGGTGTGGGTTTCCGGTAAGGCAGAGGCCATCACTGCCGCGCCGGTAGCGGCAGCCGTAGCAGCCAAAGCCGCAGCGGCACCGGGACCTAATTCTTCCACAGAATCAGATTTTTTCACTTGTCTTTCTACCACTTTTCTGGCGGCTTCGGCAGGAGGGACGAAGTCAGAAATCAAATAAGTGGCCCCTTCTTTGAGCTCAATCTCGGTCATTTCACCGGGGTTGTAGCTTTCTTCCGGTAAAGGATCTTCTTCCAAATCGGGCGTAGGTTGGTCCGTTTCATCGGATAATTTTACTCCTTCTGGGGCTACAGAAAAACTTTCGGCATTCAAAGGGAATTGTTCCGTCGGCGCTTTTTCAGAGAAGGCTTCGTCCAAATCCGCTTGGGAAATAATTCCGTCACCACCGGCTAAGGTGTCTTCTAATTTTTTGCCGGGGACCAATTCTTTAATCGTTTCCGTTACTTCTTTAACGGCTTCTTGTTCTTCAGCGGGGCCCATCGGCGTAAGTTGCATATCGGCTACGGAAGCATTGTCTTGAGCCGGAGCGACTTCTTCAAAGGTTTGCACAGGCTCGGCAGGCTTTTCTTCTTCGCCAATGATGCTTAACTGCGGGGTATCACCCAAGTCTAAGGATTCTTTTTCCGCATTTTGGGGTTCTTGAGCGGGTTCTTCCGCTACCGGTAAAACATCTACTTGCGGGGCAATTTCTTGCAAGAAATCTTGGGGTTTTTCTTCGCTTTGTTGGTTTTGCGCTTCGGCTTCTGCCAAGGCTTGGGCGATGAAATCGTTTTGTTGGCCCGGAGAAGTAAGCTCATTGATTAATTCTTCGCGTTGTTCTTCGGTCAATTGTTCGCCGGGTAAATCTAAAGAGAAAGGCTCTTCGGCCACAGGTTCTTGTACCGGGGCTTCTTCTTGAGCGGGCGCTTCTTCGGCTGCCGGTTCAACGGCGGGCTCTTCGGCCACAGGTTCTTGCACCGGGGCTTCTTCTTGAGCGGGCGTTTCTTCGGCTACCGGTTCAACGGCAGGCTCTTCGGCCACAGGCTCTTCTTTTACTTCAGGGGTTTCTTCAGCCGCCTTTTCTTCGGCTTCAGGTTCTTGGGCCGGGGTTTCTTTTTGAGCAGTATCTTGTTGATCTTGAGAAGGGGTCTGTTCTTCTTTATCATCATTTAAGGAAGATACTACCACTGCCGCGGCACCGGCGGCAGTAGCGGCCACAGCGGCCGTTTTTAAGGGAGAAAGTAAGTCTTGGAAGGTCGCTTCTTTTTCTTCTTCGGTTTGTTCAATTTTTACGCCGTAAAGAGAGTCCAACGCAGAGCGCAGGACCAATTCTTCGCCGCCTTTATCGGAAGAAATATCCATTTCATCTAAAAAATCTACGGGTTTTTCTTCGGTGTTTTCGCTGGCTTGGGCCACTACCTGTTCGGCATGATTGACCAAACTTTGGGTGTTGGTAATCAAAGCGTCTTCATTGGTGATGTCAGCGGGTTTGTCAGCTTGTTCAGCCGGTTTTTCTTCCGCTTTTTCTTCGGTTTTTTCTTGCGCTTTGGCAGCTTCTTCGGCTTCTTTTTCTTTCAAAGCGTTCAAGGCGGCCTGTTGTTGCACAGCGGCCAATTGGGCAGCCGCTTGGGCCGCGGCGGAAGCGGTTAAGGCATCATCTAATTTGCCTTTTAACCCTTCAATTTCGTGGGTCAAATTATCAATTTTATCAATTAAAATTTGCACCGCAGAGTTCGGGATACCGCCTTGAGCGGCGGCATCGGGCGTGTTTTCTACTACCACGTCTTCTGCTTTGGTCATGACGTTAATTTCTTGTCCGCTCAGCGGGGCGCGCGTCATGGTTTTGGTTGCTTCGTCAAATTCAAACAAAGAAGAGGCTTTCACCCATTCTTGGGAGCCGCCTTCTTCTACTTCTTCGGAGCAAATCAACGTGTCCGGCGATAAGCCTTTCACGTCGGCCAATTTTTCCTCTTCAAAAGGACCTTCAACTTTGTCATTGATATAGACCCAATATCTCATTGTTTTTTTCACCCTGAAAATAAAAATAAACCATCACGATACAAGCATACTAAATTTAAGGCGGTTTGGATAGTTTTTTTTAGTATTTTTAAAAAAACTTTATGCCTCTTTGCTGGTAACGCGTGCTTTTTTATACATCTGTAATAGCTTTTCCAACTCTTCCGGGCGGGTTTTATGCGCCTGAATATTGGCAAGCATATCTGCTACAAGTTCTAAAGAAGAACCATTTTCCAACATGTCTAAAACAAATGTGGAAATCTGTTTATTGGACGTTCCGTTTAATTCCCCCACCAAGGTTTGCAAGGCAAATTTATGTTGGTCCCGGTTGGTTTTCCAGAATGTGTACGGCGCCAAAGAATCTTCAAAGAAAGCGGTGATTTCTTCGGCTTGTTTAGTGCCTAAATAATTTTTTAAGGCTTCCGGAGCCAACCCTTTGGTCAGGGTTTGCGCTTTTAAATTTTGTAAATATTCGGCTTGTTTGCGGGCTTCTTCTAAGCTGAGAGTACCCAAAAGCACCTTACAGGCCAGCTCCTTATTTTCAAGTTCTTGCTGGCAATAGGGCAATTGCTCTAAAAGTTCGTTCATTTCCCGCTCTATTTGGATATAGGTTTTATGTCCGGCAAAGCGTTGTGCAATATCATATTCATAGCCGTTGTAGGCTTCTTTTTTAGACAATGCTTTGCGCAGTAAAATGCGTTCACGGGCCAAAGCGGCTTTTTGTTGGGCTTTTTGGAAACATTCTTCCGTCCCTTCTAAAAGTACTTGTACTGCCAAACCCAAGTTTTCTTCTTTTTGATGCACATGCGGTAAGCGTTTTAATACCGCATCAAAAGCATCGTAAATATCTTGCGGGGTTTTTACTTTTAAATAGCGGCAAGCAATAATCATTAAATCTTCTTCTAAAATTTGGCCTTTTAATAAGTGTGAGGTTTGGGCTATGTCGGCCGCGTCTTTGGGGGTGATTTGGCACAGCAAAGCCTTAGCCGCCAAAGAAGCCGTCAAGTTTTCATCAGTATTTATTTTTTGTAAAACTTGTACTTGTTGTTGGAACAAGTCGGCAAAGTTTGCCGCACCGGGGGCGGTGTATAATGCCAACAAAGCGGCTGTGATTTGTACGGATAAATGATATTTGTCGGCTGTTTGGTAAATGCAATTTTTGTTTTTCTCAATCAGTTTTTCATTTTCCGGCAAATCTTTTTTGGCTTGCTCTACCAATACGCAAAGCGCGTGTTGGGCTTTTTCGGCGTCGGATAAGTTGTCTTTATCCTTTACTTCTTTTAAAGCGCGGGCAAACTCCGTATCAAAAAATCGGTGACTTCCGAAAGCGGCGTAGTAATTGAGCAACAAATCAATATCTTGCGGCGGGGTGTCTAACGCTTCGGTTAATTCGGTAACCGAAACGGCATTGTTGTAAACGCGCAGTTGGCGCAGTGCCGCAGGCAGTGTAATTTCATCTAACAGGATTTTGGCTACGATGGTGTCAGACATTTCACTTGCATCGCCCAATTGTGCGGAAATATCAGCGATGTCTTGCTGTAAGCGGCCCAAATCTTTTTTATTCTCTAGCGTATATACCAATTTGGCGGCGTAATCGTCGTCAATATTGGGTAACATTTTGTAAATGGTGCCTAACATGCCGCTTCTTTTATTTGTTTTTTCTGTCATAGCCCAATCCTTTTTAACAAGACTTTGAAAATACTTCAATGTGTTGGGTCAGCTTGGCTACCCAATCTTCATTTTTTATAAAAGCCAAATTCGCTTTAATATTTTCTATACTGCAACGAATGGAGCTTTTAAGCAGATATTGCGCGCAATAAATATCCGATAAAATAACCGGGGCAATATCGTCTTTGATCAAATCTATTTCCCGCAAGCATTGAATAGCCGTAGTGGCTGTGTCGGTCGGTACGCGCGCGGCGTACAAGAGCGCATCTTCTATGGCTTTGGGGCGGTCTGCATTTTCTTTAGGGAGCTTGCTCGCCACGATATAGGCCGAGTAGGCTACGCTGTCTTCTTGGATAAAATGGTCCAGCTGGTTTTTTAACGCGCCCAACTTGCGTAAATGCGGTTCCAGGCGGTCTTTGGTTTCTTGCGGTGTGGCTTTACGTTTTAAAGTGGTATTTCCGGCCATTAAAGCCAACGCACAGCCCATCGCCGCCGCCATGGCCGCGGCGGCCCCGCCACCGGGGGTGGGGTCGGACGAAGCTAATGCTTGGTTAAATTTTTCCGCTGCCTTAAACCATTCCATAGTCAATCCTACATAATCGTGCCGGAAGGCAAATCTTCATACTTTTTAATTTTCAGCATTTTCAGGCGGTCTTCATCAATGCCGGTGCGGCTAAAAAATACGTGTTCAATCGCGCTGGCGGGAGAAATATATACCCCGCGTTTTACGCCTTTAGGGTCGCAATCCAAACCGAGCCATACATAAAAAGTTTCAATATCTTTAAAATCTTTCACTTCCAATTCTGCCGGAGAAAGCTGCAAGCGGCGCTCATTAGGGGACACCGGCAAGATTAACGCATGGTGAAACCCACAGGCTTTGGCGGCGCTGATGTCTCTGTGCGTATCGCCGACAACAAATACATGATCGGCAGAAATTTTGGTTTTAAATTTCTTTTCGGCACGTTTTACGGCGGCGGTGAGCATTTCTTCACGGGTTTTGCCGTCTTCGCCAAATCCGCCCAACGTGAAGAATTGGCCCAGACCTGAAGGCTCCAATTTAATATAGGCGCCTTTTTCCATATTGCCGGTACCCAAGGCCAAAATTACATCTTTTTCTTTAGATAAAGTTTCTAAAAATTTTTTCACGCCCGCTGTCAATTTGTAGGTTTTGCGTTGACAGGATTTTTTTACTTCTGCGGGTAAAAGCTCTAAATACTTATCGTGAATTTTTTTAACTTCCGCTTTGGTGGCTTTTTTCCCTTTGACAAGTTCATAAACAATGGCAAAATTGTCGGTATCGGTGCGGCCTGCAATATAAGAAGCTTCAAATTTGGGTTCTTTTCCGTAGAGTTCTTTGACGGCTTGGGTCAAGGCGGCTTTGCCCGCTCCCCCCGCGTTAATTAAGGTGCCGTCTAAATCAAAAAGTACCAGCTTTTTCATCTTTTTGTTTCTCCTTGTGTTTTGACAATGCCCGTTACGATATATGCGCCCAACAAGGCTAATATCAGGCCGAGCACTTTAAAAGTAGTCACTTTATCCACTCCCAATAAAGCAGATAATATAAAAGTCATTACCGGGTAAGACAAGATAATTGCCGTTGCCTTTCCCAAAGCCATATTACGTATGGCATAGTACCAAAAAATATTTCCTATAAAATAATTTATCACTGCCGTAAAGGCCAAAGCCCACCACAGCGTAGGAGCCGGGGTGAAAATAATCCCTTGAGTACACACTATATATATTATAAGCAAAAATAAGGCCGGAAGGGCAAACATTGCTCTAACGACAGCTATTAAAGCCGGGTCCATTTCGCGGGGCAGTTTTTTGGCAAAGATATGGCTGAGTTGAAACATCCACAAACTGCCGATGACCATTAAATCCCCTTTGAGCTGTACGGAAAACCCCGCCTGCCACAAAAGAAGCGTTACCCCCGCCACCACCAGTGCAGAGCCTAATAATTGTTGGACAGAGGGCTTTTCTTTGAGCAAAATCCAGGCCAAAATCAGCGAATAGACAATTTCAAATTGGTTTAAGATGGCGGCATTGGTCGGGGTTGTATAGTTAAGCGCAATCATCATACACGTCATCGGCAGGGCTGTACCCAAAGTGCCCAAGGCCAAGTTTTTCCAGATGAGTTTTTTGCCAAATAAGAATTTCCAGCCGTTTACTTTGTGTATATGCGGCAAAAAACAAAGCGTGGCGACGGCACAACTTAAAAAAAGAAAAAGTGCGGCATTGATATACGCAATGGCATATTTTCCCACAATTAAATTGACGGCTGTAATAAACCAGGAAATCCAAATGGCTAAAACGGGTGATTTTTTCATTATTTATTTTGTTCCTTTATGATAATAAAACTTATCCAATAAGCACCGGCTAACGTGAGTGCTAGTCCGGCCCATTGATAGGCATGTGTTTTTTCAAGTCCGAGTGACGCCGATAATAAGAGCGTCAATATCGGATAAGATAAATAAACAGCGGTAACTTTACTCAACGGCAAGCGGCCGATGGCACGATACCACCATATCATGGCGGCGCCGTATTTGAGTAGCCCGGTGTATAACAAAACCACCGCTAAAAGCCAGCCTGGCTCTAAAAAGAGCGTGTGTTTTGCGGCTGTAAACAAACACAGCAGCATCAGTAGCGGCAGTGCATACAAACTGCGTGCGGCGGTAATCACGCGCGGGTCTAAGTAGGGCGGCAATTTTTTGGCGGTGCAAGAAGCGGCTTGCAAGGTCCATACACTGCCGATAATCATCAAATCCCCCACCCAATGTGCGCGATATTTTTCTTTGAGTAAAATTAACACCGCTCCCCCCACTATCAGCAAGCAGGCTAAGAGCTGTTTGAAACTGATTTTTTCTTTTAAAAAAACTGCCGAGAAAAAGAGCGAATAAATCAGTTCGGTTTGTTGCAAAATAGCGGCATTTCCCGGGGTGGTGTAATGCAATGCCCACAGGAGCATGGTAAACGGGACGGCGGTGCCCAAAGTGCCGATTATCCACCAAGAACGCCTGTATTCTCGGGCAAAAAGAACGCCCCATTGGCGGTTTCGGCTCAGCCAAGGGCTCATCAGGGCCAACGCCGCCAAACACCCCAAAAAGACAAGCAAAGCCGGGCTAATGACATCGGTGGCGTATTTGCCGACAACCGATGAAAAGCCTATCACAGCCCAACACAGCCAAGCGGCCAAAAGCGGATTCATATTTCTCCCGAAAAAAGACTATATTTTATTATATCAAATACCGGTATATTTTACGACGGAAAAAGCCAGATTTTGTGGCTTAAATTTTGCAAGGTCGGTTTTTTTTTGCTAAAATATCTAAGCAGTAGTTTTTCCCTCGTTGTATTTAGCGCTTTTTAGCGCAGGTGGCGGAATTGGTATACGCGTGCGTTTGAGGGGCGCATGCCTAACGGCTTGGGGGTTCGAGTCCCCCCCTGCGCATATAAATTTAAAAACCCGAGCGAAAGCTCGGGTTTTTTCTTTTGTGCGGCTTTTTCATTTGTTTAGTTATTTGTGGGCAAACAATTTTCACCTTTAAGTTTCTTGACTCCGCCT
>JAFVWP010000081.1 GCA_017501565.1 Elusimicrobiaceae bacterium | reverse complement strand
TTTTTTACCCTCTTTGTGGTGGTAGAATGTCGGGAGTAAAGGTTTTGGCACAGCACGGCAATTTAGCCGCTTTTATCGTCTATTTCAGGCTTTCCTTGTTTCGCCGATATCTTCTCCTTTAAAAGTTTTTTACCCTCTTTGTGGTGGTAGAATGTCGGGAGTAAAGGTTTTGGCACAGCACGGCAATTTAGCCGCTTTTAAGGCTTGTCGAGCTACTTGCTTAAAGAAGCCGCAGTTAAAAAACAGTTTGCTAAAAAAAGGAAGTCTGCCTGATAACAGTATTTTATAATTCCTTAGAAGGAAAAGCCTCTGCTTGGCGGCATTTCACGGTTAGCCCGCATCATGCCGTAAGTATCTGCGTCCGTGATGCTTACTTCTTCCAAAACTAACATACCGTTGGTGGAAGAACGGTTCATCGTGGCTTTTAAATAAGGCTTATCAAGTCCTTCGGTCCATAACATTTCCACTAAATCCGAAGGCATACCGTATTTTTCAATCACTCTTTGCCAGAAAGCTTTTCTTCTTTCCCGCTTTTTAAATACGGCTTCGGTACTGGTGCCAAGAGAGTAATCACCTTCGCTGACATAAGTTATCTTATAAGAAAGGTTGTCGCCGAAAGAACTGGTGAAATTAACTTTGATTTTCTCTTTGTTTGCTTGGTTGGCAAGACGGATTTCCGAAATGTAACGTTCGCCCTTCTTTTCTGCCATGTTTTTGATGCATTCTTGGGTGGCGGTATAAACTAAGTATCCGGCGTCTTGACAGGTTTCTTTGTATTTCCAACTTAAAAATCTGGGGATATTGTAAATCGTATCAACCAAAGTAAAGTTATATTCTTTGGCTGCTTCTTCTGCTTCTTCCGGAGTCATGCCAAGACCAATGCCGGCTATGTCAAAACGGGAAGCGTCAATAAGGCGGGTAAAAGCAGGCTGTTTATCTTCTTTGGGTTGGGTTGCTTCGGGTACGGTACCTTTGCCAAGAGTCGGCAAAGCGTTCTTGGTAAAGCCGATATCCAAAATCGGTGGAAGCGGAACTACCAACTGGGTTGGAGCAGAAGACGATGTACCTGCCGGAGTCTCGGTTCCGGCGGCGGGAGATTGAGTATTTGCAGGTGCATTGTTGGCCAAGGGAATTGGTAAGTCCGGAAGGTCAAACATACTGTCGTTGTTGGCAGAATTGTCTTCGCTTGTTACCGGAATCTTACGAAACTCTAAGGTAGAGTCGACTTTTTTATCTTCGGCAAAGGCGTTTGCCGCATAATTTCCTACTGCCGCTAACAGCCCGAAAAACAGAAAGATTTTGCTAGGTTTGAAAATCAAGTTTTTAATCCCTTATCAAAAAGAGTTGCATCTGCTACATTCTGATTATTAAAACAAGTTTTGCGCTTAATTTAAAGGATAAATGTTAAGGAGGCACTAATATTATGTCAAAATTAAAAACTTTGGGCGTGTTCTGCGGCGGTTCGGACGGAAATAATCCTGCTTTTTTGCAGGCCGGAAGGGATTTGGGTAAAGAACTGGCGGAAAAGAAAATCGAGCTGGTATACGGTGCCGGATTTACAGGAATTATGGGCGCTTTGGGAACCTCTGCGCATGAAAATAAAGGGCGCTTGGTCGGCGTAATCACCAATCATTTGCAACGCAGCGAACGCCCGACTTTTACTATAGATGAACTGATTATCGTTTCCAGTATGCATTTGCGGAAAGATATTATGTTTAACCGTTCAGATGCTTTTTGTATCTTGCCGGGGGGAATCGGAACTTTGGACGAGCTGTTTGAAATTATGGCAATGCGCCAAATCGGGGAAACCAACAAGCCGATTATCGTTGCCAATATCGACGGTTTCTGGGACCACTTCAACGGTCTTTTGAAAGAGCTGATTAAAAACGAATTTGCTCAGGAAAAGCATGAGCATCTGGTTACCGTTGTAAATAGCGTGGACGAGGTAATTCCTACAATTGAAAGAGAGTTGGCAAGTTTAAACGGATAGGTGTGTCTTTTTAGTAACGTTATGGTTAATTTTTGCAAAAAATATCCCTAAAGATATACTTTTAAACTTGTTTTAATTTGGTTTTTGTATTTACTTAGA
The DNA here is from genome assembly GCA_017501565.1 of Elusimicrobiaceae bacterium. Classification (GTDB taxonomy): domain Bacteria; phylum Elusimicrobiota; class Elusimicrobia; order Elusimicrobiales; family Elusimicrobiaceae; genus Avelusimicrobium. The sequence goes on along the minus strand of JAFVWP010000081.1, from coordinate 619 downwards.
CAATATTATTTTTCTGAAAGTTGAGACTGATGAAGCAAAAGCTGAAAAAACTTTGGTTGTCCCTTAAAAAGACTGCAATGGCGGCAGTTCTTTCCTCTGTGTTGTTTTTGGGGGCGTGTGCGGCAACGACTTCGTCGGAGTATGCTTATGCGGTTAATGATCCGTTTGAGCCGGTAAACAGAGTTACTTTTGAATTCAATCAGATTGTCGATAAAATAGTTTTAAAGCCGGCGGCGATGGTATATCGGACGGTGGTTCCGCCTATCTTCCAAGATATACTTACCAACTTTTTCAGCAATTTATTTACGCCGGTAGTATTCTTTAACAATATCCTGCAGGGGGATTTTGAACAGGCGGGAATGACCCTTGGCCGCTTTATGACAAATACCGTTTATGGTTTCGGCGGTACAATGGATATTGCTTCCCGTTTGGATATTCCCAAAAGTAAAGCTGATTTCGGCATGACGTTGGCGAAATGGGGCGTTCCGGAAGGTCCGTATTTGGTTTTACCTATCTTTGGTCCGGCAAATACCAGAGAGGCTTTCGGTGTTGGTGTTGATTTCTTTATGAACCCCATAAATATTGCGGCAATGAATCCTCACAACGAAAAACTTGCTAA